>CAYTDI010000001.1:0-164744 GCA_964436595.1 uncultured Eubacterium sp.
AGGAAACTTTCATTTCCTCTCATAAGGGTTTTACCCCAACTCTTGACAAAGAGCCTAAAAAATAATACAGCTATGTATATTATCGAATAAATATGCATAGTTGTATTATTTTAACATTCAACTTTATATGTCAATTTTCTTGTCTATCGTCATCTCGAAAAATTGGAAGTTTCTTAAATAATATGATTAACCATTCCATAAATCAAATGACATATCGAAAATATGGAAATAGGTATAATAGCAATCATATTTTTTCTGTCAATAGCAAAAAACAGGAATGTCAAACACGGAAAAATAATCATCCCCAATATAACAATGGCATTCGTCACACCTGCATAATAAAATATCCAACATAGAAAATACAGTAAACAACAAATAATTGTAGCTATAATAAATCGTGTGATACTTATTTTTTTACGATTTTGATTAATGATTGTACACAACGACATAAGCATTAACACCTGACATATAGATGCTATTGTATCTACTGTTTCTGTAACTGACTCTCCCCTTAAAATATCATTTGGTGCCGGAACTGCAAACCAAATAAAATTAGGAATCATAATAATAATGAAAGTAATCAATCCCCATATATCAAAACCCATTTTGTATTTTTTCATCATCTCAACATCTCCGCAACTTCCGATTTGTCAAATTCATAAAATATAAATTTTTCTTCATCATCAATGATAACACAAAAATAAAGTGATGTATATTTTTTCCATCATATACACCAACTCATTTCATACACATACTTTATCTATACGCTAAAAGATTCCCGTTTCCGGGAATCTTTTTCGACTTATACATTTATTTCTGCTGTCATTCCAAGTACATCTTTATTTTTCTCAAGTACCGGATTTACAACATTCTGAAGGAATTTCTCTACCTGCAATGGTGCACGACCTACATATTTAGATGGGTCCATGGATTTTTCAAGTTCTTCTAAGGTTAAATTAAATGCTGGGTCTGCTGCAATTAACTCTAACAGATTGTTATCTTTTCCCTCTACTTTCACATTTTTTCCTGCTTCCATAGAAAGCTGACGAATCTTTTCGTGCATTTCCTGACGGTTTCCACCGTTCTTTACAGCATCCATCATAATATTTTCTGTTGCCATAAATGGAAGTTCTGCCATCATGTGTTTACGGATTACTTTGTCATATACTACCAATCCATCTACTACATTGAGGCAAAGGTCTAAGATTCCATCAATTGCTAAAAATCCTTCTGGAATAGAAAGACGTTTGTTTGCTGAATCATCCAAAGTTCTTTCAAACCACTGTGTAGCAGAAGTAATTGCAGGGTTTAAAGCATCTACCATCACATAACGTGCTAATGATGCAATACGTTCAGAACGCATTGGGTTTCTCTTATATGCCATAGCGGAGGAACCAATCTGATTCTTTTCAAATGGCTCTTCTACTTCTTTTAAGTGCTGTAACAAACGAATATCATTAGACATCTTATGAGCACTTGCTGCAATTCCTGCTAAAACATTTGCTACTCTTGTGTCTACTTTTCTGGAATAGGTCTGTCCGGAAACTGCATAGCAATCCTTAAATCCCATTTTTTCAGCAATCATTGGATCGATTTTATCAATCGTTTCCTGATCTCCTGCAAATAACTCTTGGAAGCTTGCCTGTGTTCCTGTTGTTCCTTTAGAACCTAAAAGCTTCAAACTATTCTGTACATATTCTAAATCTTCTAAGTCCATGATAAATTCCTGTGCCCAAAGAGTCGCTCTTTTTCCTACGGTAGTAGGCTGTGCCGGCTGGAAATGTGTAAATGCTAAGGTAGGTAAATCCTTGTATGTATCTGCAAATTTACCAAGCTCTGCAATTACATTTACCAGTTTTTTATGAACTAATTTTAACGCTTCGTTCATTACGATGATATCTGTATTATCACCTACATAACAGGAAGTTGCTCCTAAATGGATAATTCCTGCTGCTTTTGGACACTGCTGTCCATATGCATATACATGACTCATAACATCATGACGTACTAATTTTTCTCTTTCTTTTGCCACATCATAATTAATGTCATCGATATGACTCTTCATTTCATCAATCTGTTCCTGTGTAATAACAGGCTTACCGTTCTCGCTTAATCCAAGTTCCATTTCTGTTTCAGCAAGAGCAATCCACAATTTTCTCCATGTACGAAACTTCATATCTGGTGAAAAAATATACTGCATTTCCTTGCTTGCATAACGTTCAGATAATGGGCTGTTGTATCTATCTGTTGCCATTTTTATTCTCCTTTTCTCTCTTACTTTGCTGACAGCAGCGACGCTCACTGCGAATTCGCTCTGCTCATTTTCGATGTACGTTGCACCTTTAAATATTTTACAATCGCAGTGTCCGTTACACTCCTATGTCCTTTCACGAAAAGCTTTTTGCCTGCAAGCAAGCACAGCTTTTCTCAAAAGTCCATCGTCGCTGCTTATCGCTCATAGTCTCCACGGATATCGTCTTTTGGTGGTTCCATTGGATATTTTCCATTAAAGCATCCCGTACAGATTGGCAGTCCTTCGGATAATTCTGTTAATCGTTCTATTCCAAGATAGCCTAAGCTGTCTGCTCCGATAATATCACGAATTTCTTCGATTGTACGATTATATGCGATTAACTGATTTCTCTCTGGGATATCGGTTCCAAAATAGCATGGCCACAAAAATGGCGGTGAAGAAATTCTCACATGTACTTCTGTTGCTCCTGCTTCACGAAGCATCTTTACAATACGGTCTGAAGTAGTTCCACGCACAATGGAATCATCTATCATAATAACACGTTTTCCTTTGACAGACTCCGCTAATACATTTAATTTTATTTTTACACTTGATTCACGATTACTCTGCTTTGGTTTTATAAAGGTACGACCCACATAACCGTTTTTTACAAAAGCAGTTCCATATGGTATTCCAGATTCCATTGCGTAACCTAACGCCGCTGCATTACCGGATTCCGGTACACCAACAACCAAATCTGCCTCTACCGGTGAATCCATGGCAAGGAAACGTCCTGCTTTGATTCTGGAGGCATATACACTAACTCCATCAATATGGCTATCCGGTCTTGCAAAGTAAATATACTCAAAAATGCATCGTGCTTCCTGCTCTTTCGGCAAACATAAGCTTGTATCTGACTGAATTCCTTCCGGTGTAATAGTTACTATCTCTCCCGGAAGTACATCTCTTACATACTCTGCTCCAACAGTATCAAGAGCACAGGTCTCAGATGCCAAAATATAAGCATTATCACGCTTTCCGATACAAAGAGGCTTAAATCCAAATGGATCTCTTGCACCGATTAATTTTCTTGGGCTCATAACTACTAAGGAAAATGCACCTTTAATCTTTTTAATTGCACGTCCCACTGCTTCTTCTACTGTTTTACTATTCAAACGCTCTCTTGCAATGTGATATGCGATTACTTCTGAATCAATTGTTGTCTGGAAAATAGCTCCTGTATATTCCAAATCATGACGCAATTCCTTTGCATTAATTAAGTTACCATTGTGTGCCAATGCCAAGGTACCCTTTACATAATTTAACACCAATGGCTGTGCATTCTCTCTGGTAGATGCTCCGGCAGTGGAATAACGTACATGACCTACTCCAATATCACCCTTCATCATTTCCAGATTTTCCTGAGTGAACACTTCATTTACCAGTCCCATTCCCTTATGAGAAGTCACTTTTCCTTTTGGACCATTGGTTTCACTTACTGCGATACCACAGCTTTCCTGTCCTCTGTGCTGTAATGCAAACAACCCATAATAAATGGTAGATGCTACGTCATTTCCATCAAAATCATACATTCCAAAGACACCACATTCTTCGTGTAATTCGTCTCCTGAAATATTCTTTTCTATCTTATCATTGTTCATAGATTTCTCCAGTTCTACTATGCAAATTTTTTTCCGGTTAACAATTCATATGCTTCTTTATACTTATCTACTGTCTTATCTACTACTTCCTGTGGCAGTAAATAATCACTATCCGGATTCTGCTTTAACCAATCTCTTACAAACTGCTTGTCAAAGGATGGCTGTGATTTTCCTGCTTCATATCCCTCTAATGGCCAGAAACGAGAACTATCCGGTGTGAGCATTTCGTCACCTAAAACAACCTTTCCATTCTCATCTAAACCAAATTCAAACTTTGTATCTGCAATAATGATTCCCTTGCTTAATGCATATTCTGCACATTTCTTATACAATGCAATTGTACAATCCTTAATCTGCTGTGCATAATCTGCACCTTTACCCGGATAAATTTTCTCTAATACTTCTACACTCTTTTCAAAAGAAATATTCTCATCATGGTCACCTAAATCTGCCTTTGTACTTGGTGTATAGATTGGTTCCGGTAATTTATCTGATTCTTTTAATCCTTCCGGCAATTTAATTCCACAAACTGTTCCGTTTTCCTGATAGCTTGCCCAACCACTTCCTGTAATATATCCACGCACGATACATTCAATTGGAAGCATCTCCAACTTTTTACACATCATACTGTTACCATCAAATTTCTCATTTCTAAAAAATTCCGGCATATCATTCACATCCACGGAAAGCATATGGTTCGGTACAATGTCTTTTGTAAAATCAAACCAAAACTTAGACATCTGTGTAAGGATTGCACCTTTCTTTGTAACTTTATTTTTCAAAATAACATCAAACGCAGAAATTCTATCTGTTGCTACAATAATCAGATTATCTCCATTATCATAAACTTCGCGTACCTTTCCTTCTTTTACTGGTTTAAATTCCTGAATACTCATTGTTATCCTCCATTCTCACTTTCCTGATATTGGCACCTATTCGGTGCATATTCTAACATATGTTTTGATTATAATACAGACGCTTTCCCTAAGTCAATGAAATTCCACCCAGATACCCTCTTTCTAATTGTAGAAAATTTTCGTCGTTTCTTTAGATATTTTGTATAATTTAGTTGTTTTATAAGTTCTACTTATAAACGTTCGTATTAGCTCTTATCTTGACGAAGTGAAAATATTCTGTTAAGGTATGCTTATAAGAATGGAGGAGTTTATTGTTATGATTGAAAAAAGAAGAAGTCCCAGAGTTCCTATACACCTTACTTTGAGTATCTGTGACTTATATAAACAGGATGTTTCCGGCATTCACCAGCTAGACGCACCAATAGAAGTAACTGATATTTCCGAACACGGTGTAGGATTTACTTCCGAGTGTATTTTACCTCTGGATTACTATTTTAATGCTTCTGTGAACTTTCAAAATGATATCCGTTATGTTGCAACTCTCCAAATTGTTCGCTGCAATATTATCGATGGTTCTCACTATTCTTATGGAGGTGAATTTGTGAATCCTCAACCTGAGTTAATTAGAGGTATTCGTGAGCATGTGTCTCGCTGCTCAAAACTATAATTCTCTCGTGTACATAAATATTTTACATACAAAGGAGCTGTACGCATACTTCATGCAACAGCTCCTTTTCTCTATGCTTTTATTGTTCTTTTTATTTTCTTACTAATAAGGATTTTCCAGTCATGTCTGCCGGCTGTTCCATTCCCATAATCTCAAGTAAAGTTGGTGCTATATCAGCTAAACATCCGCCTTCTCTTAAGGTATATGCGGAATCATAATTTACCAAAATAAATGGAACCGGATTGGTTGTATGTGCTGTATAGCTTTCTCCTGTTGTATAATCAATCAACTGTTCTGCATTACCGTGGTCTGCACAAACAAACATTGTTCCGTCTACTTCTTTTAATGCCTCTACTGCTTTTCCTACACAAGTATCTACTGCTTCTACCGCTGCAATTGCTGCTGCTTCTACTCCGGTATGTCCTACCATATCCGGGTTCGCAAAGTTAATGATAATTACATCATATTTATCAGACTTAATTGCCCCTACTAATTTATCACAAACTTCATATGCACTCATTTCCGGTTTCAAGTCATAAGTAGCTACTTTTGGAGATTTTACTAAAATTCTGTCTTCTCCCTTGTTTGGTTCTTCTACACCACCATTAAAGAAGAATGTAACATGTGCATATTTTTCTGTCTCAGCAATTCTTGCCTGAGTTTTTCCATTTTCTGCAAGAATCTGTCCAAATGTATTCTTCAACTCTACTTTATGGAATGCTACTAACTTATTTGGAATTGTTACATCATATTCTGTAAAGCATACATAAGTAACGTTCTTTCTTGCTCCTCTTTCAAATCCGTCAAAATCATCTGCACAGAATGCTCTGGTAATTTCTCTTGCACGGTCAGGACGGAAGTTAAAGAAGATAACACTGTCTTTATCATTTACAGTAGCAACTGGGTTTCCATCTTTTTCAATTACAGTAGGTACTACAAATTCATCTGTAACTTCTTCTGCATAAGAAGCTTCAATTGCAGTTACTGCACTGGCTGCTTTTTTACCTTCGCCGTTTGCAACTGCCTTATAAGCTGCCTCTACTCTATCCCAACGGTTATCACGATCCATTGCATAGTAACGTCCGATGATGGAAGCAATTTCACCTACACCAATTTCTTTCATTTTATTTTCTAATTCTTCAATAAATCCTTTACCGGAAGTTGGTGCTGTATCACGTCCGTCTAAGAAGCAATGCACATATACTTTTTCAATTCCTTCTCTTTTTGCCATTTCCAACAATCCATATAAATGTGTATTATGGCTGTGCACACCACCGTCAGATAAAAGTCCAAATAAATGAAGTGCTGAATTATTTTCCTTTACATTCTTCATTCCGGCAAGTAATGCTTCGTTTTTAAAGAAATCTCCATCCTCGATTTCTTTGGTAATTCTGGTTAATTCCTGATAAACGATTCTTCCTGCACCCATATTCAGATGTCCTACTTCAGAGTTACCCATCTGTCCATCCGGAAGTCCTACTGCAAGTCCACTTGCATTTCCTTTTACAAATGGATATTCTTTCATCAGTGCATCAATATTAGGCGTATTGGCTTCATATACAGCATTTGCCTTATGATTTTCATTTAATCCAAATCCATCCAAAATCATTAATACGGTAGGTTTCTTACTCATAATAGTCTCCTCTTTCTTAAAAAAATTTGTTTATATTTAACCGTTGGGATTACATAATTCCATACGGCACGTTGTCTATTCTTCGCTTACATAGCCTTCACTATTCACCTGAACTCCCGGTGCGGAAATCTCCTGCATAAAATCCAAAATACGCTGTTTTTCCCCTGCGTCTTCCACTAAAAATGTTACACAATTTTGCTGAATACAAGGTAAAAAACGAAAATCTATGTCATTAGAATCTGTATGGATAATCACTTGTGACAATCCGGTATCTAACTTCTTGTCATTAAACCAAAAATTGCCAAGGCTGTAAATAATCGGCTTTCCCTCATAATAATCAAATCCCTGAAGACAATGGGTGTGACCACCGATAATCACGTCCGCTCCTGCATCAATAAATTGTTGTCCCAAACTCACCTGATCACTGCCATAGTGATTCGTTCCTTCTGTTCCCCAATGTACAAATGCAATCACATAATCACTGTTTTTACGAGCCTTTTCTATCACCAAAAGAAACTTCTCCGGATTCAATGTCTTTAACACTCCCGGACTATCTGCTGTTGCTTCTTTGGTATAATTAGTAGAACGTTCAATCTGCGTTGCAGCTACAATGGTAATTTTACGTCCATTTGCAATGAAAGAAACCGGCTGCATTGCCTCTTCTAAATTACGTCCTGCACCCACATAAGGCATTCCTGCCTGTTCTAATGTTTCTAAGGTATCCACCAATGCTGTTGGTCCATAGTCATATACATGATTGTTCGCTACGGAAACAATATCTGCTCCTAACGTTCCCAAAACACTTACTCTTCTGGGATTTGCCCGAAAAGTGTACGTTTTCCCTGCTAACGGTTCTCCACCGGTACTGTAAGTATACTCATTATTAATCATCAGAATATCAGCATTTCGCATTTCTGACACTAACGCTTCTGACATACAGTCTTCTATTCCATCCGGCTGTGTATCCAGATACTCTGTGGTAGACCAATCCTCACACAGATTAATATCACCTGTAAAATCCAAAACTACCTGATTTTTATCTGCACACTCTTTTTGATATACATTTTCTAACATGTAGCTTTGAAATCCTGTGCATTCACAATATTCCAGCCACAACACATGAATGGACTTTCCCGTAATGGCATACCATTGTTCACAATCTTGAAATTCTTCCTTTACCGCATCTGCTAACTTATAAACACATTCTTCGCCATATACTCCAGATAACCACAGAAAAAAAGATTCATCTAACAAATATCCACCAATAAACTCTCGATTTGCACAATCCAAAACCTGTTCTATTGCATCTCCTAAGTTATCCTCTTGATTTTCTGTTGCCTCTTTTAATTCACCCTGTTGTACCGTTTCTAAAATCGGCTGTTCTGCCACTTCATTTTTTGTGTTATTGGAAATAGTCTCCCTGGTAACTTTCGTACAGCTGCATAGTATACAACAGAACATGACCAATAAAATCCCGATTTGTCGCCTTTTATTCATGCATATACCTCATCCTTTGTTGAATGTAAGCATTTTTCTAAAAGTGATTGCTTCATCACGCGGACTAAGTATAGCATATTTTTTCTGCATTTACAACAAATTCAAATGCAGTATATTGATTAGAAATATCCACGCTAATCCATAATATACCACTACACCTACCAAGTCGTTAATGGTACTAATCAACGGGCCTGAGGCAATGGCAGGGTCCATTTTCAGTTTTTTAAATACAATTGGTATCATAGCACCATTAAATCCTGAAATCATCATAGCTGCTACAAGCGCTAAACCGATACATCCCGAAACTGCAAATGCAAACATGACAGCCTTTCCCTTTACCAGCCAAATATACACACCGATAATTCCAAATCCTAATATTCCAAGTAATACACCGTTTAAAAATCCGATTCTGGTCTCTTTCCATACCAAATGTAGTTTTTCTTTCATAGAAAGATTCTCATCCATCAATACACGAATGGTTACTGCCAGAGACTGTGTTCCCACATTTCCTGACATTCCTAAAATCAGTGATTGGAATGCCATTACCAAGGTCAACTCGGCTACTACTTTTTCAAATATCCCCACAACTGCTGAAACACCCAGTCCTAAAAACATCAAGATAATCAGCCATGGGATACGCTTACGAATACTTTGAAATATAGGTTCCTGTATATCTTCTTCTGCGGTAAGACCTCCCAACATGGCATAGTCTTCTCCCATTTCTTCATCTACCACTTCAATTAAATCCTGAGCGGTAATAACACCTAAAATCCGATTATCATTATCTAATACCGGAATAGAATCCTCGGAATAGTCCTTCAAATCCTCAATACACTGTTCCACTGTTTCTTTTGCATAAACATACGGATAGGAAGTACTGATTAAATCTTCTAACTGCGTATAATCCCGTGCAATAATCAAATCCTTTAAGTCAATTGCACCGTAAAAAGTATCGTCACTTTCCTGTACATATACCGTTCCAATATTATCCTTTTCGGCAGCCTGTTCTACTAAGGCTTTCATTGCCTGTCGAACTGTTACCCCTCTTTTTATCGTAATAAAATTCGTAGTCATATAACTACCAATTTCATCTTCGTCATAGGAATGAATCAAGTCAATATCATGTCGTGATTCCGCATCCAACAATTCTATTAATTCCTGACTTTTTTCTTCCTCTAATTCATCCAAAACATCTACTGCGTCATCCGCATCCATGGACTCGATAATATCTGCCGCTACTTCTGAATCCAATTCATTAATATATGTCTCAACGTCTTCTAAATAAGTAAAAATCTCTGATACCGTTTCTTTTCCTAAAATCCGATAGAGTTTTTTACGTTCTTCTAACGTCAATTCTTCTAATACATCTGCAATATCGTTTTCATGGTAATCTTCCAATCGTTCCCGTATTTGTGTATCAGATGCATCACTTTTGATGATAGCTTCCAGTTCTTTGGCATAGTCTGGCTTTTCCGGCATAATTTCTGACTCATGCCGTATTTCTTTTTCATTTTTAATTTCCATCTTTTTCCTCCTATATTTTTAACTAATTATTCTATAAGGAGCTGTATGATGGACATAACCATGCGTTATCTTATCACTGCAAAAAGAAAAGACAACCGGATATCGCTGCTTTTCTCTACTCGATGCCTATGTCCATCGCTTCTACTTCGCCCACAACCATCACAATTGTCCATTCTTTTCACCTCTCTTTTCTTTTCTCAAAATGAGAGACCTATGGTATGTCCATAAGTCTCTATGAATATATTTATTATATCGTGATTTTATCACTCAATAATTTCGCCGTTCGTCAAGAGTGAACAAGTTCCCTCTGACTCTCTTTCGCTCATTATATCACATTTTATTTTAAATAGAAACTGTATTTTTACAATTTTTTTTTGAGTAAATCAACAACGCACAAAAGAGTCACTACCTCATAAGTAGTGACCCTTTCTTAATAATTTGCTTATTAGTCTGCCATTTCAGCCTTTAAAGCTTTTGTTAATGCAGGAACGATTTTGTTCAAATCTCCAACTAAGCCATAATCTGCCACATCAAAGATTGGTGCAGATTCGTCTTTGTTGATTGCAATGATAAGATCAGAATCTTCCATACCGGAAACGTGCTGGATTGCTCCGGAAATACCGATTGCAAAGTAAATCTGAGGACGAACTGTTTTTCCAGTCTGTCCAACCTGTAAATCTACTGGTAACCAGCCATTTTCAACAGCAGCACGAGAACAACTTACTGTTCCGCCTAATACTTCTGCAAGTTCTTCTAACATCTTGAAGTTTTCTTTAGAACCAACTCCACGACCACCGGATACTAATACTTTTGCATCCATGATATTTGCAGTATTCTTTACAGCCTTTACAACATTTAAGATTTCAACATATCTGTTGTTTGGTGTAAATCCCGGATTGTATTCGATTACTTCTGCTTTTGCACCTTTTACCGGAGCAATTTTCTGCATAACGCCTGGACGAACAGTTGCCATCTGAGGACGATTGTCTGGGCAAGCGATTGTAGCGATAGTATTTCCACCGAATGCAGGACGAGTCATCAGTAACTGATTTGGTTTCTGATTTGGACCTGGATTGATTGGGAAGTTACCAATTTCAAGTACTGTACAGTCAGCTGTAAGACCTGTTGCTACTCTTGCAGAAACAGTAGGACCAAGGTCACGACCAATTGCAGTTGCACCAACTAACATGATTTCTGGTTTATATTCATCGATAACAGATGCAAGTGCATGTGCGTATGGCTCTGTTCTGTAATCTTTTAATTCTGGGTCATCAACAACGATAACCTTATCTGCGCCGTACTCAGCTAATTCATCAACAAGACCTTTTACTCCAGATCCGATTAATACTGCTGTTACGTCTGTATTTAAATCTTTTGCTAAGTCTTTACCTTTTCCAAGTAATTCAAATGCAACGCCATCTAAAACGTTGTCTACCTGCTGTGCAAAGACAAATACTCCTTTATATGCTTCTAAACCCATCTTGTTCACCACTCTTCCTTATATACTAGATAATATGTTTCTCTTTGAATTTTCCAACTAAAGCGTTAACTAATTCTTCTGGAGAATCACCTGCTAACATCTCTCCAGCTCCCTTTGGAACCTTATCAGATGCTTTTGCAATCTTTGTTGGAGATCCCTTCAGACCAAGGTTTGCATCATCAACATCCTTTAAGTCTGCTCTTCCCCATACGGTTACTTCTTTATCATATGCATCGAAGATTCCGCCTGGAGTCATATAACGTGGCTCGTTTAATTCAGATAATGCTGTAATTAAGCAAGGCATTTTTGCTTTTAATTCATGATATCTGTCTTCGTACTGACGCTGTACAATTACAGAATCTCCTTCTACTTTAATATCCTGTGCATAAGAAATTACTGGAAGTCCAAGATGTTCTGCAATCTGAGGTCCTACCTGTGCAGTATCTCCATCGATTGCCTGACGTCCTGTGATAACTAAATCATATTCAAGATTTCTGATTGCACCAGCGATTGTAGTAGATGTAGCCCATGTATCAGCTCCACCTAATACTCTATCTGTTACAAGAATTCCTTTGTCTGCACCCATTGCTAATGCTTCACGAAGAACTTCATCAGCTTTTGGAAGACCCATAGTAAGTACAGTTACTTCTGCACCATACTGATCTTTTAATCTAAGTGCTGCTTCCAAACCAGCTTTATCATCTGGGTTCATAATAGTAAGCATTGCAGCTCTATTCAAAGTACCGTCTGGATTAAATTTAACTCCGCCTTTTGTATCTGGTACCTGTTTTACACATACAACTATTTTCACGGTATTTCACTCCTTGTTTTTATTTTTTATTATTTGCTCAATAATAAGCAAAACCTTCGCAAACACTTTGTGTTTCCTCAGGCGCGTTGCGCTTCGAATGGCACCCTAAAATATTCGTTCATGCAAACATTACTCATATTTTATTGTTCCATTCTCTTTTGCTTATCGCGACTATTTCAATAATGCTCCAGAGATAACCATACGCTGAACTTCAGAAGTTCCTTCGTAGATTTCAGTAATCTTAGCATCACGCATCATACGTTCTACATCGTATTCTCTGATGTATCCGTATCCACCGAATAACTGAACAACCTCTGTTGTTACTGCCATTGCAGTTTCTGCTGCAAATAATTTAGCTTTAGCAGCTTCTACAGAATATACTTTCTGAGTTGCTTTTGCCATAGCAGCTTTATATACTAATAACTGTGCAGCTTCAATTCTTGCAGCCATATCAGCTAACTTGAACTGTGTATTCTGCTGCTGAGCGATAGAACGTCCAAACTGTTTTCTTTCTTTTGTATATTCGATTGCTCTTTCTAATGCACCTTCTGCAATACCAAGTGCCTGAGATGCAATACCGATACGTCCACCATCCAAAGTATGCATAGCGATTGGGAAACCTTTTCCTTCAGGTCCTAATAATGCATCTTTTGGAATTCTGCAGTCTTCGAAAATCAGCTCGTATGTAGAAGAACCACGGATACCCATCTTCTTTTCTTTTGTTCCGAAAGAGAATCCCGGAGCTCCCTTTTCTACGATAAATGCAGAGAAGTTCTTTTTCTTTCTTCCTCTCTTATCTTCTGTAACACTTGTGATTGCAATTACGATATAAACGTCTGCAACTTTACCATTTGTGATAAAGCACTTAGATCCGTTTAATACCCATTCATCACCATCTAATACAGCCTTAGTCTGGCAACCCTGAGCATCAGTACCAGCACCTGGCTCTGTTAATCCGAATGCACCAAGTTTTTCACCTTTTGCAAGTGGAGTAACATATTTCTGTTTCTGTTCTTCTGTACCATATGTCATAATTGGGTCAATACAAAGAGATGTATGTGCAGATACGATAACACCTGTTGTAGCACATACTTTAGATAACTCTTCTACACACATAGCGTATGTTAAAGGATCACATCCCTGTCCGCCATATTCCTTTGGCACTGGAATTCCCATAAAGCCGTATTTTGCCATTTTATCAACGGTTCCCTGTGGGAAAACTTCTGTTTCATCAACTTCCTGTGCGAGAGGCTTTACTTCTGTTTCAGCGAAGTCTCTGAACAGAGTTCTCGCCATTTCATGTTTTTTATCTAAAGAAAAATCCATGATTTTAACACTCCTTTATTTTAATTTATTATTTTAAACTAAGTTTGCAGATTACTTAGAGTAATCGTAGAATCCGATTCCAGTCTTCTGTCCTAATTTACCTGCACGAACCATTTTCTTAAGAAGTGGATGTGGACGGTATTTTGGATCTCCTGTTTCGTCATATAATACATTCATGATTGCAAGACAAATATCAAGTCCTACTAAATCTCCTAATGCTAAAGGTCCCATTGGATGGTTAGCACCTAATTTCATAGCTGTGTCGATACCTTCAACAGAAGCTACTCCATCAGCATAGATTCCAACTGCTTCGTTAATCATTGGGATTAAGATTCTGTTTACAACGAATCCTGCTGCTTCGTTTACTTCTACTGGAGTTTTTCCGATTTCTTCAGAAATCTTAACGATTTTATCTTTCATATCATCTGGTGTGTTTTCACCTTTGATAACTTCTACTAACTTCATAACTGGAGCCGGGTTGAAGAAATGCATACCGATAACTGGTCTGTCAAGTCCTGCACCAATTTCTGTAATAGAAAGAGAAGATGTGTTTGTTGCAAACATACAATCAGCCGGAACAATATCCTGTAACTCTTTGAATGTCTGTTTTTTTACATCCATTACTTCCAAAGCTGCTTCTACTACTAAATCAGCATCTTTACAGATTTCTTTAGTTCCAGTAGTAATTTTAGCTAAGATAGCATCTGCAGCTGCCTGTTCCATTTTTCCTTTTGCAATTCTCTTTTCGAATCCTTTTGCAATTTTCTTTTTACCATTTGCTGCAAATTCATCATTAATATCACACAGATATACTTCATATCCTTCTGTCTGTGCGAATGCCTGTGCAATTCCGGAACCCATAGTTCCTGCTCCAATAATACCAACTTTCATCTTGTTGATTCCTCCTTATTGTTTTATAACTTGAGCAGGTGTCCAAAAGGGCACCTGCATTATTACTTTCTTTTATTTGGAATTAGTCTCTTTCTACGATTGTAGAGCAGCCCATTCCACCACCGATACACAGTGTTGCAAGACCTCTCTTAGCATCTCTCTTCTGCATTTCGTGTAATAAAGTAACAAGGATACGGCATCCGGAAGCTCCTACTGGATGTCCTAATGCGATTGCTCCTCCGTTTACGTTTACCTTAGACATATCAAAGTTCAAATCTCTTGCAACTGCGATAGACTGAGCAGCGAATGCTTCGTTTGCTTCGATTAAGTCCATATCATCGATAGAAAGACCTGTTCTGTCTAATACTCTCTTTGTAGATGCAACTGGTCCAACACCCATGATTTCCGGCTCAACTCCGCCAAGTGCTCCAGCTACCCATGTAGCCATTGGTGTAACACCAAGTTCTTTTGCTTTTTCTTCGCTCATAACAACGATTGCTGCTGCACCATCGTTGATACCGGAAGCATTACCAGCTGTAACCATTCCGTCTTCTTTTCCAGAACAGCATCTTAATTTTCCTAAAGATTCTGCTGTTGTACCAGCACGAGGTCCTTCGTCTTTT
This sequence comes from uncultured Eubacterium sp., assembly GCA_964436595.1. GTDB lineage: Bacteria > Bacillota > Clostridia > Lachnospirales > Lachnospiraceae > Petralouisia. Next base: position 15,204 of record CAYTDI010000001.1, read on the forward strand.
GCGAACATAACAGTTTCTTTCTTAACTTTTACTGGAACTGGTACGATTTCGTCATCGAATTTTCCTTCTGCCATAGCTTTTTCACATTTCTGCTGGCTGTTTGCAGAGAACTCGTCTAATTCTTCTCTTGTAATTCCGTATTTATCACATACGTTTTCTGCTGTAATCATCATGTGGTAGTGATTAAATGCGTCTGTTAATGCATCATTTACCATGGTATCGATGATTGTTGCGTTATTCATACGATATCCGAAACGGGCTTTTGTCATAGCATATGGAGCCATGGACATGTTTTCCATACCACCTGCAACCACGATGTCTGCCTGTCCTGCCATAATCATGTTTGCTGCCTCATTTACACATTTCAAACCGGAACCACATACTACGTTCAAAGTAAATGCTGGTACTTCGATTGGTAATCCAGCTTTGATAGAAGCCTGACGTGCAACGTTCTGTCCCTGTGCTGCCTGAATAACACATCCCATCATTACTTCATCAACCTGCTCTGGCTTAACACCAGCTCTGTTTAATGCTTCTTTAATTACAATTGCACCTAAATCAACTGCTGGAGTATTGCTTAATGCTCCGCCCATTTTACCGATTGCGGTACGACATGCGCCTGCTAAAACTACTTTCTTTGCCATTTCTTCGTCTCCTTTTTCTAAAATAATATGTATCTAACTCTTCCGCTGAAGCCAATGTGTGATTCCTCTCACAATGTATGTTATTTTTTTAACAATCTTTTGTTAAAAAAAAAGGAAACAGGCATTGTCTTCTTCCTGCGATAACTTTATCCTAGCACAAGTAGCTCTAAATTGCAAGGAAAATCTTCCTCTCTTGCGCCTTTCTCTCCCTTTTGTTTTTCCCTCTTTTTTTGTGATACTTTGTTATATTTTTATCATTCTCCTTGCTGTTTTCCGTAGAAAAGAGGTCGATTTTTGTCTATTATGCACAACAACCGACCTTTTCAACCCTTTTCATTGTATTAATAAAAAACATGATTTCCTATTACAATTCCTTGTATGTCTCCTGTATTTCTCCGAAAATACAGACAATCCACGGTAATTCTTCCACTCAAGACCTCTGCTGCTGCCTGTACACAGGTACTTTCTGCCCCTTGGGCTAAAACTGCTGCAAACCGTCCGCTGGCAACGGGTGAAAACTGACCGCTTTGATAGATTACTCCTGCAATGGTGTTTGGAAAATGAGAACTCCGCAACCGGTTAATTACCACGCTTCCCACTGCCAGCTTTCCCTCATAGCTTTCGCCGCCTGCTTCACATTGGATGATTGCCGCCAAAAGCGCCTGGTCTGAAGCATCTGCTTCTATCGGTGTAATATCAGGCGTATTTTGCTTCATTTCTTCTTCCTGTCGTTTGATTTCTTCTAATCTTGCCGCATCTTCCGCTGCTTTTTGCGCTTCTAACTGTTCTTCGTAAGCCTTCTGTTTTTCAATTTCTGCTTCGTAATTTGCTGCATTTGCCCTTGCAGTCTCTAACTGCTGCTTTGCTGCCACCAATTGTTGGGAGGTACTGTCTACCAATGCTGCTAATTGTTGTTTCTTTTCTATTTCCTGCTGTTGTAATGCACTAAGCTGTGCCTCTTGGTTTTCTAGCTGTTGCTCCTTGGCAGCAATTTCTTCCTTGGTTGCCTGATAAACCTCCAACATATTTCGGTCATAGTCATGTATACTTATGATATATTCTCCACGATTCAGAAAATCCACAATACTTTCTGACTCCATAAGTATTTCTATCATACTCTCTGTATCCATTTCATACATAAACTGAATACGCTTTTTCATTGCCTGATACTGCCGCTGCTCCTGTTCCTGCGCCTCTGCTAAATCCACTTTTGTCTGTTCTAATTCTGTTTGCGTATTTGCCAGTTGTTCTTCTGTCTCATTCAATGCCTGTGTTGCCTGCGCCAAACTCTCGTTTAACGTTTTTAAATCTCCGGTTAAACTATCCGCAGATTCTGAATAATTTTCCGCCTGCTTTTGCGCTTCTTTTTGTTTTTCCTCTAAGTCATCTATATTTTCTTTGACATTATCTATCTGTTCTTGTGTTGCCTGAATTGTCTGCCCCCACAATCCACACAACAAAAGTATCACTAAAGCACTTGCCGTAATTTTCTTTATCACTTTACGCATGATATGCTCCTTCTCTTTTTTCTTTATCATATCTTTCCTGTTTCTTTTTTGCAAGGGACTTTTCGTGTTTTCTGTAAATTAAGAAAAATAACGGATATTTCCTATAAACCAAAAACCTGAAAGAATGGAAAATATTTCTTAAATTCTCCATATTCTTTCAGGTTTTATTTTTGTTTCTTATAATCTTTTTTATAAGCTTTTTTATAAGCTATATCTTTTACTTACGATATCCATCCGGATTCATGCTCTGCCATCTCCAAGAATCTGCACACATACGTTCAATTCCATATTCTGCTTCCCAGCCCAGCTCACGTTTTGCCTTTGAAGCATCACAGTAACAGGTTGCAATATCTCCTGCTCTTCTTGGCTTAATCTCATAAGGAATCTCTTTTCCGCATGCTTTTTCATATGCCTTTACTACATCCAGTACACTATAACCGTTTCCTGTTCCCAGATTGTAAATGCTTACACCGGCGTTTTCTTCAATTTTCTTTAATGCCTTTACATGTCCCTTTGCAAGGTCTACGACATGAATGTAATCCCGCACACCGGTTCCGTCTGGAGTATCGTAATCATTTCCAAATACACCTAAGCATTTTAATTTTCCAACTGCTACCTGTGCAATATAAGGCACCAGATTGTTTGGTATTCCTTTCGGATCTTCTCCGATTAATCCGCTTTCATGGGCTCCGATTGGATTGAAGTAACGAAGTAACATTACATTCCATTCTGAATCAGCGACATGTAAATCGGTCAAAATCTGCTCTAACATTCCTTTTGTTCTTCCATAAGGATTGGTAATCTCACCCTTTGGGCATTCCTCCGTAATCGGAATGATTGCCGGATCTCCGTAAACAGTTGCGGAGGATGAGAAGATAATATTTTTCACACCATGATTACGCATTACATCGCATAATACTAATGTTCCTGTAATATTGTTATAATAATATTCTAATGGCTTTGCTACGGACTCTCCTACTGCTTTTAAGCCTGCAAAATGAATTACACTGTCGATTTTTTCTTTATCAAAAATCTTATCCAATGCTCCTTTGTCTAAAATATCTGCTTCATAAAATGGAATCGTTGCACCTGTAATCTGTTCTACTCTTTTTACTGCTTCTTCACTAGAGTTTACCAGATTATCTACTACTACCACATCATAACCTGCATTTACTAATTCAATACAAGTATGACTTCCAATGTATCCTGCTCCACCTGTTACTAAAACTGCCATAAGATTCCCTCCTCAAATATGATATGTTTGATAATTTTCTGTCTTTATGCACATTATAGCACACCTGAAAACCTATGGAAATGTTTGAAAAACAGTTTTTCTATTTTCTACGTTTTACCTATATTTTCCGTTTTTTCTCTTGATTTTTTCATTTATTTTTAGTAAAACTGTATAATCTTTACTTTGCTTTTCAGTAAACTTTTACTTGTTGTTTTTATAATGATTCACAATCAGTTCCATTTTGCTCCATTTCTGCTCCATATCTTTCACCAACTGTATTTGTGTTCTGGCCCGGTCTAAATTTTGCTTTTCACGATGAATCTTAAAATAAGTGTCCCCTTGCAAATAGTCTGTCAAAAAACGCATTCCACATTCATAGGTCATGACTTTTGCCCCCATTGGGAGCATTGCAATTTCATTTTCTGTTAATTTGCCTGCACAGCCTGCTAAAAATCCCTGTACATAGCTCTCAAACAACTGTAAATCACAGCTTACCTTGGACAAATCCCGTTCGTCTTCTGCTGCGGTACTTGCTCCAAAACGAATGGAGTCACCGAAATCATTCACTGCAAGCCCCGGCATTACCGTATCTAAGTCAATAATGCAAATTCCTTTTCCTGTCACTTTATCCATCATAATGTTATTTAGCTTGGTGTCATTATGTGTTACACGAAGTGGTAATTTTCCCAACTTTTGCATTTCTCCCAATACTTGTGACAGCTCTTTTCTTTCTTGAAAAAATGCAATTTCCGCTGCTACTTCTCTTACTCTGCCACAGCTATCCTCTTTTACTGCTTTTTCAAATGCCTGATAACGTGCTTTTGTATCATGAAATCCCACAATTGTCTCATGAAGTGTTTCTGCGGGATAATCAGCCAGCAGTTGTTGGAACTTTCCAAATGCTGCCGCACTTTCGTAAAAAATCTGCTGATTTTCTGCTTTGTCATAACTTACGGCATCTTCTATCATGTGATACATCCGCCAATACTCTCCATCTTTGTCTAGGAAAAATCCCTTTCCTGCCTTGGTTGGTATTACCGTTAATGTTTCTCGTGCAGTATCGCCACCAGCTTTTTCAATCTTCTTTTTAAAAAAACCGGTAACTCCTAAAATATTTTCCATTACTTCTTCCGGATGTGGAAATATATGATGATTCATCCGCTGAAGAATGTATCGTTTTTCTCCTGCTACCAAAAAGGTATCATTGATGTGACCGCTTCCATACACTACTGCACTTTTTGCTGTGCCCTCTATCTGAAATTCTTTTGTAATTTCCAGTGCTTTTTCTTGTAATTTTTCCTGTTGTACATCCATTGTTAATCCTTCTCCTTTTGTTTCGGATTATGCCCTTCGATGCTGTCTAAAATTTTTCCGGATATAGTCCTTGTTTTTTCAACTGGGCAATTGCCTTTACTACCATTTCTTTATCTTCTTTATAGGTAACTCCATACCACTTATCTTTAGAACTCAGCACCTGTACACTTGCTTTTTCCTGCTGCAATAATTCATCCACTGCAAATGGCAGGAAATACTCTCCCTTTAATGGATTTTCCGGCAATTCCTCTTTTAAGAACTTTTCAAACCCACTTTCTAATTCTTTTAAAATGCTTTTGGAAAATCCCCACATATTCATAGAAACGGTACTTTCCATTGAAAGTTCATGCCATGTCGCACCATCATCTTCCGTATATGCTGCTCCGCCGTCCTTTTTTTCAATATGAGTGCGTTCATGGATATCTGTCAAACACCCTGCCTTATCTATTTCACACACACCTCTTGCCACATGACCATTATCGGTCAGTGTGTTTTTTAACGCATAGCCTACCATGGCATAGCGATACTTTTCGTCATCCTGATGATTTACCAGATAATCATAAATCATTTTATAGGCATTCTTTCCATAGTAGTCATCCGCATTGATTACTACAAATGGTCCGTCAATTACCTCTTTACAGCATAAAATTGCATGCCCTGTTCCGTAAGGTTTTTCTCTTCCCTCCGGTATCTCATATCCTTTCGGAAGCTTATCTAATTCCTGATAAACATATTCTACCTGAATTTTTTTCTCTATACGCTTTCCGATTACTTCTTTAAATGCTTTTTCATTTGCTCTTTTTATAACAAAAACAATCTTTTCAAATCCCGCTTCTATTGCATCATATATAGAAAAGTCAATGATAATATGTCCCTGTGCATCTACGGGATCTATCTGCTTTAATCCTCCGTATCTGCTTCCCATTCCTGCTGCCATAATCACTAATACTGGTTTGTTCATTGAAATACCCTCCTTAAGGTAATTATCCTTTTGTTCTATATCATGATAATATAAAAAAAAGGTTCTGTATTTGCACAATTTTTTTGCTTTTTTGCACAATTATATGTTAAAATAGATTTATATAAGGAATATACGAAAAGGAGTCATTATGGATTTTTATAAATATTCGCTTTCTAAGCTGTTTGATATTTCTCAGATTGTTACGATACATTATTTTGAATATGGGGCAGACTTTGTTTTCCCCGGTGAATCCCACGACTTTTGGGAATTTTTGTGTGTGGATAAGGGAGAAGTAACCGTTACCGCAGATGACAGGACTTATCTGCTGAAAAAAGGCGATATTATTTTTCATAAGCCTAATGAATTTCATTCTGTTACAACTAACGGTGTTACCGCCCCTAATTTAGTGGTAGTCTCCTTTGTTTGTCATTCTCCGGCTATGCATTTTTTTGAAAATCGCATTTTTCCGCTCAGGGAACGGGAACGCAATTTGTTAGCCACCATTATTGCGGAAGCTCCCGGTGCTTTTTCCACCCCTTTAAATAATCCCTACACGAAAGGATTAGAACCGACTTCTCAACAGATTCCCGGAGCAGAACAAATGATTCAATTATCACTGGAACAATTTTTGATTTCCTTATACCGTAGAGCTTTCTCTGATAATACCGGCAATTTTCTCACGAAGTCTGTAAAATTAAAACAGGATGAGGAAACCTTTTCCCACATCCTTGCTTATATGAACACACATATTTGTGATTCTTTGACCATTGACCAAATTTGCCATGATAATCTTATCAGCCGCTCTCAATTGCAAAAACTTTTTCATGCTAAATGCAATTGCGGCATTATTGACTACTTTTCACGTCTGAAAATTAACTATGCCAAAAAACTGATTCGAGAAAAAAATATGAATTTTACACAAATTGCCGATACCTTAGGTTATACTTCCATTCATTATTTTTCCAGACAGTTTAAAAAGATTTCCGGAATGAGTCCGTCGGAATATGCTCTTTCCATAAAGGCAATTTCAGAAAAATAATTGTAGGTGCTTTTTGCTTTTATGGACATTTTTCTGTCAGCAATTCCACCCACGCTACCTCAAACCCTGCATTTGCAGCCACTCTTTGAGATGCCAAATTCGACATACTTGTCCCATAATACGGTACTTTTCCAAGTTCTATTATGTCCTGCGTAATAAGCGATACTAAAGTGGATGCAATATGCTTTCCTTCTGCATTCTTAGTTACATTAATTCCTATTTGCCAGAAATCAAGGCTGTCTGCACTTGCTCCCGCCATGCCTAATATTTCTCCATCTGATACAGCAGCAACGCCTAACATATCAGGAGAATTTTCATCAAAACAAAAAGCTTCGTCAAATCGCTCATCCCTATAAAACTGCTGAATTTCATCGTGATTATACCTTTTTATTTCAAAAGCACTCGTATTTTCTTTCACTTCTCCACTGTGAAGAAAAAACGGATGTGCCGTTTTCAGCCTGTACCCATACGGTTTTAGAATAGCATCCAGTTCTCTAAAACTCCACACATCCATAAACCATGCCCCCGGACAGTTTTCATATTTTTCTCGGCATACCGCTATAATTTCTTTTTTTCCCGTAAAAATCAGTTTACCATTTACCACCACTGCTTTTAGTGCACACTCATCCTGCTTTTCAAATCTACGCCTGCCCTCTAATACTTTATATTCTGTAAAATAATTCCTTTTGTCGGCAATTTGTTCCGGACTGCAGCAATAATCCAGTGCCAATTGCTTATTTAACATTCTCTTATACATACTTTTCTCCTACCAAAAACTAGCATTGTTAGTTGTATTTTATCTAACAATGCTAGTTCTTTCAAGTACTTATTACCTTATTTCTTTTACCAGAATTCTTCATCCCAGCCCATCATTCTTGTCATTTCTTCCATTCGCTCACTGGGAAATGGTGGACAGCTTATAGGTTTCATAGCAATGGATATCAGCTTCATAGGATTGTCATCAGCATAGCATAATTTTATTCTCTTGTGCAACCCCGTTCTCAATTATATCTGTTTTCAAGCCAAAGTTCTTTCCCGCCTTAAAATTCCATTATCAAACCTACCTGCAACTGATGCAATACATCTCCAAGCTGTTCTTTTAGAATTGCATAAGATTTTTCTCCGGTACAATGCCCTGTACATACATATTGGATTCCGGTTTCTTTTATCTTCTTCCCTAACTCTTTTACCTCTGATACCGTCTTATTAAAAATATGAAATCCACCTATCAAAGCATACACTTTTTTCTCCGGAAAAGTTGCTGTAATCTCATTGATAATATTAACTGCTCCACCATGAGAGCAACTATTAAAAATTATCAATCCTTTCTCTGTGTCTATTACCAGACTCTGCTCATGGGAAAAATCATCCGGATACCATCCATCCTTTTTCTTTTGGTACATATTTTCTCTTTTTCCAATAGCCCCTAGTCCTTGCGTTTTATGGGGAATTAAATAAATTCCGTCCCCAATCTGTAAATCTCCTTTTGCAAATACAATTCTATCCTCATACTCACTCAAAATATTTTTTGGAAGCCCGATATATTTATGAAAAAACCATTTTTTTAAGTAACAGTTTTCCCCACTAGAATCTCTAAGATAAAATTTTGCTTTGCTATTCTTTTCGAAAAAAGCTTTCATTCCATTTGCATGGTCATAATGGGCGTGGGATAATACTGCCATATCCACGTCCTCTATTGCTATATTGAAGCTCTCAGCATTCCTTATAAACAAGTCAGAGGCTCCCGTATCAAGAAGAATCTTTCTATTCTCTTCCTCTATGTATATACAAAGTCCCCATTCTCCGCATATGTTGCCATTTTTCTTATTGTCTACAATTACCGTTGCTCGCATTATTTTTCTCCTTCACCAAAATTATTCTATTCTTGTATTATAAAGAAAATATTTGCAAATATATAGGATTATTTTTAAACTAAAGGTTAAAATGTAATATTTACTTTTGCACCACCAAGCTCTGGGGAATTAGCAAGTCTAAGCTCACCACCATGTCTTTCTGCTATTGTTTTTGCCACAAACAATCCTATTCCATAATGAAATTGTCCGCTTCTGCTGGCATCATCCATGAAAAACTGTTCTGTACCATGCGTCAATGCCTCTGGGGAAAATCCACTCCCATTATCCTCTATGGTAAAGCTTAATTTTCCATTTTGCTCCTCGACACATACCTTTATAATTCCCCCCTCCGAAGCGTGTTCTACTGCATTGATGACAATATTCATAACCGCCCGTACAGCTTGGTCAAACACCAGAATAACTGATTCACTGATGAACTGTTCCTCCCACTGAACGTCTATTTCATGGGTATTTGCAAGTCCCAGACTTTGATTTCTTATTTCCTGTAACAGTGTTTCTATTTTTATCTGTGTTGGTTGAAAATAGCAGCCCTCCACAGACTTTGTCACTTCAATCAGTGTCTGTACATAATTTTGTATTTGTACTGCATTACTTGCTATATAGTCAATATACGTCTTTTGCTCCTCTGTCAATGAAGTTTCTGCCAAAAGTTCTGCATTTCCTCTTACTACGGTAAGTGGAGTTTTTATATCATGCGCAAGCGCAGACATCTGCTGATTTTTCTCTTGTTCTACTTTCCATTGCTTTTCCAATGAATCCTTTAACGCACTTTTCATTTCATCCATGGAAGAAATGACATCATCAATTTCTTTTATTCCACTGTATGCCACTTTGTACGAAAGCTCTTGTTCTTTTATTTTTTCAACTACTGCCTGCAAGGAACTTAACTTGTGTTTCATTTTCTTTCCAAATCGAACGGAAAACAACAATATGATAATTATTCCACTTGCAAGCACTGTACTTGTAAAAAGTCCTTGTGGTGAAATGAAATGTTCACGCAAAAATGCTGACTTATATTGCGGAATCAGACGATACTGCAATACACAGTATTCATTTGACCGCTCTATGACCTTATAAAAATAAATATCTGAATCATACGACTTATTATTGGTAACTTTCCATGCAGTTTTTACATATTTTTTTGAAATATTTCCACTAAGTTCCTTGCCCTCACGGTTAAATACCACATACTTACACAATGATGGTATTAAATCTTCCGTCACTTTCTCCGCCTCTGAAATAGTATCAGTAACTTTCTGAATCTCCACTTCTGCATAATTTGCCGGCAAAATTATCCCCACATTGATTAAAATGATTAAGCCGCCAAACAGACAACATACTGCTATCAATATAGCTCCAATCATTTCTAATATATATCTTAAATAAATTGTTCCAAGGGAAGCTCCCTTTTTCCTGCTTATTCTTCCCATTTATAACCAATCCCCCAGACCGTTTTTATTGGCATATAATCCACAGAGGACAACTTCATTCTTATATTTTTAACATGAGTTGTAATGGTATTATCATTACTCTCACTGTCAAATCCAAACACCCGCTCTAAGATTTGTTCTTTTGAAAAAGTTTGTCCCTGATTTTTTGCCAGAAATTCGCAAATATCATATTCTCCTTTGGTAAGGGGTATCGCCTTTTCGTCTACACTCATTTGCTTTAAGGAGAGATTAAAACATGACCGCTCAAAAGCCAAACGCACGGAATGTTCTCTGTGTTCTCTTCTTAAATGAGCCTGAATCCTCGCTCTAAGCTCCATTACCCCAAAAGGCTTGCAGATATAGTCATCTGCTCCAAGTGCCAAGCCATTTACCAGACTGCCTTCTTCTGTCTTTGCAGTCAAAAACAAAATCGGGCAGTCCACCAGATTTCTTATTTTTTCGCACAGTTGAAACCCATCCATGCCCGGCATCATAATATCTAACAAAATCAAATCATATACATTTATTTTCGTAATATCTAATTTCTCAGGATTACTTATTTTTGTAATCACATGACCATCCTTACCTAGAATATTTCCAATCATTTCAAGGATTGCCACATCATCATCAATTGCTAAAATCTTTGCCATAAAACCTCTCTATTCCGCAGCCTTATTTCCTTCCCACTGTCTTGCCCAAAGGATATAAGCCATAAGGCTGACTGCTGTCACAGCCAAATATATGGGACACACATTACACAACTGCCCTTGTTTTTCTGAATATCCCAGTAACAATAACAGATATGTGTCCGGTATTCTTCCAGTCCATGAACATGGCACATATTTCCATATATATTCTCCTAAATTAGTTAAAATCAAAGCATTCACTAATCCTTCTGCAATGCCTAAACCTATGGTTACTCCTCTCCCTAATCGAAATGCAAAAAAAAGATGCCAAATATATAACGGAATACTGCTGCACCACATTACAAGTGCAATTATAACATATTCTTTAGTATAAAATGCTACATTTCCAAGAATTTCTCGATATCCAAAAGCAAATAACACGGAAGTAAACAATACTGCAAATAATCCCAGCAAAAGCAATAATGCTAATTTCGATAGAAATGCCATCGTTTTTCGTCTGGATGCGAGAAGATTTTGACATCCTCCCGCATTAAATTCCTGTTCCGCTATGCTCGCTGAAAATATTCCAATTAAAGCCGGAAAACCTGCTCCGATTGCCTGATAAAAAGCAGTAACATTGGTGTTCACGTCCCATCCTGAATAGGAATAATATGATAAAAAAATTATACACACCAAAATCGGTATCAAAAGATGAGCCAGACCAACGGAAAGCCCTTTTATTTTTATAAAATCCGCCCTAAGGGTATTTATAAACGTCATCTATTTCACCTCTTTCTTATCAAACCAATGCAAGAACAAAAATGTCACAACCACAAACCAGCACAAGGAGATTACAAGTCCCGGCACAACAACTCCCATATCAAGCAAGGGACTATTTGCAGAAGCTCTCACTCCATTTGGCAATACATGAAGAAAAGGTGTAACTACTCTCATTGGAATCGCCGAAACAAAAAGCCACCAGCTATCGTAAGATGCTATCAGCGTTCCGCCTATTGCTGCAAATAGACTCGTCAAAATAGTAATTATCATTCCGAATCGCACACTTAAAAATAAAAACAACGGAATTTCCCAAAGATATGTGATTGTCAAAACAAAAACAGCCGTTACTGCCCCACTTACAGGTACAGAGGTTGACAGCAAAATTCCACCCAGAGTTGCACCTATGAACAAAAATATATTTGCCAAAAACATCACCAGCATCATGTACACTATTTTTCCAAACATCAATTTCTTTTTATCCGCAGCAAGGGTTATCTGATTGTAGTACCTTATCTTCTTTTCTCTTGAAATACTAAGATAGCTTACAATAGCGAGCATTCCGGGAAGCAGCATGGCATACCACCAGTTCCAAACGCTTTCGGAATAAGCATTTTCCATTCCTGCTGTAAGAACAAAGGCTAATAAAAATGTAACAATTGGCGTAATCCAGATGATTTTTTTCCCAAAAGTTCGATTCTGTTTCAAAAATTCTGCTTTCACAATTGCAATCATGCTATCTCACCCGCCTTTCTGTTAGTTCTTACTACCTCCATAAACAATTTTTCTAAATCCTGACTTTTTCCAAGCTCTCCTTGATACCCCAGCACACCATTGGAAATAATCCCTATTTCATCTGCAACCTGTTGCACTTCAGATAAAATATGGCTGGAAAGTATGACCGTAATTCCCTTTTCCGGAAAGGAACGAATCAGCCCTCTAAGTTCTTCTATTCCAATTGGGTCAAGTCCATTGGTAGGTTCATCCAAAATTAAAAGTTTCGGATTATTCAGCAATGCCATAGCAATTCCAAGTCTTTGTTTCATACCTAAGGAAAATTGTCCCGCTTTTTTTCTTCCGGTATTTTTTAAATTGACTATGGAAAGAACTTCATCAATCCTGTTCTCCTCTACTCCAAGCAGTAGTGCTCTTACCTTTAAATTTTCTCTGGCAGACAAATTTTCATACAATGGCGGATTCTCAATCAATGCGCCGATTTCTGATAATTTTCCTCTGTTCCAAGGCTTTCCGTCAAATAAAATCTCTCCTGATGTTGGCTTTAACATTCCTGTAATCATCTTAAGTGTTGTAGATTTTCCTGCTCCATTTGGTCCTAACAGACCATAAACTATGCCCTTTCTAATATTGAGTGAAACCTCATTTACAGCTCTTTGCTTTTTGAAATCTTTACATAGGTTTCTTGTTTTCAGTATCATTTCCATATACTTCTCTCCTTCTTTATTCTTTTTACAAAAATAGAATAAAGAAAAAAAATAAAGATTTTATAAAGATTGAGCCATCAGAGCACTTTTTATATTACAAGGAAATTATGCACTTTCACGCTTTACAACATTTTTTTGTGAAACGCAAAAAATCCCAGAGTTTTATTCTCTGGAATTTTTATATCTGCTATCTTTTTTATTTCTCTTGCCTACGAAAGTAAGCAGTGTAGTTATCATTATACTCTGGACAGATATTCACCTGTTCTTGTATCAATCTTGATAACGTCATCCTGCTCTACGAACAATGGCACATATACAGTTGCTCCGGTTTCTACAACTGCCGGCTTTGTTGCTCCAGTTGCTGTATCACCTTTGAATCCCGGCTCTGTATCTGTAATCTGTAATTCTACGAACAGAGGTGGCTCTACTGCAAATACGCTGCCATTGTGGGAACACATTTTAACCATTTCATTTTCTTTTACGAACTTCAATGCATCACCGATAGTATCTGCATCTAAAGCAATCTGTTCATAAGTCTCTACATCCATGAAGTGATATAAATCACCATCAGAATATAAATACTGCATATCCGCTCTATCAATACGAGCCTGTGGACATTTTTCAGTAGGACGGAAAGTTTTTTCTACTACACCGCCACTCTTAATATTCTTTAACTTAGTTCTAACAAAGGCTGCGCCTTTTCCTGGTTTTACATGCTGGAATTCAATAATCTGGTAAATGTTATTATCTAATTCTATCGTAATACCATTTCTAAAATCTCCTGCTGAAATCATTCGAATTTCCTCCTTAACCTACTTATGGGCGCATCCCGCCCAACGCTTCTTCCATTTTATACTAAATGTGTATATATTTCAACCTTTTTTTATCAAGTTGCTATGTTTACTGATGTTCTTTTTCTTCGATTTCAGTAATCATGTCAATTCTGTTCTGATGTCTTCCACCTAAAAATTCTGCTTCCAAATAAGATTTTACAATATCTTTTGCCAATTCACTTCCTACAATTCTTGCACCAAAGGCAATAATGTTTGCATTGTTATGTTCTTTAATTAAGTGTGCGGTAGTAACATCTGAACATACGCCACAACGCACTCCTTTTACCTTATTTGCTGCCATTGAAATTCCAACGCCTGTACCGCAAATTAAGATTCCACATTCTGCCTCTCCTGATACCACAGCACGTCCTACTTTTTCACCAAATTCCGGATAATTACAGCTCTCATATCCATCTGTACCAAAGTTGATTACTTCATGTCCCAATCCCTTTACATATTCCATAATCTCCATTTTTAAATCTGTAGCTGCATGATCATTTCCTATTGCAATTTTCATTTTCGATTCCTTTCTATTCCTCTTTGTTTTCCTTTTATATTTTCCTTTTATATTTTCTTTTTCAAACTTCTTTTATAAAAGAATAATACAATTTTCTCTAAATAACGCTTCAGGACAATCTGTATCTCTTCCTTTGGATGTATCGGCTGTGTCAGAATTGTGCGAATTCCTGCCCGGTTCGCACCGTATACATCGGTAAAAATCTGGTCTCCTACGAACAATGTGTTTTCCCGACTGGTTCCCATTATTTTCATTGCCTGCTGATATCCCGAAGCCTTTGGCTTTCCAGCCTTGAAAATATAGCTCACTTGTACCTCATCATTAAACATCTTTACACGAGGTTCTTTGTTATTTGACAACAGACAACACTGAAATCCCATTTTCTTTAAAGACTCGAACAATGCTTTCGCCCGTTCGTCTGCCGGAGCACCATGTGGAACTAATGTATTATCAATATCAAAAATAATTCCACGATATCCTTCTGCATATAATTTTGCAAAATCGATTTTGTAAGCAGATTCTAAATATTCGCCTGGATAAAATCTTTTTAACATATATTTCTCCTGTACCTTGGTCTTGTCCTTTGCAAGTATAACATTCCATTCCCTTTTGTGCAAGAACAAAAGAATCCTGTCATACAGAATTCTTTTTTCTATCATATACTATTTCTTATTTATCCAAAATCTTTTTTAATTCATTCATAAATGTATTTACATCTTTAAATTCTCGATATACTGACGCAAATCGAACGTATGCTACCGGATCTAAAGTCTCCAACTTATCCATAACAATCTCGCCGATTTCAGAACTGGAGAGCTCTTTTTCTTCCCGATTAAAAATCTCTATTTCCACTTCATCCACCAGCTTATTAATCTGATTTACGGAAACTGGTCGCTTATGACATGCCCGCAGCACTCCTGCTTCTATCTTAGCACGGTCATACTGTTCTCTGTTATTGTCTTTCTTGATAACAATTAACGGTATTGTCTCTACTTTTTCATAAGTAGTAAAACGTTTCCCACAATCATCACACAAACGTCTTCTTCGAATAGAGCTGTTATCATCCGCTGGTCTGGAATCAATTACTCTCGTATTATCACTACTGCAAAACGGACACTTCATCAAGCTTTCCTCCTACGTTCTCATATTTGGTTTTAGTATATCTTTCCTTCTAATTGTTGTCAATTAAATTTTTACTTTGGCGGCTTAGGTTCCGGTAGTTCTACCAATATAATGTCCGGTCCGATTTTTACAATCTTATTCCAAGGAATGATTAAATCATTTCCTTTTCCCATAAATCCAAACATTTTTCCACATCGTGGTATGATAAGTGCCCGCACACAACCGCTACACTCGTCAATATCCACATCCACTACAAACCCAAGACACTCACAATTACAAATATTAATGACTTCTTTTTCTCTTAATTCACAAATACGCATAATATCCCCCACCTTACTTTATTTTATGCAGGTGGGGGATATTTGTGAATAATATATGGAATTTTAGGATAGGCTAAAGATATTTTTTGTGGCTATAACATCCACTCCGGTACCTGCAACATCTTTTACAATAATGTCTCCTATGTGAACCGGTGCTTGTACTTTTACTCCTTTCAAAGCTTTCATGCAGTCAAAAATTTTCCCTTTTGGAATATCTTCTTTTGTCTTTACAGAAACTGCTGCAAGGTTTCCGCCTTCTACCATTACGGAGCTTGTTACAATTCGTGTTGGATTTGTCACTTCTTTTCTTGCATACACATCTCCTCGCTTACAGGTATTTCCTGTTACGCTTACTACTTCTTTCTCATTCATTTCTACTGTAAGAGAACATCCCATTGGGCATCCGATACAGGTTAATTCTCTTGTTTCCATACTCTACGCCTCCTCTATTTTCACTGTAATCTGTGTAAGATTCGGATATGACATCAACTGTTCTTTGGTTAATACCACTTCTTCCATTTCTCCGGGTGCAACAACCGGACGTTTTTTATGAATAACTCTTTCTTCATCTAAATACACGGAAACGTAACAATTTTTATAGACATCTCCTACACGGAATCGAACAGTATGCTTTTCCTCCATTCTCGCCGGATTGATAGTTTTAGGAACAGTATATCTTGCTCCCTCTGTTGCAATAATCGGAATATCCTTTCCGCCTGCTGTCTTTCCATGTAAAACATATTCTGCTGCATGTTTTCCCGCTGCTGCTGCTTCCTGTGAAACAAAATCTACTAAATCATGCACATGCAGTACATTTCCACAGGCAAACACACCTTCTACATTTGTTTCTAAACATTCATTTACCAATGGACCAGATGTTACCGGACTCATTTCCACGCCTAATGCTCTGGAAATTTCGTTTTCCGGAATCAGTCCACAGGATAATAACAACGTATCACAGGAATAATATTCTTCTGTTCCCGGAATCGGACGTCTGTTTTCATCTACCTGCGCTAATGTAACACCTTTTACTCTGTCTTTTCCGTCAATATCTACTACGGTGTGACTTAGCTTCAACGGAATGCCAAAGTCATCCAAACACTGTACTATATTTCTCTTTAATCCTCCGGAATAAGGTAGTAATTCTGCTACCACCTTTACCTTAGCACCCTCTAAGGTCATACGTCTTGCCATTATCAGTCCAATATCTCCCGAACCAAGAATCACTACTTCTCTTCCCGGCATATAACCTTCCATATTTACCAGTCTCTGTGCCGTTCCTGCAGAATAAACTCCGGCAGGACGATATCCCGGAATATTCAATGCACCTCTGGCACGTTCTCTGCATCCCATTGCAAGAACTACTGCCTTTGCCTGAATTTCTAAAATTCCATCTTCTCGATTCATGGCAGTGACGATTTTATTTTCTGCAATATCCAATACCATGGTATTTAATTTATATTCTATCTTTTCTTCTAATAACTGTTCAATAAATCTTCCTGCATACTCCGGACCTGTCAATTCTTCCTTGAAAGTATGGAGTCCAAATCCATTGTGTATACACTGATTTAAAATTCCCCCTAACTCCTTATCTCTTTCTAATACCAAAATACTTTCTGCGCCATTTCTTTTAGCAGAGATTGCTGCTGCAAGTCCTGCCGGTCCACCGCCTACAATTACGATATCATATTTCAACATATCTATCCCTTCTTCCCACTATATTCTATCCTTATTGATTCCTACGATAATTTTAGATTCTCCACCTGATTTTGTAATATCTGCTGCATCTATACCAAGTTCTCTGGCAAGAATTTCAATGGTTCTCGGAGAACAAAAGCCTGCCTGACAGCGTCCCATTCCTGCCCGTGTTCTGCGCTTTACACCATCTAATGATTTTGCACCTAATGGGCGATGAATAGAATCTATGATTTCTCCCTCAGTAATCATTTCACAGCGACAGATAATGTTGCCATATTCCGGTTTTTCCTTAATCAACGCAGCTCTTTCTTCTTTGCTTAAGGTCTTAGGGTCTAAAATTCCTTTTCTAGTTCCTATAAACTTTGGATTTTCTTTTGCTCCTGACAAATCTTTTATAATTCCGGCTACCATTTTTCCAACAGCAGGTGCACTGGTCAGTCCCGGTGACTCAATTCCCGAACAATCAATAAATCCTTTTGCATCCTCTACTTCGCCGATTATAAATTCATGTCCGTCTTCGTGTGCCCGAAGCCCTGCAAAGGAAGTAATTACCTGACGAATCGGCAATCCTTTTACCGTAGTTCCTGCCTTACTAATCAGTTCATCTATTCCCTCCTGTGTGGTATTCGTTCCCTCTTTCTCTTCTACATCAATTGCAGTAGGACCTACCAATGTATTGCCATGAACAGTTGGTGTTACCAGCACTCCTTTTCCGTATTTTCCCGGAAGCTGAAAAATAGTATGGGTTACAAAGCCTTCTGTTGAGCGGTCTAACAAACAATAATCTCCTCGTCTTGGTGTAATGTGAATCTTTTGTTCACTTACCATATTGTGGAAAACGTCAGCATTAACACCTGCTGCATTAACCACATATTTTGTTTCAATATTTCCATGATTGGTTTTCACAATCCAGTTTTCTTCCTTTTTTTCAAATCCTGTTACTTCTGTATCAAAGCGAAATTCCACCCCATTGGCTGCAGCATTTTCCGCAAATGCAATATTCATCCCAAAAGGACATACAATTCCACCGGTAGGCGCATATAATGCGGCAACTGCCTCGTCAGAAATATTCGGTTCTAATTTCACTAATTCTTCTCTATCTATAATCCGAAGGTCTTTTACTCCGTTTTTTAATCCTCGTTCATAAAGTGCTTGTAAGTTTGGTTTTTCTTCTTCGTGCAGACATACTACCAAAGAACCGTTTTTCTTAAAATGAAAATCCAATTCCTTTGACAATTCTTCCATCATTTCGTTGCCCTCTACATTTAACTTTGCCATGAGAGAACCATTTGCTGCATCAAAGCCTGCATGTACAATGGCACTATTTGCTTTGGAAGTGCCGCAGCATACATCCTCTTCTTTTTCTAAAACACAGATTTTCAAATCATATCTGGAAAGTTCTCTGGCTGATGCACTTCCCGATACACCTGCTCCAATAATTACTACATCATACATATGCCTCACCTATCCTTTTCTTCCTTTAAACTATGAAAAACAACAATTACACTCCTTTTCAGGAATGTAATCGTTGTTTCTCCTCATCTCTACAACATCCTATTCTGTTATATGCTTCACTTGTTTACCATGGAATCACTGCATACAATCCAACGGCTGCTAATGCTCCGATAATCGGTCCTACTAATGGAACAATGGCATATCCCCAATTGGAAGTTCCTTTTCCCTTAATTGGAAGTAATGTATGTGCCAAACGTGGTCCTAAATCTCTTGCCGGATTGATTGCATATCCGGTTAATCCTCCTAAGGACATACCAACGGATACAATAATGCCAAATACCAAAAGATTACTCATTCCTCCAGGCATATCCCCCACCTGTCCTAAGCCTTTGATTGCAAACACCAATACAAAAGTTCCAATTGCTTCACTTAAAATATTAAGCGGAAGATTTGGTACGGAAGGACTGGTACAAAATACTCCAAGCTTTGTGCCTGCTTCCTCTGTTGCATCAAACTGCTCTTTAAAAAGAACATATACCAATACTGCTCCCACAAAAGCTCCTGCAAACTGTGCCACAATATATCCCGGTACCATATCCCATGCAAAACTGCCATCTGCCGCTAAAGCTAATGTTAATGCCGGATTAAAGCTCGCTCCGGAAGCTGAACCAAATATAAATGCCGGAACCATAACTGCCAGCCCCCAAGCTAAGGTAATTTGAATAGATCCTGCACCTTTCATTCCTGATTTGTTCAATGTGACATTTGCTACTACTCCATCTCCTAAAAGAATTAACATCATCGTTCCTATAAACTCTGCTATATACGGTAACATATGATTTCCCCTTTCTACCTTCTCATATTTTTCATCAGTTCTCCGAATCTTCTTTTGCCCAGCCGTAAGAATATTTTACTGCCTTTTCCCAACCTTTGATTTTTTCTTCTCTTACTTCTTCTGAAATCTTTGGCTGGAAGGTTTGGTCAATTGCCCAGTTCTTAATCACATCTTCTTTGCTCTTCCAATACCCTACCGCAAGTCCTGCCAGATATGCTGCTCCCATTGCAGTAGTTTCTACGCAGGATGGTCGATTTACCGGAGCATTGATAATATCTGCCTGTGTCTGCATCAGGAAATCATTAGCACTTGCCCCACCATCTACTTTTAAAGAATCCAATTCTATTCCGGAATCCGCCCGCATTGCCTGAAGTACATCATTCGTTTGATATGCCAAAGACTCTAATGTTGCACGGATAATATGATATTTATTTACACCTCGGGTAATTCCTACAATCGTTCCTCTTGCATATTGATCCCAGTGTGGTGCTCCTAATCCGGTAAATGCCGGAACCACATAACATCCGTTGGTATCTTTTACTTTTTTTGCCATATATTCTGAATCCGGTGCACTGTCAATCAATCGCAATTCATCTCGCAGCCATTGAATTGCTGCTCCGGCTACAAATATAGAACCTTCTAATGCATAATTTACTTTTCCATCAATGCCCCATGCAATTGTGGTTACCAGACCATTTTTAGAAAATACCGGTTTTTCTCCTGTATTCATCAGCATAAAGCATCCTGTTCCATATGTATTTTTTGCCTCTCCCGGTTTAAAACACGTCTGACCAAACAATGCTGCCTGCTGGTCACCTGCTGCTCCTCCAACCGGAATCGGACCACCAAAGAAAGATGCATCCGCTGTTCCGTAAATGCAACTGGAAGGCTTTGCCTCCGGTAACATACATTCCGGAATATCTAATTCTTTCAAAATATCTTTATCCCACTCTAAGGTATTGATGTTAAACAACATCGTACGGGAAGCATTAGAATAATCTGTTACATGGGCTTCTCCTTTGGTTAATTTCCAAATAAGCCATGTCTCTACTGTACCAAAAAGTAATTCTCCCTTTTCCGCTCTTTCTCGGACTCCATCTACATTATCCAAAATCCATTTTAATTTTGTACCGGAAAAATAAGCGTCTATTACAAGACCTGTTTTCTGACGAAATGCATCTGTTAGTCCCTTCTCTTTTAAAGAATCACAGTACTCTGATGTTCTGCGGCACTGCCATACAATTGCATTATATACCGGTTCTCCTGTATTCTTATCCCACACAATTGTAGTTTCACGCTGATTGGTAATTCCAATTGCTGCAATATCCTCTGCCGAAGCCCCCACCTTATGCATTGCTTCAACTGCAACTCCTAACTGTGTAGACCAGATTTCATTAGCATCATGCTCTACCCAGCCCGGTTTTGGAAAATACTGCGTAAATTCCTTTTGAGCTACACTGCACATTTCCCCTTTTTCATTAAAAAGAATACATCTGTTACTTGTTGTTCCGGCATCCAGTGCCATAACGTATTTTCCCATTGTAAAATCCTCCTCCAAAATTATTTTTTACATAAACCACACTTCCTGTTTTGTTGTAGAAACGGAAATTGCCCCTGCATCCAACGCTTCTATTACATCTTCCTTATCGCTGATAAGACCGCCTGCAATTACCGGCTGCTGGCTAAGCAGATTAATCTTTTTTATGATTTTTGGCATTACCCCCGGTAATATTTCTATTACATCCGCCTTAATCTGACTTTTCTGCTTTTGAATACTTTCCAGTGCTCTGGAATCCAGAACAAAAATGCGATATACGGTATACATTTCTAATTCCTTTGCCCGGTTTATCATGTTCATTTTTGTGGATATAATTCCATCTGCCTGTGTGTTTTGTTTGATATAGTCTATGGCTACTTCACTATTATCTAAACCTTCCAGTAAATCCACATGAACCAGTGCCAGCTTTTCCTTCTCTTTTAATCTTTTTACAATATCTGCAATATTGCAAATATCCCCAAATAAAACGAATACAATTTTCACCTCCGATTCTAAACATCGTTCTACACCTTCCCAGTTTTTTACTGCCGCTATTACCGGACAGTCTGTCATTGCATCATAAAATCGTTGATTCATTTTTTATCTCCCATTATTTTATAAGAGTTTTCCTCGTTACTCGCATAAAAAAAAACAAGGTTATTAACAACATTTCTGTTGTATCGTCCTTGCTCCGTTTTCTCCAGGCAACTCTTTATTTGATGATTTCATTTTAGCATTTATACCAGTATTTTTCAAGTTATTTCTGTTGTTTTTCTTAATTCTGTATGTTTTATTCAATTTTACTTGTTATTTTTTGTTTATTATGTATATTTTCTTTTACTTGTACTAATTTTCTATTTTTCTTGTAACTTCTACTTGTAAACGTTATAATACATTCACAGAGGAATATATACTATAATTATAGATATAACATAAGCAACTTACAGAAAGGACATATGACATGCGCATCTGGTTTAAACTATTTAAGGATAATCACCTTTTAAAAGATACTGTTATTACCGATGACAGTAACGATACACGAACTCACAAAATCTTTCATGCACTGGAAGAAGTCTGCTACGAATTTGATTTAAGTAAACCGCTCTGGCTAGATTCTACCGTATCGGAATTTAAACGTCATTCTAAAGCACGTTTCTATCAAGATAACTTTGTTGATGAAATTGATTTTGATTTTTTGGAAATTCATGTAATCGAAGAGTAGGTATAGCACATACTATACCTACTTTTTGCTTCTCTGTCGATTCACTTCATACATTAAAAGAGTAGCTGCTATGGCTGCATTCAAAGACTCTACTTTTCCTTCCATAGGAATCCGAATATATTCGTCTGCATATCCCGCAATCTCTTCTGACAACCCGTTTCCTTCATTTCCAACTAAAAATCCACAAGGTTTCGTATAATCCGGCGCTGCATATGACTTTTCCCCTTTTAAATGGGCTGCATATAAAAAAACTCCCTGTTTCTTTAAGTCTTGCAGCGTATCTTCTAAGGAATCCGTTACATAAAACGGCACTCGGTAAAGTGAGCCCATGGTAGCGCGAATGGTCTTAGGATGAAAAACATCTACGGTAGTCTTATTCATCAAAATTCCTGTAACTCCTGCACCCTCTCCGGTACGAATCATAGTTCCCAGATTTCCCGGGTCCTGAATACTTTCTAATATTAATAAATGAGTTGGTTTTTCTTCATTTCCCATTAAATCCTTCAGCTTATATTCCGGCATCTTCACGATTGCCAAAATTCCCTGTGGTGTCTGGGTATCACTAATTGTTTTAAATACAGAATCCGCTACTACCTCATAGGAATATTCACTTAATTTTCTTTCATGCTCTGGCACCTTCAAAAAAGACTCAGAAACATACATTGCCTGTATGTCTTCCTTAGGTGCTTCCATACACATTTTTATTCCTTCTACCACAAAAACCCGCTGTTCATAGCGGGTTTTTGCTTTCTTATTTAACTGGATAACATGCTTCATCTGCTGATTTGCTGCACTTGTTATCATGGTATATTCCTCTTTGATTAGATACTTAAATTCTTACAAATTTCGTATTCATATTCAGAAATCTGTTTTTCCATTGCCAATGCTTCATTGATGTCATAATCCACAAATTCACCATGACGATATCCAACAACACGGTTAGACATACCCTGGCATAATAAGTCAACTGCATATGCTCCCATTGTAGATGCATATACACGGTCTTTACATGTAGGACTTCCACCACGTTGCATATGTCCTAAGATAGTAGCTCTTGTTTCCATTCCGGTAGCTTCTTCAATACGCTTTGCCATGCTTGCAGAATGTCCGATTCCTTCTGCATTTACAATGATATAATGTTTCTTTCCATTCTTACGAGCTGCAATAATGTCATCTACAATCTTCTGCTCATCGTAATCATATTTTTCTGGAAGAAGAACCTTCTCAGCACCGTTTGCAATACCACACCATAATGCAATATATCCTGCTCCACGTCCCATAACTTCGATAACAGAACATCTCTCATGAGAAGTAGAAGTATCACGGACTTTATCAATTGCTTCCATAGCGGTATTTACTGCTGTATCAAATCCAATAGTATATTCTGTACATGCAATGTCTAAGTCAATTGTTCCCGGAAGTCCGATTGTGTTAATTCCAAGATTTGCAAGCTTTTGAGCTCCTTGGAAAGAACCGTCACCACCAATAACAACCAATCCATCGATACCATGCTTTTTACAGATTTCAGCTCCCTGCTTCTGAACTTCCGGATTTACAAACTCCGGACATCTTGCTGTCTGTAAAATTGTTCCACCACGCTGGATGATATCAGATACATCCTTTGCTTCCATGTCTATGATTTCTTCTTGTAATAATCCTGCGTATCCTCTCTTGATACCTTTTACCTTTAATCCTTTTGCAAGTCCCTGTCTTACAACTGCACGGATTGCTGCGTTCATTCCAGGTGCGTCTCCTCCACTGGTAAGTACACCTATTGTCTGGATCTTGTCTGCCATGACATTTCCCTCCTGTATTTCCATATTCTATATTTTACATAGCACTCGAGCAGGCATCCGCCTGTTCGTTGTGCCAGATGCATACTGTTGCTGTTTCTTTATGCATCTGTGTGCATAAATATCAATCTATTACATTCTAATATCTTTTTTATCGTTTTTCAATGCTCTTTTCTACAACTTTTACGTTATTTTCACCCAAAAAGTTAGTTAAATTGTTCACAATCTCGGCAGAAGCACTTATATTCTGGCTTGGCGGAAGTCTTTTTATCAATTTTGCACCAGAAATATATATCACAACACTATCACTTCCGTCACTATCTTTCATCATTTGAAACAGCTTTTCTTCCTTATCTTCATAGTCTGTTTTTGTCTCAAACTGAAGCCACAGTTCTTTCTTGGTGTCATCAAAGGAATATATTTTTTCACAAATCAGTTTTCCGTTTTTTTCTTCTTCTGTGGATACTCTCCCTCGAATGAATACTTTATCATCCGCATTTAACAGTCTGCTGTTTTTTTCATAATCCTTTGGAAATATAATCACTTCCAAAGTTCCTACTAAATCTTCCAAGGTGATAAACGCCATTGTTTTATTATTCTTTGTATATTTTATGGTTTTATCCACAATCATTCCGCCTACAATTGCTTTTTCCCCATCTGCAACCTTAGTCTGACCATTCTCTTCGTCTAAAAGAAAATCCGTAGTAACTCTGGAAATATTTTTTCTCCACTTTTCCTCATATTCTTCCAACGGATGACCGCTGATATAGACTCCAAGCACTTCTTTTTCAAATCCAAGATACATCTCCTTGGAATACTCTCCCACATCCGGCAATTTCACTTCAAAATCTGCCTTTTCTTCCTCTCCTGCCAAATCAAACAAGGTCATTTGCCCAGCCATATTATTCTTCTTATCCTGTGCAATAGAATCCATAATCCCCGCATAAACCATCATGCTTTGCTTTCTGGTTGCACCAAGATTGTCCAATGCACCTGCCTTAATTAAATTTTCCACCACACGCTTATTGATTTCTCTATCTGCCATTCGTGTCAGAAAATCCTTAAGACTTGTGAAATTTCCACGCTCTTGTCTTTCCTCGCAAAGCTTTTCTATCACAGTTTCACTGACACTTTTAATTGCCGCTAAACCATAACGAATTGCTCCATCAGAAACAGAAAATCCACTCTCTCCCTCATTTACACTTGGCGGTAATACTTGTATTCCCATTTGACGGCAAGTCAGAATGTATTCTGACACTTTACCGGAATTATCCATGACAGAACTCATTAACGCTGCCATATATTCTACCGGATAATAATACTTCAAGTAGGCGGTCTGATAAGAAACCACGGCATAGGCTGCCGCATGGGATTTATTAAAGGCATACTTTGCAAAATCTATCATTTCATCATAAATTTTATTTGCAACCTTTTCGTCAATTCCATTACTGATACACCCCGGTACGCCTTCTTCTTTATTTCCATACACAAAGTTCTGACGTTCTTTTTCCATAACCGCTGACTTTTTCTTAGACATGGCACGACGTACCATATCACTTCGTCCCATGGTATATCCTGCAAGCTCTCGTACAATCTGCATAACCTGCTCCTGATATACAATACAGCCGTAGGTAGGCTTTAATATAGGTTCTAGCTGCGGACAGTCATATACGATGGACTCAGGATTGTTCTTGCCTCGAATATATGCCGGAATAAAATCCATAGGTCCCGGACGATATAAGGAAATTCCCGCTATAATATCTTCTAAGCTCTGCGGCTTTAGTTCCTTCATAAAGTTCTTCATACCTGCACTTTCCAACTGGAAAACACCTTCTGTATGCCCTGTTCCAAGAGAATCTAACACGCCCTTATCATTCATATCAATATCATCAATAGCTAACCGGATTCCCTGACTTTTTTCAATTAGACGAACTGCTTTTTGAATAACAGTTAAGTTTCTCAGCCCTAAAAAGTCCATTTTTAATAATCCGAGTTCTTCTAAGGTAGTCATTACGAACTGTGTAGTAATAGAACCGTCAGAAGCTCTGGATAATGGTACAAATTCATCTACTGCCTTAGAACTGATTACGACACCTGCTGCATGCATGGAAGTATGTCTCGGCAGTCCCTCCAGACGTTTTGACATATCAATGAGCCTTTTTACACTCTCATCGCTTTCATACATTTTGCGCAGCTCCGGATTCATGATAAGTGCCTTTTCTATTGTAATTCCAAGCTCATTTGGAATCTGTTTGGCAATCCCATCCACATAGGCATAAGGCAAATCCATCACTCGTCCTACATCTCGAATAACACCTCTTGCCGCCATAGTACCAAAGGTAACAATCTGAACCACTTGGTCTTTTCCGTATTTGCGGCTTACATAGTCAATTACCTCCTGTCGTCGTTCCACGCAAAAATCAATATCAATATCAGGCATGGTAACACGTTCCGGATTTAGGAAACGTTCAAAAATCAGACTATAACGATTTGGGTCAATATTGGTAATGTCTAGCGTATAGGATACAATACTTCCTGCTGCACTACCTCGCCCCGGTCCAACAGCAATTCCATTTTTTCTGGCATAATGAATAAAGTCCCATACAATAAGGAAATAATCCACATATCCCATCTGATGAATCACACCTAATTCATATTCTAACTGTGGTTTTAACTCTTGCTGCTTTTCTGGTGTATATTTTCGTTCCAGACCTTCGTAACACAATTTTTGCAAATATTCCCAAGAACTATAACCATCCGGAACATCATATTTTGGCAATTTCAAAACGCCAAATTCAATCTCCACATTACAGCGGTCTGCAATTTTTTGTGTATTATCAATAGCTTGTTGTGCATACGGAAACAGTTCCCGCATTTGTTCTTCAGACTTAACAAAAAACTGTCCTCCCTCATAACGCATACGATTTTCATCGGACAATTTTTTTCCTGTCTGAATACACAACAAAATATCATGGGAATCCACGTCTGTTTCATAAGTATAATGAACATCATTTGTGGCTACCAGCTCAATTCCTGTATCCTGACTCAAACGCAGCAACTGTTGGTTTACATTTTTCTGTTCCGGCATACCATGGTCTTGTAATTCCAGATAATAATTTCCTTTGCCAAAGGTTTCTTCATGCCAAAGAGCTGCTTTTTTTGCTTCTTCATAATTGCCCCTTGCCAAAAGCTTCTGCACTTCTCCTGCAAGACAGGCACTCAGACAGATAATTCCCTCGTGATAGGTTTCTAATACTTCACGGTCTACTCGTGGTTTATAATAATAGCCCTCTGTGAATCCACGAGATACAATTTTCATCAGATTATGATATCCCAAATCATTTTCTGCCAGCAAAATCAAATGATAATACCGTTCTTCTCCTTCTACCTTTTCCCTGTCAAATCGAGAACCCGGTGCTACATAGACCTCACAACCTAAAATCGGCTTAATTCCAGCCTCTTTTGCTGCACGATAAAAATCAATGACTCCATACATAACACCATGGTCTGTAATAGCGGCACTGTTCATTCCAAGTTCTTTTACTCTGGCAACATATTCTTTTATTTTATTTGAACCATCCAACAAACTGTATTCTGTATGGACGTGTAAATGTGCAAATGACATGAATAACTCTCCTTGCTCTATTCTACTTGTCTAATGCAAGTAGTGCTAACTGTATTGCCCCCATAATTCCCTGATTATCATTTAATGCTGGTGGTACAATATAGTTATCTAAATCTTTTAATTCTTTGGTATCAATATAACCATTTAACATTTCTTTAAAGTTTTTCCGTATCAGAGGAAAAAGCTGTTTCTGCTGCATAATTCCTCCACCTAAAATTATTTTTTGCGGAGAAAGCATCATCACATAATCTACCAATGCCTGTGCAATGTAATAGGCTTCTAACTCCCATACTTCGTTGTTCTCTGCTAATTCAACACCGGGCTTTCCCCAACGCTCTTCTACCGCCGGTCCTGCACATAATCCCTCAAAGCAGTTTTTGTGAAATGGGCACTTCCCCTGATAAACATCCTTTGGATGCTTTGTAAGCAGGATATGTCCTCCCTCAGGATGAAGCATTCCATGGAGCAACTGTCCATCAGAAATAATTCCTACACCAATTCCGGTTCCAATGGTAATATAGATACAGCTTTTCAGTCCCTTGGCTATTCCCCATGTGTGCTCTCCTAATACAGAGCCATTTACATCTGTATCAAATCCTATGGGAACTTGAAGTTTTTCGAATGCCTCTACGATATTACAATTTTGCCATGCAAGCTTGGGAGTTGTAGTAATATAACCATATGTATCAGAATCTTCATGTAAATCAATTGGACCAAAACAACCGATTCCAAGTGCTTCAATATTTCTATCTTCAAAATATGCCACTAATTTTGGTAATGTAATCTCCGGTGTTTCTGTTGGAAATGACTGTCTTTCTAATATCTCACCCATTTCATTGCCAATGGCACATACCATTTTTGTTCCACCTGCTTCTAATGCTCCGATTCTCATACTTTTCAACTCCTTTTTGCTCATTAAACATATGTTTGATAATAGCACAAATTGCAAAAACTCACAAGTAAAAGCACACAGTTTTCACACTTTAACACAACACGGTATTTCCTAATGATACAACAAAAGTGTGCTTCACACACTCTTACGACCTATTTTCTGATATAGCACAACTTTTGTTCTGCGCGCGAGCAATGCCATTTATGGCTCTCTTCCACTCTGCGAGCTGCGCATCCCTGCTCGAAGAGCTACTTTATAGGAATTTGCGGAGAAATTTTCTATAAAGTAAAAAAGACCTGATTACTCTCTTTTAAGAGTCTTCAAGTCTTTCACCTAAATTCTTATTCTACAAACAAGGACGTGGAATAATACCTGTCTCCACTGTCCGGCAATAACGCCACTATGGTCTTTCCTTCATTTTCCGGTTTCTTTGCTAATTCTAATGCAGCATATAATGCAGCTCCGGAAGAAATTCCTACTAATACACCCTCTGTTTTTGCAATATCTTTTGCTGTATCAAAAGCAGCTTCATTGGCTACCGGAAATACTTCGTCATAAACCTTTGTATTCAACGTATCCGGTACAAATCCTGCTCCGATTCCCTGAATCTTATGTGGTCCGCCTTTTCCCTCTGATAATACCGGAGAGGATGCCGGCTCTACTGCTACAATTTTCACCTCGGGATTCTTGGATTTCAAATATTCTCCTGTTCCGGATATTGTTCCACCGGTTCCTACACCTGCAATAAAAATATCCACTTTTCCGTCGGTATCTTTCCAGATTTCCGGTCCGGTAGTCTTTTTATGCATTTCAGGGTTTGCCGGATTTTCAAACTGTCCCGGAATGAAGCTGTTTGGTATTTCTTTTGCCAATTCTTCCGCCTTTGCAATTGCTCCTTTCATTCCTTTCGGTCCTTCTGTCAATACGATTTCTGCACCATAAGCCTTTAAAATATTACGTCTTTCTACGCTCATCGTTTCAGGCATGGTAAGAATTGTACGATATCCTTTTGCTGCTGCAATTGCAGCAAGACCAATTCCTGTATTTCCAGAAGTCGGCTCTATAATAACAGCGCCTTCCTTTAAAATTCCCCTTTCTTCTGCATCCTCAATCATTGCCTTGGCAATACGGTCTTTTACACTTCCAGCCGGATTAAAATATTCTAATTTCACTAAAATTCTAGCCTTTAATCCATACTTTTTTTCTATGTTTGTTACCTCAACTAATGGGGTATTTCCAATTAAGTCTAAAGTTCCCTGATATATTCCAGCCATCTTGACTGCCTCCTTTTATTTTACTGCTTTAAATGCTTCTTCTAAGTCTTCGATAATATCATCAATATGTTCTGTTCCAATAGATAAACGAATAGTATTCTTGTAAATTCCCTGTTCGTTTAACTCCTGCTCATTCAGCTGTGAATGCGTGGTAGATGCCGGGTGAATTGCAAGAGATTTTACATCTGCTACATTTGCTAAAAGTGAGAATACCTCCAAATTATCAATGAAGTCTTTTGCGGTGCGGTCATCCCCCTTGATTTCAAAGGTAAAGATAGAGCCGCCTCCCTTTGGAAAATACTTTTTATATAATTCCTGCTGTTTGGCATCCTTAGATACAGATGGATGATGCACTTTCTCTACCTGTGGATGGTTGTTTAAGTATTCTACTACTTTTAATGCATTTTCTACATGACGCTCTACTCTTAAGGATAAAGTTTCTAATCCCTGTAAAAAGATAAATGCATGGAATGGAGAAATGGTTGCTCCGGTATCTCTTAATAAAATTGCACGAATTTTAGTAACAAATGCTGCCGATCCTACTGCCTTAGTAAAGCTTACTCCATGATAACTTGGGTTCGACTCTGTTAAAGACGGGAACTTTCCGGATGCCTCCCAGTCAAACTTACCACTGTCTACAATAACTCCACCGATTGCAGTTCCATGACCCCCAATAAATTTAGTTGCAGAATGTACTACAATATCTGCTCCATGTTCAATTGGTCTTAATAAATATGGTGTAGCAAAGGTGCTGTCTACTACCAATGGGATTTTATGCGCATGGGCTATCTCAGCAATTGCCTCAATATCACTTACATCAGAATTAGGATTTCCTAGTGTTTCGATATAAAGTGCCTTTGTATTTTCATCAATCGCTTTTTCAAAATTACTTACATCGGAAGGATCTACGAATGTAGTTTTAATTCCATAATCCGGAAGAGTATGTTCTAACAGATTATAACTTCCTCCATAAATATTATTTGCTGCAACAATGTTATCTCCATTATGTGCAAGATTCTGAATGGTATAAGTAACTGCCGCTGCACCGGAAGCAACTGCAAGTGCTGCCACACCACCCTCCAAAGCTGCAATTCTCTGTTCAAAAATGTCCTGTGTCGGATTGGTAAGTCTTCCATAAATATTTCCTGCATCCTGCAATCCAAATCTTGCTGCTGCATGGTCAGAATTATGGAATACATAAGAAGATGTAGCGTAAATTGGTACAGCTCTTGCATCGGTAACCGGATCTGGATTTTCCTGTCCTACATGTAACTGTAATGTTTCAAATTTTAAATTTCTATCTGCGTATGCTTTTTTACTCATATTTTTTCTCCTTTTTATCGTATCTGTTTCTCGTTTTTCATTACTTATTTTTCATTGTTATCTTTAACAGCAGAAACAGCCACACATTCGGTCATCTTTCGTTATGTACAAGGATTTTTCTCTTACTCTTTTCATAGCTGATTCTCCTTTTCCTGTATTTCCTACCTGTTTAGGTGGTTATTTAGCATACCGATAATATATCCTACTTTTCCTACTGTGTCAATAGGTTTTTTTATTTTTTTAAAAAATGTTGCTACATTTCTGCAGCAACATCTTTTCTATTTCCTATATTCCTACTCTTTTTTGTTTAATCCAGTTCTTTCAAATACCATATCATAGCCATCATTTCCATAATTCAAAGAACGATTTACCCTGCTGATAGTAGCAGTGGAAGCACCTGTCTTTTCCGCTATATCCAAATACGTCTTCTGGGCACGTAACATTCTCGCAACCTCAAACCGCTGTGATAAAGACAGTAACTCATTTACAGTACACACATCCTCAAAAAACGTATAACATTCTTCCTTGTTTTCCAGACTTAGGATTGCTTCAAATAAATGGTCTACGGCTTCCGTTCTTAATTTTTTGCTCATATGCCATTTCTCCTTTTCATTGTCTCTCTTTTGTACACTTCGGTACGTTATCATATAGTAATTTTAACATATTAAAGTTTTGAAGTAAATAGAATAATCTTTACTTTTTATGGTAAAAATTTATATAATGTTCTAGCATTTCCGGATGAGCATTTACTAAAAGTTTTTCTGGAAATTCTGCTTTTTCTAATACCTTTTTGGCATATTCGTGATTTCCTACTGCTGTATCAATATGAGCATCTGAATCCATCACTACCGGAACTTCATATTTTATGCATAAGTCCAGCATTTCTCCATAAGCCTCTCGTGGGTCACCTCGAAAACTTCCCGGCGACAAAGATGCATTATTTACTTCTAAAATCACCTGATATTCTTTGGCTGCTTTTACTAATTCTTCATAACTAATTGGAAATCTGGCATCATCCGGATGAGCAATAATATTAATATATGGATTCTTCATTACATTAATATAAGCACGCGTATTTTCTTCTTTACTTCCTGCTGTAAAGCATGGTGTATGAATACTTGCCAGATTTAAATCCATCTCTTTTAGAATTGACTCTGGCAAATCCACATGTCCTTCAAAGTCTAAAATATTCAGTTCTGCTCCGTACAGTACCGTCATACCGTTCTGTTTACGCGGCAATGCTCGATAATTCACAAAATACATACTGTGACAGCTTCCCGGCATGGCAGGTGCGTGCTCTGTAATTGCATACACCTCTAATCCCTTGCCGGCAGCAGCTGCTATCATTTCACTTCGCGTACTATAAGCATGTCCGCTTGCAATGGTATGAGTATGCAAGTCTATTTTATCTACCATATATATCCTCTTTTCTATTATCTACAACTTATCTACATTTTCTCACAAGCGTATATTATACCCCATTAGTAAAAAAAGCAAGATTATTTTTATTTCAAAAACATACGCAGAATACTTTCTTTTGTCTTCTTATAAGGTGCATAGCGCACCGGATTATCAAAACAATTATATTTCTTTACTATACTTTTTCTATGACTAAATGTTTCGAAGCTTTCCTTTCCATGATAATTTCCCATTCCACTTTCTCCAACACCACCAAATCCCATATAAGAAGTAGCAAGATGTATGATAGTATCATTTACACAACCACCACCATAAGAAAGACTTTCCGTAATTCTTCTTTCTATCTTTTTATCCTGCGTAAACAGATACAACGCTAACGGCTTTGGACGTTTTTTTATAAATTGTTCTGCTTCTTCTATCTGTGTAAATTCCAAAACAGGTAATATCGGTCCAAATATTTCTTCCTGCATAACCGGTGCGTCAGGCTTTACATGATTTAATACGGTTGGTGCAATTTGCAAGGTATCTTTATTTACCTTTCCCCCTACTAGAATTTCTTCTCCTTGAATCAAATGACATATGCGATTAAAATGCTTTTCATTAATGATTTTTGGATAATTTTCAGCCTGTTCCAATTCACTTCCATACATCTTCTTTATCCAAAACAACACATATTGTAAAAATTCTTGCTTTATCTCCTTTTGCACAAAAAGATAGTCTGGTGCAACACAAGTCTGTCCTGCATTTAAAAATTTTCCAAATACTAACCGCTTTGCCGCCAGCTTTAGATTTGCCGTTTTTTCTACAAT
Source organism: uncultured Eubacterium sp. (assembly GCA_964436595.1). GTDB lineage: Bacteria > Bacillota > Clostridia > Lachnospirales > Lachnospiraceae > Petralouisia. The sequence continues at coordinate 48,727 of CAYTDI010000001.1, forward strand.
GCATGGACTTTTTCCACCTAATTCTAATGTCACAGGCGTTAAATGTTCTGCGGCCTTTTTCATCACCAGTTTTCCAACCTTCATACCTCCGGTAAAAAAGATATAATCAAATTTTTGCTCCAGCAAATCTTCATTTTCTGCTCTTCCGCCCTCTACTACTGCAACATATTTTTGTGGAAAAGTTTCTTTTATCATTTCCTTTATAACTTTTGACACGTTTGGCGAATAATTCGAAGGTTTCAGCACACAACAGTTTCCCGCTGCCAATGCTCCAATTAGCGGTTCCATACATAACATAAAGGGATAATTCCAAGGTGACATAATCAATACCACTCCATATGGTTCTGATTTTATATAACTTTTCGCCGGGAACTGAGCTAACGGTGTTTTTACTCTCTTTTCTTGCCCCCACTTTCTTAAATTCTTTTTCACATATCGCAATTCTGACAATGTCATTCCCACTTCTGTCATATATGCTTCAAATGTTGACTTATTCAAATCCTTTTTTAAAGCTTTCTCTATCTTTTCTTCCCATTTTAAGATTGCCTGCTCTAAACGGTTCAGCGCATTTATCCGATAAGTTAAGTCCTTTGTAATCTGCGTTTCATAATATGCCTTCTGAATTGTAACTATTTTTTCAATTTCCATAATTTTTGCCCCTTTTATGATAATCTAATCTTCTTTTGTAATTATATCACATTTTCTTTCCTATCCCATACTTTAATAAAAAACGGATTGAATTTGTCATGAAAAAATTTGTTTGTCTTCTTACAACCATATGTATTTTTTTCTTTTGCGGTTGCTCTTATTCAAACCAATCAAATCTTACAAAAGTTACTCTAAATGAAGTTGCACATTCCGTATTTTATACGCCATTATATGTAGCTATCCAACAGGACTATTTTGAAGAAGAGGGCATAGACCTCACATTGGTTACCGGTTTTGGTTCTGACAAAACCATGACTGCATTACTTTCCGGTGATGCAGATATTGCCTTTATGGGACCTGAAACAACTGTTTATACTTATAATTCCGGAGCAAATGACCAAATTATTAACTTTGCTCAACTTACTCAACGGGCTGGCAATTTTCTGATTTCCCGTTCTAATATAAAAGATTTTTCTTGGTCAGATTTGCAAGGAAAAACAGTTATTGGCGGTCGTAAAGGCGGTATGCCCGAAATGGTTTTTGAATATATTTTAAAGAAAAATAATTTAGACCCGTCCACAGACCTTACCATTCTTCAAAATATTGATTTTGGTTCTACCGGTGCTGCTTTTTCTGGCGGTCAGGGGGACTTTTCCGTGGAATTTGAGCCAAGTGCCACTACCTTAGAAACACAAGGAGAGGGCTATGTAGTAGCATCTCTGGGAGTTGACTCCGGTTTTATTCCCTATACTGCTTTCAGCACAAAATCCAGCTATCTAGCAAAACATCCTGAAGTAATTCAAAGCTTTACGAATGCACTTCAAAAAGGTATGAATTATATTAATACTCATACTTCTGAAGAAACTGCCAAAATAATTGCTCCACAATTCAAAGAAATTGACCTTGAAACACTTACAAAAATTATCACTCGCTATTCTGAACAAAATACATGGGATACAAACCTTATTTTTGAAAAAGAAAGCTATGAATTACTTTTAGATGTTTTACAGGAATCTGATGAGCTTTCAGAACGCCCTCCTTACGACTCCCTTGTAAATATTACTTTTTCTGAGAAAGCATTAAAAGAATAGTTTATTTCTTTTTTATATAGTACGTTTCCTCCGGTGTCTCATTCTTCAAATTCGCCAATGCATTCTGCAACGTGCTTTCATATGCCGGGTCAATTCTCCAGACAGACTTTGGATGCAGTCCGCCATTTTCATAATCTGCCTTGTAATACTTTTCATTGATGAATCTGGTATATGCGAAGTCTGTCTGAGCTATTGGCTCGGTATTCGTAATATATACTGTCACTGTCTTGTATACCGTATTTCCAATACTATCTACTGCCTTATAGGTCATACTTACACTTGCGCTAGCGGTCAGCTCTGTAAAATCCGTAGTAGCATATCCGTACAGGCTCAGACTTCCATTTATTCCTGTTTCTGCTATCTGTGCTCTTATACGTTTTTCCAGTTCTCCGTCCTCACGGTCTGTTGCTGAAGCGGTACTTAGTAATTCTTCTTCCGTAATTTTTCCCTGCTGTGCAAAGCTTAAGCTGAAATAGCGGTCTACTGCTTCAATCTCCGGGCAGTCATCCCAGATGGCATAAAGGGTTACCTCCGCTCCGTCTTCTGCTGACAGATTTCTTACGGTTTGCTGGTCGGCAAATTCTGCATCGTAGATTCCGTTTTCTAAATTCCATCCGGTAAAAACACTTTCTCCCTGTTCTGTTGTACGGACAAACTGATTGGTCGGTAATGTAATATCCTGTTCATATACTGCCGAAATATCTTCCATTGCTCCGTCTGTGGCTCCGTTTCCATCAAAATGAATGGTATAGGAGTTTGCTCTCCACTGGGCATACAGTATTACCGTACCATTTTCTTCTGTTGTAAGATTCTTTACTTGCTGCTGATTCTCCAAAGCTGTTCCGGTTCCGTCTGAATTTGTGTTCCACCCTGTAAAGGTATACCCTGTACGCTCAAATTGATTTGGCTGTAATGTTATCACTTCATCATACTTGGCTTTCTGGTTTTCCATGTTTCCGGAAGTAGCTCCATTTCCGTCAAAAGCAATTTCATAGTCATTGGCTACCCAGTGTGCATACAGAGTTGTACCACTCACTTCCGGTGTATAGGTTGCCCCCTCTTTCCCTATAAACTCTCCACCTTCCGGACTGGTATACCAGCCTGCAAACTGATAACCTGCTCTTTCTGCCTTTGGCAGAACAACACTTCCCGGGGTCCAGTCTGCTGTAAGCACTACCGTTTCATTCTGTCTGGTTGCAAGATTGGCTACCCATGCCCTGTCCGGATAAAGGTCTGATGTTGCCGTATCTATGTTTACCGCACCGATTCTTCCTTCATATATACCATTATTCATCCAGTGCGCCACATAGGCAAGTCTGTTATCTCCAAATGCTGCCTTTAAATCTCCACCGCCATATTTCATGTAATCACCAATTTTAAAATTCTGTGCAGACTGACGGTCTTCTACTCTTTGCGAAATGATATAGGTATACCAGTGATGGATTACTGCATACTTGTTATATCCGCACCAGTTTTTTACATCCAGATATTTGTTCACATAATATGGTGCATCAATTCCATAGGAATTAAAATACATTCCCCGGTAATAAAATACGTTATTGTCTTGCCATCCGTTAAATTGTGCATCTGCTATATCCGCCTCTTTTTCACTGGTTCCGCCGTTTCCATTGTAGTTAATGCTGTACTGTTTTTTGAATCCGTTGGCATTTAAAGCTCCGCCTTGGTCAAATGCATAACTCATATCCGGTGTGTTACCGGAAGTTGCTCCGTTTCCGTCAAAATGTACTTTGTAGTTGATGGCTTTCCATTGGGCATACAATGTCACTGTCCCGCCATCCGCAGCTGTCAGATTTGACACAGACTGTCCTTCTGAAAAACTCTGTCCACTTCCGTCCGGTGCAGTATTCCATCCACAAAAAACAGCACCGTCTTTCTTATATCCGTTATTTGAAAGATTAAATATCTGGTCATACGTTACTGTCTGGTTTGCCACATATCCTTCCGTAGCTCCGTTTCCGTTATAGGTTACGGTATAGTTGTTTGGCACAAAACGATAACGTGTTACGATGTGACTATAGGCATTGTTGACCACCTCATTTGCTCCTACAGTTCCTACCGCATCTCCAAGCCATGTATGACCTCCACCTACATAATAATCCTTTCCGGTATAGGGACAATGCGAAAATCCTGTCCAGTAATAAGTATATCCCGCATATCCATTTACCGCTTTGTAAGGACTTGACAATACGGCATCCTGCCTTTCATTCAATGCATTTCCAACATTAAACACATGAATTGCAACTGCTGTATTTCCTATCCTTTCTGCACCTATTCCTTCTGGCGGACATGTATAAGAATCTACGGTATAATTAAGTCCCTCATTTACGATTCTACTGATGACCTGTTCTGCGGTTGGGGTAAGACCTGTCATTGTGGTGTAGATGGAACGTCCAAGCCTGCTTGCATCATGTTCACACGGAAATTGCGCATATGCTTCCAGATGATACCCTGTTCTTTGTGCACTCGGGTCATAGGTTATCTGTGAAGCACCCTTCGCCGTTGTTTGTATCGTTTCTTCATCTACCGTATTTTCAGCAGCTTTTGTATTTATTGAAAAAAAAGCGGTGCTAAGCATACATGCCAGCACCGCAGTAACGATTCTCTTTGTCATTCTATTTTTATTTTTCATTTTTCTAATTTTCTCCTTTTTCTTTATTCCTACTTTCCATAGATAAACCATGCTCCTGACACATCTTCTGCAAAGAACTGGCTTCTTTCATATACATTTGTATCTATGCTGTTCCATAAAGCTCTTGCTTCTGCATTTCGCTCTGGTGGGTAATGAACTAATGTACAGGTTCTTCCCGGCAGTCTAGCCGCCAACTGTGCCTGTGCACCAGCATCATCATACGCTAAATCAAACCACTCTATTGTTATTGCATTTAATGTTTCCCATTCTGCCTGACTCCATCCGTTTCCAGTCGGCTGCTCTACTGGTGTTTCCGGTGTACTTGTTCCGCTATTTCCTGTATTTCCGGTTCCACCATTATTCCCACTTCCTGCATTTCCATTGTTTCCGGCTCCGTTACTTCCTGAACCGTTTCCTGCATTTCCATTGTTTCCGGCTCCGTTACTTCCTGAACCATTCCCTGCATTTCCATTATTTCCCGAACCATTTCCGCCATTGTTGTTATTTCCACTACTGCTATTACTGTTGCTGTTATTATTTTCCGTAGTCACATTATCGGTACTATTATCTGCTACTTCCGTTGTGTTCTGTGAAAAGAATGCCCAAATAGCGGTATTTACCTCAGAAAGTTTTGCATTTGCATCTTTATATTTCACAGCATCAAACAATTCCTGATACTCGGAAAGAAGTTTATCCCATGCATCCTGGCTTTCCTGCGGAACTGTTTCATTATGATAATCCATAATCGCCATTCTTTGCTCTGTCAGATATTGCTCATTCTGTTTTCTATATCCTTCCAGATTTTTTTCCAATGTTTTCATGGTGTTTTCCGTATCTTCGTCTGCTGTCTTTTCATCCAAAGCAGTTTTAATCGTGTTAAAATCACGATTTAAAATTTCTACCACGGCATCTTCCAAAATCAGATTATCTCTTAATTCCTCAGCTTTCTCATAACGCTTGGTAAGGTCTGCAAGCAAGGCTTCTTTCTCTTTCTGTTCTGCCTTTGCCTGCTTTTCTTTCTGCTGCTTTTCCTCTGCCTGTGCTTCTTTTACTACTGACTGCTGATGAAGATACACACCTGTTGCCGTTCCTGCTCCTGCCACTGCAACTACTCCTGTTGCTATCGCTGCTATCTTTACTTTTCCTAATGCTGCTATTTTATTAACTAACTTATTCATGCCTGTTCCTTGCCCTTTCATCTGTTCTGTTAATCCGGTCTTTATTCCTTTTCCAAGACCTTCTGCGGTATCTGTTCCTGCCATTGTAGTTGTTCCTGCCTCTACACTTTGAAATGCTAAGGCTGATGCCTTTATTCCTACTTCTGAGCAAACCTGATTATAAATTCCCTGCGCAGATACCGTGGAAAGTGTATTTTCTTCCAACAACATTTTTACTGCCAGAATCAATACCGGTACTCCAAATCCTCTTAATCTTACACCTTCTTTTCTTTCCAGTTCTGCAATGTACTCCTGCAGACACTTTCTTGCCAGATACAATCTGCTCTTTATCGTTCCTGCACTGGTCTTTGTTGCATCTGCAATCTGTTCTACTTTCAAACCATCATAATAAAAAGATACCACGGCACTTTTCTGTTCTGCCGGAAGTCTTTCCAACAACCCTCTGATAATGGTTGCATCTTCTTTACTAATTGCATCACTTTCCAATTCTACGGATTCATCCGGTAATTCTTCAAACATTCCATGATTTTCCTCTGACAGCAATACATGATTTTTCTTTTTGTTTGCCATTTTGGCACCCTGACGCATGGCAATGGTGGCAAGCCACGCATACAGACTTTCCACGTTCTTAAGGCTTTCGATGTTACGATAAGCTGCAATATAAACTTCTTGTACCAGGTCTTGCACTTCATGTTCATCGTTAATTGCAAGTTTTGCACGGGAATATACGAAATTGTATGTTTCTCCATATATGTAATTGAACCCTTTTTCCTCTCCCTGCTTCATTTGCTCTACTGCCTGCTTCAGTTGTTCTGTCTGCACGTTTCTTCCTCCATCCACTGTCCTTTTCTCCTTTCCGATGGTCCTTTTATTTGTAACCCTCATATATAAGTTCCACCGGATTTCATTTTGGTTTAATATTTTTGAAAAAATTTTTAATTTTTTTCAAAAAAGTTTTATTTGCATTTCTAAACATACGTTCACATTCGTATGTTCGCAACTTTTTTCTACAAAACGCATATATGTACCGATATTATCAGCTCACTTGTTAAAAGGCAAGTATTTTTTTCCATTTATTTCTATTTATTCTTTTTTCAATGTACAATCCGCTTAATCTAATTTTCCGATAAAAGTTCTATCCGATTCCAGTTGAATTTCTTCTGGGTATACCTTCTGTCCGTTTTCATCCATCCAATATTTAAAATTACCCTCTGGATTTGACGGTATCGGTATTTTACTCCCTTCCGTTAATTCATACACTTTATAAATCGTTTCTCCAACTTTATACTCTACTGTATATTGCTTTTTCTTTTCTAGCTGGTATTTTTCCAATATCACAGTTTTGTCAGCTTCTATTTTTTCCTTTTTCCCAAGACAATTTTGAAAATTTGCCTCTGCATGTACCGATAAAATTCCCTTTTCTGTATCTGCATTTACAATAGAAATCAATATTTCAGAATCACTTTCAATTCCCACTTCCAAACTTTCTTCAAATCGTTTCAGAAATTGTTGTCTGCTAATTTGGGGATTTTTTCTCAAATATTCAACTGCCTGTTTTGTTGCATGGTCTAACGTATTTTCCAACTCATTTTCTCGAACACTGCGACCACTAATTATCATAACCGCTACAATCACCATAAATGTAATTGCAGCCATTATACTTCCTTTTATCACATATTTCATTTTCTCCCCCTTTTATCCACAGGAACTTCAATTTCTTCCACTGTATATCTTTTTTCTTTGTCTTGCACTCTTAACTTGAAAACATAAACTCCTGCATCTGCAAAAGTTATTTTTCCTGTTTCCTGCTGATACATTTCTATCTGATTGTTTCCCAATTTATCTGTTATTTTCTGTACCTGTACCGATAGCGTCTCCCCATCTGTATCCTCTCCGGAAAATATCTCTTCTATTGAAATCATATCCCCTGCATACCATTGCTTTTGTTCATTATAAAAAATTTGTGGTGTTTCTCTCTGACATAATTCTGAAAAAACCTTAAAATCCTGATAGTTTTTATAGTCCTTTTTCTGTAACTGTGCCCTATTTCCAATCCCTGACAATAGCCCTGCCGAAAAAAGCAACACCAAAATCATAACGGCAGCAATTCCTCCCACCAAAATTTCACCATACTCTTCCAGTCCGTTTTTCACTTTTATCCCTTCCTTTAACAAATACTCTGAGAAAATGCCACAATTACTTTATAAATATCCCCTGCCGGAAGTAATAGGTGGATTATAAGTCCTGTAATTGCCACAACACCTGTAACTCCTAAAACAACTCCTCCATATTCATTCCATATGTTTCTCATATTTTTTCTTAACTCCTAACTACTTAATTTCTCTAATACTTGCCAAAATACACTTGTTAACATTAATCCTGCAATCACATAAATTACCACGCCTGCATATTCCTCCATAAGTTTTCTCATATTCTCTTTTCTCCTATCCTGCCATTCCACGAATTTCATGTTCTGAAAAAAGATTCAGTACGGGTATGGCATAGTCATAATATAAAATTACAGATGCCAACTGCATATTAGATGTTTCATCATATATTGCTGGTTCTATTTCTACTCGATATCCTTCTTCTTCTGCTTGTTCTATACAAGCATGTATCACTCCTTCATTAAAATTACTACACGCAATTTCTTCCATAATATCAGAATGGTAATTTCTGGCTGCAGAAGTTTGCACTCCTGCAGCAACGATTCCCATTCCAAGCAACGCCTCAAGTAACAAGAAAAAAAGTCCTATATAAGCTTTTATTACCTGTCCCATTTTTGTTCCTTTCTATTTATTAAATTTTCATTTTAAATACTCATTTTTGTAAGAAATACCATCATAAATACCGTCATATTTACCATCATTTCAAATGAAATTGTAATCTGTGGTAAGTAGCCAATGGTATGAATTCCTGCCAGTTTTCTCTCATTTAAAATTTTTTCTGCCTGATCTAATAACTTTTCATTTCGTTGTACCATCACTTGTATCTGTTCCTGACTATCACCGTTTCCGGATTCTGATATGGCATACAACATTTTCATTGCTGATTGTACATAGGATAACTGAAACATATTTAAAAATTCCATATACGGCTCCATGGATTCTGGTTGTTCTTTCAAATTTTTTATCATTTTTTCTAATTCCGGCTTTAACACCGTTGGTGCTTCTGCAACCGTCTTAGTAAGGGCAACCTGAACATTATTTCCCTGTAACAGTAATGCAAGTTCCATCAGCCATTGGGGAAAACGCAGATTTATTTCTTTTACAAGCCAGTTATAGCTGATACGATAAGACAATCTATACCGCTTTCTTTTTTCTGTGACTATTTTCCAATACTCCCTCACCTTTTTTTCATCATCCTCTGCTTCTCTTTCTAACCAGCTTTTTGCAAGTTCATGATTCGCCTTTCTAAAAATCAACATATTTAATAGAAAATAACAAGTTGTTGCTGCCTGCGTAACCGGATGGTTCACAATAGAATACTGTTCCGGCATTGTTCGATATACTCCATGAAATACTGCCGCCAAAAGAATTGTAATCAATAATGCAATAATAACTCTGCTTCTTCCACGCTTTTTTTCCTCTTGAAGTAACAGCACATTTTCTGCCCACAACGCCTTATCTGCCAGCAGCAATTGTATTCCGCTCCTATAATCTCCACCGTTTTTTTCAATTACTCGTAAAAAACTGTGAATTGCAGTCATTCTTCTCCCCGGATACTGTTCTTCTATTTTCCGGAACGCTTCCTGATATAAATCATGTTCATATACCCCCTGCTCAATATACGCTATGGTTTCGCCAATTGCGGTACGCATTCTTCCTTTCTGAAATAGACTTTCTGTATCACGCAGGGCTGACAATATTTTTCCTTCCTGTTGAAATGAATATAAAATCTGTTCCATGTAATCGGATGCTTCTAAAAATTTTTTATGCTCATACATATTTTTATATCCATCTAATAACATTCCCGGCAGCATGATTATCCATACGGCTACCATAAGCATCACCATATACCATGGCAAAGAAAATATCATTCCACAAATAAAGATACCAACTAGAGAAACCAACAAGGAAATCAGATAGTTACTCAAAGAAAAATAATATCCATATCCATCAATTTGTTTTTGTAAATATTTTGGATTTAACAACCACCATATATGTTCTTTTTTTCTTTTCTTTTTCATTTTTCCTCCTGTAAAAAACTCATATCTAACGGCTCAAACGCCATTGTTTCCGCACATTGGAAGTATTTCTCTATGTTTGCCCGTTCAAACTTTCTTTTAATATCTTCCGGAATCTCCTTTGATAACATTTTTCCATCTTCCATAAGCATATAAATACTATTTTTCCCTTTGTATCTATCATAAAAACACACCTGATCGATGTAGCGTTTTTGACTTCCTGTTTCATTCCCACGTTGACGAATTAAGACTCCAACACTTACAAACTCATATATATAATTTTCCAAACGCTCTGCATCCTTGGCTCTTCCAATCATATTCATAATTCGATCCGGCAAGTTTCTCAAATCATCCAAATGCAGGGTAGTAAATCCGCAAACTCCGGTAGACCACTGCTCCAGTAAATACTGAACTTCCGTAGAACGTGCCTCCGATAAAATAATCCACTTCGGATTCTGTCTTAGACATAACTTAATGGCATCTGTATAACTTAGTTCACGACTTACCTGTAATTCCACACAATCATTTTGCGGATTGATTTCTCGAAAATGCATTTCTAAGTTATCCTCGATGGTAATTACCCGCTGATTTTCCGGTATAAATCTGGAAAAAAATTTCGCACATTCTGTTTTCCCAACGCCAGGTTCTCCGCAGAAAACAAAATTCATTTTGGCATGTACGCAATTAATTAGTAAACTTAAAATTGGTAACGGACAATATTCCGTATCCAGCATACTTTCTATGGTATGCCTTACCTCCGGCAATGATTTCCGAATACAAATAGAACGTCCGGTTACTGCCGCAGATTCATGTACAATACTAATTCTAAGTGTCTTTGTTTCTGCTTCTAACACATTATGTATTCGATTAAAAGGTTTATTCACTCGGTTGGCTATTCTATGAGTAAACTCTTCTATAAACTCTTCTGTTATGGCTGTTTCTGCACGATATCGTCCTTTTTCCAAATCTGTTATCCACAATTCCTGCCCATTATAATCAATATCTGTTACTTCTTTTTTCTGTACATAGGGCAAAAATGCCCCAAAATCTTCCTCTTGAAGTTCCCAACTCGTTTCCACACATTTTTCCTTTCTTCTTCCTTATATTTTTAGTAATCTCCCTGCCAACTCTGGCAGGGCAGCTTTTTTATTCACAGGGAATACCATGTTACATTAAAATGTGAAAATACGTGATTTTCCTATAATATAAAAAGTGCTCCATTAAGAAGGCGCACCTCGCGTTAATAAAATTAGTCGTAAGTGACACCACCTCGGCACATGAGAGTCCGACAAGCGGACTCTTCGTCCTTTTTACGCTGTTCCTGCTTTTGCAAATAAAGAATTTACCATATTTACAAAAGCTGTATGTACCGGACCACCATCTACTAATAGCAGACTTACCAATGCAATCAATGCAACAATTACAACACCAATAATGATAATTCCACTATATTCTTCAAAAATGACCTTCATATACTTTCTCCTTTCTGTCTATTTTGTATAGTTCTTCTGTTTTGTACTTTTCTTGTATTTTTTCTTTTGTATGATTGATTTTGGCGAAGCTTCCGCCTTGACATAACTTTGATTTAAAGTTCTGATTCAGAACTAAAAGATGCCGCTTTCAGATTCGGCAATATTAGATTTATGATAGAACGTCGCTCTGTATTTGGTATTGTAATTGGTTCTTTTAAAAAAATCAATTATGCATTTTTTACAATTTTTTTTGCAAAAAAATATGCCTTGCAGTCGCAAATCCGCTTACTGCAAGGCTTTCAGATGTCAAAAACTGCTTTTTTAACACCATTTATTTTTATATATTTTCTACTTTTTTTACCGCTTCTTCCAAGTATGGGTTCTCAATTTGCTCAAACTTTCCTTCGTCTACCATTTTTGCAAATTCAGGATTCAATGGCATCTTTCCAAGCACTGGAATATTCATTTCAGCTGCTGCCTCGTCAATATGACTCTCGCCAAACAACTTAATTTCTTTTCCGCAATCCGGACACTTCAGATAACTATAATTTTCTACTAATCCTAACACTGGAATCTTCATCATTTCTGCCATATTAATTGCTTTTTTCACAATCAACTGTACTAATTCCTGCGGAGAAGTTACAATTACAATTCCATCCACCGGCAGAGACTGAAATACTGTAAGCGGAACATCTCCTGTTCCTGGTGGCATATCCACAAACAAATAATCAATGTCGCCCCAGTATACATCATGCCAAAACTGTTTTACTGTAGAAGCGATTACCGGTCCTCTCCATACAACAGGTGCTTCTTCATCTTCCATTAATAAATTCAATGACATAATCTTAGTTCCGTCTGCTGCTGCAACCGGAAAAAGCCCCATGTCATTTCCTTCTGCCGGGCCATGAACTCCGAACATCTTTGGAATAGAAGGTCCTGTAATATCTGCATCTAAAATTCCAACTTCATATCCCTGTTTTCTCATGGCTGTTGCAAGTGAAGCTGTTACAAAAGACTTTCCCACACCGCCTTTTCCACTCACTACTCCGATTACTTTTTTTACACTGGAATATGGGTTTAAATCTTCTAGTAAACTCTTTGGTGCACCTCCCTGACTCGGACATCCCTCACAGCTTTCTCTGGAACAGCTTGATGCACTGCTGCATTCTCTATTTTCTGCCATAATCAATTCTCCTAACTCTTATCATTTACTTTGACATATTTTATACATAAGTATACTCTTTTTTTTCTTTCTTTTCAATAAATTACAATATTTTGTACATACTATCTTTATGAAAAAAAATTTTATACTTTGCGGTCTTATTGGATGGTGTTTAGAAATTCTTTTTACTGCATTTAATTCTTTTCGCAGACGTGAACTTACCTTAGTTGGAAAAACTTCTATCTGGATGTTTCCCATCTATGGCATGGCTATCATCATCAAACCACTTTATCAAAAACTAAAAAATTTTCCTACCATTACACGCGCCTTTGCTTATTCTATGCTTATTTTTACCGGAGAATATGTTTTCGGAAGTATTCTAAAAAAATATGAAGTATGTCCTTGGGATTACAGCAAAGCACGAACAAATATAAAAGGAGTGATACGTTTAGACTATGCCCCCTATTGGATGATTACCGGGCTTTTATACGAAAAAGTATTATGTAGGAAAAAACCTCCTCAGTCCCCCTCTTAATATTTCCTGTGATAGAACAAAAGTGTGCTTCGCACACTCTCGCGACCTAGTTTCTGATATAGCACACCTTTTGTTCCCCGCGCGAGCAGTGCCATTTATGGCTCTCTTCCACTCTGCGAGCTGCGCATCCCTGCTCGGAGAGCTACTTTATAGGGAATTTCGGAGAAATTTCCTATAAAGTAAAAAAAGCGCCGATTGTCTCTTTTCAGATAAATCGGCACTTTTGTTCTATTAAAGGATTCCATCCTCATCCAAATCTATTCCCGCAGCTCCAATGTCTTGCGTATTAATAGTTCTTCGTTTCAATCTTGCTGCTTCGGAAGCTTTTAACAGATAATTTTTAATCTCCTTGGCATTCTTGATATGTACCATTGTCAACTGAGGACTTGTTACATCACCAGTATAACAGATAATCGTTCCCAATCCAAAGATTCGCTCTAACAGAGTAGCAGTTAATTTTACATCCTGTACTTTATACATATAGCAATCATCTTCTTCTGTTTTTAATAAGCCCTTATCCTCTGTAATCATATCTGCGGTAATACTATATTTTGTAAAAGTCCAAGGTAAACCAAAAAACAATAATCTTTTTCGCTCCTTGTATACAACTTCATTTTCTTCTAATACCATTTTTTCATTTGCCATAAGAACACCTCATTAATTTATTTTCTTTCTATTGTACTATACTTCTTTTTTTCTGGCAAATCTTTTTCCTAAAATACCTCTTGAAATTTATTCTTTTCTGTTATATGATAGTAAAAATGCCTGCGAGTTATTTGCAGGCAATCATACTGTAAACCGTAATTTATACAGATTACAATTAGGAGGAGTCATATGCGACATTTAATGAGCCCGCTTGATTTATCCGTTGAGGAATTGGATAAACTGCTTACGCTGGCAACTGATATTGAAAAAAATCCTCAGAAATACGCACATGCCTGTGAAGGCAAAAAGCTTGCTACTTGTTTCTATGAGCCAAGCACAAGAACCCGGTTAAGTTTTGAATCTGCCATGTTAAACCTTGGTGGAAGTGTTCTTGGTTTTTCAAGTGCTGACAGCAGTTCCGCTTCCAAAGGCGAAAGTGTTTCTGATACCATCCGTGTTATTTCCTGTTATGCTGATATATGCGCTATGCGCCATCCAAAAGAAGGTGCTCCGTTAGTTGCTTCTCAGAAATCCCGTATTCCAGTTATCAATGCTGGTGATGGCGGTCATCAACATCCTACTCAGACTCTTACGGATTTACTTACTATCCGCTCCTTAAAAGGACGTCTTGATAATCTTACTATTGGTCTTTGCGGTGATTTGAAATTTGGACGTACTGTTCACTCTTTGATTCACGCACTCATTCGTTATCCCGGTATTCGTTTTGTTCTAATTTCACCGGAAGAACTGCGTGTTCCAAGCTATATTCGTGAAGATGTTTTAAGAAAAAATAACATTCCATTTCAGGAAGTTGAACGCTTAGAAGATGCTTTAGGTGACTTAGACATCTTATATATGACTCGTGTACAAAGAGAACGTTTCTTCAACGAAGAAGATTACATTCGTATGAAAGATTTTTATATCTTAAATAAGGCAAAAATGGAACTTGCCAAAGAGGATATGATTGTTATGCATCCACTCCCAAGAGTAAATGAAATCTCTGTGGAAGTAGATGATGACCCAAGAGCTGCTTATTTTAAACAGGTACAATATGGTGTCTATGTTCGTATGGCACTGATTCTTACATTACTGGAGGTAGAAGTATGTTAAATGTAGGTGCAATTACAGAAGGTTTTGTATTAGATCACATTCAGGCAGGAACCAGCCTTTCCCTTTACCACGATTTAAAATTAGACGAGCTGGATTGCTGCGTTGCCATTATTAAAAATGCCCGCAGTAATAAAATGGGAAAAAAGGATATTTTAAAAGTAGAATGTAATATTGATGCTGTTGATTTAGATGTACTTGGTTTTATAGACCATAACATTACAGTAAATATTATTAAGGGCGAAAAAATTGTTGAAAAACGAGAGCTCCATCTTCCAAAGGAAGTCAAAAATGTCATTACCTGCCAAAATCCACGTTGTATCACTTCTATTGAGCAGGAATTAGACCAAATTTTCCTTCTGACAGATTCAGAAAATGAGACTTATCGCTGCAAGTATTGTGAGGAAAAATATAATCCACATAAAAAAATACGATAATGATTTTTTATGATAGAATAAAAGTGTGCTTCGCACACTCTTGCGACCTAGTTTCTGATATAGCACACCTTTTGTTCTGCGCGCGAGCAGTGCCATTTATGGCTATCTTCTATTCTGCGAGCTGCGCATCCCTGCTCGGAGGGCTGCTTTATAGGAATTATAACAAAATTTCCTATAAAGTAAAAAATAGAGTTGAACATAAACTATATGTTTCAACTCTATTTTATCCTTTAAAATCTTTCTTAACTCTTCTTAATAAACTCTGTTCTGCACTTCGGACAGGTAATACAAATCTTTCCTTTTCCTCTCGGAACTCTCACCTTTTGCTTGCAAGAAGGACATTTATAAAAATGATATACCTTGCGCTGTTTCCAGTGTTCCTTTCTCTTATTGCGTTCTACAACCTGTTTATATCTCCATGTAGCAAACTTCTGATTCTCCGCATACCGTTTGTCAATCTGTCTCGACATCATTCGGTAATATTCGTAAATCATCAGTCCAAATCCAAGCAGATAAAAGATTCCCCATCTGGTAAACATGGATATGACTAAAAGTACCAAAGATATTCCCATATATACCTGACCGAGTTGATCTGCACCATATCGTCCCATCATAAAACGCTGTAATTTCTGTTTCATTTTCCTCACTCCTGACTTAAGTATGAATTTATGGTAGCGCAGAAAAAATTTAAAGTCAATGGAGTTATTTTCTTTTAAGAAACATTTTAGAATTTGATAATAAAATAACTCCCATTTTAAGAAACAGGAGTCTTTTTCTAAAATAAGCAGGGCTGTAAGCCGGGTTATGTCGTGGATAATCATCTATCTAGTATAACTGTTACCAGTTATCTCAAGCGACCTACCTAAAGCTAGCGGGCCACGTCAACGCTTTTATTCGGTCTTGCTTCGGATGGGGTTTACATGTGCCCCGTCTGTTACCAGACGGGCGGTAGTCTCTTACACTGCCCTTCCACCCTTACTATTGCTAGCGGTATATTTCTGTTGCACTGTCCTTGGAGTCACCTCCACCGGCCGTTAACCGGCATCCTGCCCTATGAAGCCCGGACTTTCCTCACCTGCGGTCTTTCGACACTTGCAGCCGCGATTATCTGCCCTACTTATTCTATATGCTTTCACACACTTTCGTCATCCTAACACATTTTTTATAGAAAATCAAGTGGCAACTATACGTTAAAGCAGCTTCCACCTATAAATTCTCTTAAAATAGAATTTTTCCCAATCTCTTCGCTTGGCACCGGAAGGAAATAGTCTAAGAACTTCAAAAGTCTCTTTGCCTCAATATACTCCGGACAATCCTTTTCTATCTCAAATAATAGTGGCTCAGCATATTGTTTTAGTACTGCCAGTTCATATATCAATGCGGAGTTAAACATAATATCCGCTTCCTCCTGAAACGGGAAAATATACTGTTCTTCCCCACGTCTTACTGAATCCCACATAGCTATGGTTTGTTTTGCCGTAATATTTCTTGTTCTGGCATCTCTTACAATTCTACGAATAATTCTTCCATCCGTTGTGGGCAAATTATTATGTTCATCAATATTTAACTGAGTCAATGCACTAATATAAATCTTTAGTTTACTGGACTTCGGCAAGGTATAAGAAAGCTTGTCATTCAATCCATGAATACCCTCGATTACTAAAATATCATTTTTCCCAAGTCTCTTGTAATCTCCCTTATATTCCCTTAAGCCTGTACGGAAATTATAGGTTGGAATTTCCACCTGTTCTCCTGCTAAAAGTGCTGACATATCACGATTAAATGTCTCAATATCTATCGCCTCTAAACATTCAAAATTAAATTTTCCGTCTTTATCCTTTGGAGTATCTTCTCTATTTACATAATAATCATCCAAAGAAATGGGATGTGGATGTAAGCCCTGCGCCATCAATTGAATGGATAAACGATGGGAAAATGTAGTTTTTCCGGAAGAAGACGGTCCTGCTATCATAACAAACTTCTTATCTGGCTGGGCTGCAATCTCTTCTGCTAACTTTCCGATTTTTCGCTCCATTAATGCCTCGGAAACCAAAATCACATCCTGTATTCTTCCCTGTGCCACTGCATCATTAAGCGCTCCAATAGTTCCGATATCTAACTTATCGCCCCATTCACTTGACTCTTTCAGTACCTGAAACAATTTATGTGAAGGCTCAAATTCTGCAATTATTTTTGCATTTTTATTTGGGAATAATACTACAAATCCTTCGTCATACAATTCCAAATCAAAGTATTTTAAATAGCCTGTATCCGGCACCATATAGCCATAATAGTAATCCATATAGTTTCCAATACTGTAAACATTTACCATGGAACTTCTACGATAACGGAACAACCGCTCTTTATCATACATTCCCAACTCTCGGAATAATTCTACTGCTTCATCCGTAGACATACTGCGCTTTTCAATAGGACGCTTTTCATCTACCAAACGCATCATTTCCATTTTTAATTGTAACAGATATGACATATCCGGTATTATTTTACCATCTTTTCCGAATAATTCACAGTAATACCCCTGACTGATGGAATGTTCCACCCGTACTGATACTTGTTCCTCATTCTTTTTCGCTAATTCATAAACACCTCGCTGCATCAGTAAGGTAACACTGCGTCGATATGCCTTTCGCCCAGACTTATCTGCTGTGGTAACAAAGGTCAACTCTCCATTCTGTTCCAATGTTCTATTCAATTCATATAAACGATTATTCAAAAGTACCAGTACAATATCATCCTTGTACTCTTTCTGATATTCTGCCGCAATTACAGAAAAGGCTGTTCCTTTTTCATAGTCCTTTTCTACACCTTTTATGGTGACTGTACACCTTATTTCTCCCATATTCTTCCTTCTTTCCTTATACATACACAAATGGATGTTTTTCCGGCTGTTCTACAATCTCCAGCCCCTTTGTATTTTTCTTTAAAAACTCTTTCATATACGGAATAAAAATCTTTTCAATACCATAATGTCCTGCATCAATAATTGCCATTCCCTGCGCTGCCGCATCAATTCCCTCATGGTGGTCAATATCTCCGGTAATTAAAACTTCCACACCATTTTTCAGTGCTTCCCCTAGAACGCTCTTTCCAGACCCCGGACAAATTGCCACCTTGGATATTTGCTGTTCTAAATCACCAAACACCTTTACCTGCTCCACATGAAAAGCTTTCTTTACCAATTCGGCACATTCCTGTACCGTTACCTGATGTGATATTTTTCCTATCTTACCGATTCCCTGTAATCCTTGTTCATCCTCATAGGTCACATCTAACACCTGACACTCCTTCATTTCCATTCGTTCTGCTGCTAAATCCGCCATACCCTTCACATCAAAGTTGGTATGCATGGCATAATACGCAATGTCCGCCTGAATGAGTTGCATCACACGTTTTCCAATAAAATCTTCGGTATTTACTTTTTTCAAACCTTTAAAAATCATAGGATGGTGGGTTAAAAGCATATCTGCCTGAAGCGCTTTTGCCTCTTCGATAGTCTCATCCGTTGCATCTAATGCTATATATATTTTATGCACTTCTTTCTCTGAATTTCCCACAAGAAGTCCCACATTATCCCAATCACAGGCATAATGCTCCGGTGCCTGTGATTGCAAAATCGTTATAATTTCCTGACACTTCATTTTACTCTGCTCCATCTATTTTCTCTAGCGCATGTGTGATATAGCACAGTTCTTCTTTTATTTCTTCTTCCCTGCTGCTTACATCCTTTTTGGCATTCTTCCGCAAATTTGCTAAAATCTGCTCTTTTTGAATTTTCTGCCAAAGTAAGTACTGTGTTAAAACAGGGTGTTTCTGTTCTAACAATTTTTCTCCATACTTAAGTGCTAATACATCCGGCATTTCTGTTTTAGAATTCCCATATACAACACGCATCATAGGATAATACTTTCCGTCTTCTAATACCATGTCTTCGGCTGTAATGCTGTATCCGCTTTCCCAGAGAAATTTGCGAAACTCCATAATTTCTGACTGGGGCTGTAAAATTAATTCTTTGGCAGTATGCGCTACCTGCTCACCTTGTACCAATATCCGCTTCATTAAATTGCCACCCATACCTGCGATTACAATGCCGTCTGCCTCTTCGGGATTTAACGCCTGCAATCCATCCGACAATCTGGTTTCTATACAATTTTCTAATCCATATTGACGAATGTGCTCTTGTGCCCTTTCCAGCGGGCCACGATTTACATCCATGGCAATTGCTTTTTCAATTCGTTCTTTTCCGGCAAGATATACCGGTATGTAGCCGTGATCTGTTCCAACATCAGCAAGGATTCCTGTAATTGTTACCAATTGCGCAACTGCTGATAAACGTTTTGATAACTGTAACATATTAATCCAGGTAATCCTTTAATTTACGGCTTCTGCTTGGATGACGAAGCTTTCTCAATGCCTTTGCCTCAATCTGACGGATACGCTCACGGGTAACGTTAAATTCTTTTCCTACTTCTTCCAAAGTTCTTGCACGACCATCGTCTAATCCAAAACGCAGACGTAATACTTTCTGCTCTCTTTCTGTCAGAGTTCCAAGTACTTCTACTAACTGTTCTTTTAATAAGGTAAATGCTGCTGCATCTGCCGGTACCGGAACATTATCGTCCTGAATAAAGTCTCCCAAATGGCTATCCTCTTCTTCTCCGATAGGAGTCTCTAAGGAAACCGGTTCCTGAGAAATCTTCAAAATCTCACGCACACGTTCTACGGGCATATTCATTTCTGCTGCAATTTCTTCCGGGGATGGCTCTCTACCTAATTCCTGTAATAGCTGTCTGGAAACACGAATCAACTTATTGATGGTCTCAACCATATGAACCGGAATACGAATGGTTCTTGCCTGATCTGCAATTGCTCTGGTAATTGCCTGACGAATCCACCATGTTGCATAAGTAGAAAACTTATATCCTTTACGGTAATCAAACTTTTCTACGGCTTTAATCAGACCAAGATTTCCTTCCTGAATTAAATCCAAGAATAACATACCACGTCCTACATAACGCTTTGCAATAGAAACTACCAAACGTAAGTTAGCTTCTGCCAAACGTTTCTTCGCTTCCTGATCTCCTAATTCCATACGTTTTGCCAGTTCGATTTCTTCTTCTGCACTTAACAGTGGTACTTTTCCGATTTCCTTTAAATACATACGAACAGGATCTTCAATGGAAACTCCATCCGGCACAGAAAGGTCAATATTTTCTACCTCTACTTCGTCCTCATCATTCAATAGAATATCTTCTTCGTCTTCATCATCGGAAATTCGCAAAACATCAATATTATTAGACTCTAAAAATTCTAAAATTTTCTCAAACTGCTCTGCGTTTAATTCTAATTCTTTGAAGAAATCACTAATTTCCTGATATTCTAATACATTCTTTTTCTTTTTTGCCAGAGCTAATAACTCCTGCAGTTTTTCGCTAAATTTCGCTGTCTTATCTTCCATTTCGTTTCATCCTTCCATTCGTTGTTTATATTTTGTCCTTATTTGGTGGAAATATGCAAATTTCAAGTTTTTGAAGTTTTTCCATATTTTTTTTATCTGCAACCAGCTTCTGTAATCCTGCCATATCGGTAGGCGCAAGATGCTTAGAGCGATAGTCCATACTGTTCTTTTTCACACGAATAATTGTTTCTTTCAATGCTTTTTCTTTATCTGACTGCGTGGTTACTTCCTTTAATCTTGCATTAAAAAGTCCTGCAATCTCTTTTTGCTGTTCCTCTTCAGTAAACATACTGATAATTTTTGCCGGATTCAGGCTTCCTTCTTCATATTGCGCAAACACCAGCTTTGCAGCTTCCCGATACAGCTCTTCGGTAAAATCTTCCGGTCCAATGTACGGTTTAACAATCTCAAATAATCTCGGTTCTTCTATCAGCCAAGTCAACATCAGCTTTTGAGATTGTTTCATGCCATCTTCTTTTTTATTTTTTTCATTAATACCGGACTTTAGTGTTCTCGGCTCTTTGGTAATTCCTCCTCTGGTTCCTCGGTGCGCTACCAGCTTACGGAAGTTTTCAAATCCCATCTGATACTTTTCCGCTACTGCCTGCATATAATTTTCCCGTTCCAGTTCTTCCTCAAACTCTAACACTTTATCTGCAATGGCATTGTAAAATGTTGTTTTACTTTCCGGATCTTTCAGATTATAGTTTTGCTCCATAATCTGGATTTCAAACATAAAACTATTTTGTGCCTGCTCAATCCGTTTCTGATATTCCTCTGCTCCCAATGCCTTCATAAACTCATCCGGATCTTTATAAGGCTTCATATTGATGATTTTTGCGGTAAGTCCTGCTTCTTTTAAAATGGGAATTGCCCTTAGGGCAGCCTTAATTCCCGCTCCATCACTATCAAAGGTACAGTAAACCTCTTTTGTATACCGTTTCAGCAAATTCGCATGTCCCGGTGTAAATGCTGTTCCAAGAGACGCAACTGCATTATCAAATCCTGCCTGATGAAGAGCAATTACATCCATATATCCCTCGCAAAGCAGCATATACGGCTTTCTGGTAGTCCTTGCTATATTCAGTCCGTAAAGATTACGGCTTTTATCGAAAATCATGGTTTCAGGAGAGTTTAGATATTTCGGCTCTCCCTCTCCCATAACTCTTCCACCAAATCCAATAACACGGTTATTCGCATCCATAATCGGAAACATGACACGATTCCAAAATTTGTCATGCCCCCCCCGATGTTCATCAATGCTTACCAGACCGGAATCTTTTAAAATATCATCCTCATATCCCTGCTTGTGCAGATATTGATACAAGTCATTGCTAAACTTGTTGGAATATCCCAAGCCAAACTTCGTCATCGTCTCCGGTGTCAGTTCTCGCTTTTTTAAATATTCCATTCCCACCTGCCCCTGCTCCATGCGAAGCTGTGCATAAAAATATTTTGCTGCAATTTTATTAATTTCCAAAATTCTGGCACGCTTGTCCGCTTCCTGTCTTGCCTTTTGAGACATTTCCTGCTTGGGAAGCTCAATTCCTGCCCGATCTGCTAATGCCTCCATGGCTTCTGGAAAGGTAAAATTCTCATACTGCATCAGAAATGTCAAAACATTTCCGCCTGCCCCACATCCAAAGCAATAATACATCTGCTTTCCCGGTGATACGGAAAAAGATGGGGTTTTCTCATTATGAAAGGGACATAATCCAAAATAAGTACTGCCCTTTTTCTGAAGCCGGACATACCCTGAGATTACATCTACTATATCATTGGCAGAACGCACTTCTTCTACCAATTCTTCGGAATAAAAAGGCATTCCTTGTCTCCTTTCTGTATTTACTTCTATATCTATTTATTCACCTGCCATGCCTTTGGTATAAAAATTTCTTCAAACTTGGCAATGGCATACTGATCTGTCATACCGGCAATATAATCGCATACCACCCGTTCTTGTTTCTCACCCTTACTGAGCATTTTGTAATAGTGCTCCGGCAACTTTTCCACATGATCCATATAATAGCAAAACAATCGTTCTACCAGCTCCATGGCTCTTTTTTCTTCTCTCTTTGCCACCGGATTGGTATACACACTTTTAAACATAAATCTGCGTAATCCCTGCATTGCATATTCCACTTCCTCAGACATACAAATATCATTTTTTTCCTGACTATTAGTAATAATATTATGTATAAAAGTATTCAGACGATTCCTTGTGGTATTGCCTAAAACTTCCCGATACTCCATTGGAATATCTTCTTCCCGTAAAACCTGTGCACGTATGGCATCATCTATATCATGGTTAATATACGCTATTTTATCGGACAGTCTGACAATCTTTCCCTCAAGGGTTGCCGGCATTAAACTGGTTTGATGATTCAAAATTCCATCTCTTACTTCCCATGTAAGATTTAATCCTGCACCATCCTTTTCCAATTTTTCTACTACTCGGACACTTTGTTCATTATGCTTAAAACCATCCTCGCAAATTTCATTCAACACATGTTCTCCCGCATGTCCAAAAGGCGTATGTCCCAAATCATGCCCTAGTGCAATTGCCTCCACCAAATCCTCATTCAGCCGTAACGCCTTTGCAATGGTTCTGGCATTCTGTGAAACTTCTAATGTATGCGTCAATCTGGTACGATAATGGTCTCCTTTCGGAGCTAAAAACACCTGTGTTTTATGCATTAAACGACGAAAAGATTTACAATGTAAGATACGATCACGGTCTCTTTGAAACACCGGACGAATATCACACTGGGCTTCTTCCCGTTCTCTTCCTTTTGAATTTTCACTCAAGGTTGCATACGGACTTAAATTGCCCCGTTCCAGTAACTCCATAGTTTCTCTTATGGTCACTACTCATCACCTCTTCGCACTTTTGTCAAATGAATATTTTGTCCTCTATCTTTTATATTCTGCGTTTCTTCGATATTTCCTTTATTTTTTACAAAAATTTCTCCCATTCGTTTCTATATACATACATTTTGGAATTGTGAGTTCTTCCCTGTGGTATAGAAAAAAGGTCGCTGCAAATGCAACAACCTATCTCTTTAAAGTTAATGCAGGAGATGGGACTTGAACCCACACGATATTGCTACCACAGGCACCTGAAGCCTGCGCGTCTGCCAATTCCGCCACTCCTGCTTGAACTCGCAAGTTGTATTCTATCTGTTTTCCGGCTAAAAGTCAATACCAAATAGGGAATTTTTTAAGTTTTTTGAAAAATTATGACTATTTCGACGTAATGTGACCAACGTTTTTAATCAAAATAGAAATACTTCCATCCGGATTAGTAATAAACTCTATATGCTCTCCATCCTGATACTGTTCCATTGGAATCTTAATTTCTACTCCGGTATCGGTAGCTAAATACTGCTTTGCAAACTTTCGTGTAGTACTTTCTGCCTGTGGCTCAATCTGGGTATCTGCTACAATATGATATTTTTCTAACTTTTCATTTACTTCCTGCTTAAATTCTTCCTTTTCTTTGAATACCTTGTCTAATACAAATGGCACATCCACAATACCTGTCTCTTCTAACTGATTATGTATTACCTGCTTTGTCTCCATCTGAACCTCAAACTGTTCGGAATCGTTGTAGTATTTTTTCTGCACATTTTCAATGGCTCTGGTAACAATGGCAAGCTGTGTTTTGGGAGACAATGCTCCACTGCAATTTAAAAAAAGCTTGGAAAAATAATTTGTTTTTACTCCGTTTACATCATATTTTTTCTCTATCAATGAAACGGAAAAATCATAAAGATTTACAATGGCTGCTTCCGACAGCTTTTGGCTCTCTGTTGGCAAAATTGCCCGAAACTTAATAATCTCATTCGTATTTCCAAAGGCATCTGACTGTGTCTGATGGGTGTAGGATGTCTTATAGTCCATCTTTAACATAGCAAGATACTTCATTGTATCTGTTTCAAATAGAGCCACTACAAAATCTGCGGATGGAATATCTATATTTTTATTCATAATTCCATATAAATGACTGGCAATCTGTTGACTTGCTTCTACAAAAGTCTCGTCTGTCACCTCTGCCTCTGTTAATGAAAGTAACTGCTGATATACCACTGACTCTTCTTTTTGAAACTGGCAGCTCTTCTTGTCATCCGTATTCATTACCTTATAAATATGTTCCCGCAAAAAATCTCCAAAATCGGAGCCAAAGTCTAGTAACGTATCGGAAAGCACCGGCATTCCAACAGTCGAATCCATAATGTGCACAATCACCTTTCGGAATCGAATATCTCCTTTTTCCATAATGTTTTCTCCTTTTATCCTCTTTAGCCTGCTTGTAAACTCATTGCTCTAAATTCTTTATTTTTGAATTACAGTTTTATATCCAGTTCTACCGGACAATGGTCAGAGCCCATAACTTCTGTATGAATCTTAGCATCTGTAAGCTTGTCCTTTAAATCCTCTGATACTATAAAATAATCAATTCTCCATCCTGCATTTTTTTCACGGGCTTTAAACCGATAAGACCACCAAGAGTATATCTGCTCCTGCTCCGGATAAAAATAGCGGAAAGTATCAATATATCCATGACTTAAAATCACGGAAAACTTTTCTCGTTCTTCATCAGTAAATCCTGCATTCTTACGATTTGTCTTGGGATTTTTCAAATCAATCTCTTTATGCGCCACATTCAAATCACCACAGAAAATAACCGGTTTCTTTTCCTTTAAACCATCTACATATGCTAAAAATGCATCTTCCCATTCCATACGATATGAAAGTCTTGCCAATTCGCTTTGTGAGTTTGGTGTATAACAGGTTATGAGATAAAAATTATCATACTCTAAGGTAATGACTCTGCCCTCTTTATCATGTTCCTCTATTCCAATTCCATAAGTCACCTGCAACGGTTTATGCTTGGTAAAAATTGCTGTACCGGAATAGCCTTTTTTCTCTGCATAATTCCAGTATGCCTCATAGCCTTCTGGCAATTCTAACTCAATCTGTCCCTCCTGAAGCTTTGACTCCTGAATACAGAAAAAATCTGCTTCTACTTCTTTAAAATAATCTAAAAATCCTTTTTGTACACAGGCACGCAACCCATTCACATTCCATGAAATAAATTTCATATGTTTTGCTCCTTCTCTATTTAAAACCTTTCTAAGTATTTACAAATCGCATATCTTTTATAGTATATCCGAATTGTAAGAAAAGTACCAGTAGAATTTTTATCAAAAATTATTCTAATGTTTCTAAAAGTAAACTTCCTTTTTTCTACATTCTTCCCATTCTTCAGCATTTAATAGTGCATCTTCTGTCCACAGTTCATTTTCCCCAATAATATTATCTGCTCCTCTTATCAATGTAAAACGCCGGGTTCAATTTGCTCCATATTACCCGCACACTTTTCCTTATTTATTTCTCGCCTATATACAAAAAGTGTTGGCTTGTTTAATTTCCAGTACTCTTATAAAATCGAATACTAACTCGCCAAAATACATATGCAACCAAATATACCACAATTCCAACTATCGGTGCGATATACATATAAATCGCAGGATATTGCGCCATATCTGTTTTTCTCAATAAATACTGTGCCGGAAAATAATTGACAAAAGCAAATGGCACCACATAAATCATAATTCCTTGTATCAATTTATTGTATATGCTGATTGGATATCCTGCAAATTTACGCATATTCCAGTAAAACACTTCCCGAATACTATTCGTTTCTACAAAATAAAAGCTTAAAGCACTAAATATAATAAACATTCCACCTTGAATCAATACTCCACCTATAATACTACTAATATAGTAAACTATTGTTGGCACATTCCACACTACTCCCACACGTCCTGCTGACACCAGAAAAAGAATAATGCCTAACATTCCATGCCCAATAGCCGCTATTACATCGGAATGATTTGCAATCAACTGACAAAGAACTCCTCTTGGACGTACCAAAAGACGGTCAAATCTTCCCTCTCTTACCATGCTGGAAAAATCTCTTAAATCAGCAAACAAAATTACAATGATACTATATGTAATAAATAAAAGACTGAATAAAAATAACATCTCATTCACATTCCAACCATTAATGTGGTCAAATTTCATTAACGTAAGATAAATCACAATAATACTGGTTGCCTCTCGCAGAAATACCGCTAACATTGCAACGACAGAATCTGCCCGATACTGTAAATGTGATAACATACTCATTCTTAATGATTGTAAAACAATCTTCATTTCCTCCATACTTTTCCTCATTTCTGCGCTTTATTTTTACTACGCAATTTTCTCATCCACCTTGTACTACTAATTTGCGTATTCCTTTTTTCCAAAAGAAATCCCCAATCAAATACAACACCACAATCCAAAATACCTGAATCATCATACCATACAAAATATCCTTTCCTGCCAACTCTCCTAAATAAATTCTGACAGGGGTAAAATAAATTGCTTCAAAAGGTGTATATGCTACTATTTTTCTCAAAAAAGGCGGCATAAACCAAATGGGTATCATAGAACCTGCTAAAATATTTACTATTACATTTTTAATGGTTATAATTCCCCACACACTAAACAACCAAAAACACCATGTCTGCACAATAAAACTAATCTGCCACAAAACAAAATATCCCAATATGACACTTATTCCCATTAATACAACACTGATTACATCTTTTGGTGCTGAAAGCTCCATAAAAAAACTGCAAAATATCACTGCTGGTACAAAATAGAAAATAATTTTGAACACACCTTCTCCAATATTTTCCCAAAGTATACGAAATTTAAAATTCACCGGTTTTAAAAGTTCACTGGTAATATTTCCATCATGCAATTTATTTTGTAAAAACATCTCGTCAAAAGAAAAAGCATTGGAAAGACCCAGGGAAATTACAAAATTAGTTACAACCATTTGAAAAGTAATTCCATCCACACTATTTGTTCCTGCATATAACGCTTTGTAAATACTACAAAATACAACAACAGTTATGATGGTATTTATAATTCCCATAAAAAATTCCAACCGATATGCCAATCGATTCTGAAATTTTTTTACTGCAAATTCCATGTATACTCTCATCAAACACAGATTCCTCCTTCGTAAATATCTCGAATAATCTCATCAATTTCCGGCTCTTGAATAGAAATATCTTTTATGGAAAAACGTGAAAACAATTCCTCCATAACCACATTCATTGAAACCTCATTAGTATCAAACGCATAGTTTTCTTTTGTTCCATCCTCTAACAACATTTGAATATTCTTAGAAGAAATGTATTTGTTTTTTATTTCTTCCACACCACCATCATATATCTTGGTTCCTTTATCAATAATAATAAGCCTGCTGCACACTTTTTCTATATCTTGCATATCATGGGTTGTAAATATCATCGTTGTCTTTTCTGTTTCATTCATATATCGAATAAAATTCCTAATTTTTTCTTTCGCTACCACGTCAAGACCGATGGTAGGCTCGTCAAAAAATACAATTTTAGGAGAATGTAACAGTGCCGCTACAATATCTCCACGCATTCTTTGCCCCAAAGAAAGCTGTCTCACCGGCTGATTGATAAACTCCTGCATATCCAAAAGTTCCGTAAACTTTTTCAAGTTTTCCTGATATTTCTCCTCTGGTATTTTGTATATGTACTTCAACAGTTCAAAACTTTCTATTAAAGGCAAATCCCAGTTCAACTGTGTCTTTTGCCCAAATACAACTCCAATATTTTTCACATATTCTTTTCGTTGTTTGTACGGGATAAATCCATCTATCACTACTTCACCTGCATCCGGATAAAGAATCCCTGAAAGCATCTTAATGGTAGTTGATTTACCTGCTCCGTTTGGTCCGATGAATCCAACAATTTCTCCCTCTTTTATGGAAAAACTAATATCATCCACCGCCTTTTTCACCTCATACTTTCTACTAAACAAATGCTTTAGCGAAGCTATTATTCCTTTTTCCCGCTCTGCAATCTTATAATATTTTTTTACATTCTTTACCTCAATCATTTTCGCCATTCCTCCTGTATATATTTTTAATCGTATCTTCCAAATTGGGTTCTGTAATCTTAACATTTTTTATGGAGCACTTATTGATTATGTGTTTTATCACTGTGGCAGCTTCCACTTTCTGCTTATTAAAACTGATAGAAAGAATATTCTTATCTATGGTATACTTTTCAACTGGTAAATCCTCCAAATCGGGAACTTTTCCCTCTAATTCTATATCTATCTGATACTCCGGAGCAGCCTCTCTTTGAATCTCCTCGACAGTTCCATCAAAAATAATCTTTCCTTGATCTAAAAGCAGAATCCTGTTACAAAGTTTCTCTATTTCTGCAAGGTTATGACTGGTATAAACAATAGTCGTTTCTCTATCTTCTTTCAGCTTTTCTAATGCTTTCATAATTCTGTCCTTTACAGAAACATCCAATCCTATCATGGCTTCATCCAAAAGTAATATTTCCGGCTTAGATAAAAATGCATACATCAATTCTGCCCTCATTTTTTGCCCCAAAGAAAGCTGTGTAACTGGCTTTTTCAGACAGTCTTCCATATCAAAAAACACTGCCAGTTCCTTTAATCTTTCTTCATAATCCCTTTTACTTATGCCATACATCTTTCCACAATTTTCAAAGGAATAGACTAGCTTCATGTCACTCCATAGCTGTGTTCTGGTTCCAGACACATAAGATATCTTCTTCAGCGTCTGAATATCACTTAATGTATCTCTGCATGCATTAATACGAATAAAACCACTGTCTTCCTTTAAAACCCCTGATATCATATTTAAAAGCGTTGTTTTTCCGGCACCATTTTTTCCTATGATACCCACACTTTCAAATGGTGCAATGTGAAAAGAAACTCCATTCAACACCTGCTTGTCTTTAAATTGTTTTCTTACATCTTTCACTACAATCATAGATTTTCCTCTATTCTTTTTCTTTGTTCTATCAAATATTTAACAAAAAAATATCCCTCGGTCAATGACCTTGGGATAAACAACCTTTTAGCAGGGATAAACAACATTGATTACGAAAAAATCCTTTTCTTCATATATGTCTATCATTCCCTTATATTTTTCTGTAATTTTTCTTATCTGTACCATTCCAAATCCATGCCCCTCTCCGTCTTTCGTGGATTGCAGCTTTGGATTATTTTCCAACACTGAAGCATCTATACTGTTTTTTACCAGAATGGAATCAAATCCTTTTTGATTGGATATAATGACTTCCATTTTCTTTTCCTTGGAGCAAATTGCAGCTTCCATGGCATTATCCAAAAGATTATTTAGTAAAGAAGAAAAATCAACACTGTTCATATATGCAAAAGCCAGATTTTCAATTTGCGCCTTGATTTCAATCCCTTGTTCCTTTGCCTTGGACAATTTATGATTAATAATGTAATTCATAATAGAATTTCCAACGTTAATATAAGTATACATCTTATTCAGATTATCCAAAATCTTACTGGTATACTCTTTTGCTTCTTCTACTCTTCCTTCATCAAGATAAGACAGTATCACCAGACTGTGATTCTTCATATCATGTTTCAAAAGTCGACTCTGCATCTGCATTTTCTTAATTTCCTCTGCCATATCCTGTTGCTGTGCATATTTTTTCTTCACTTCTAACAGTGCCTTTTCCATATCAACATTTTCAGCTATATACTGTGTAAGCTGTCTGTCTTTTTCTGCCTCTTTTCTTTCCACAGCTTTTCTTTTCTTCCATTCTTTCATCCACAAAACCATTACTATACTCAATAGCAATACCAACGCGACCATTATCTTAGAAGCCATACAATTCCTCTCTTTGCCTATTTTCTCATCAATTCCAATATCGTCTGTTTTACTTTACTTTCGTAACTTCTTCCAATAGGTATTATTCTCCCATCTATCAGCTCTATCTCGTTATTTCTCATTCTGCTGATATATTTGGAATTTACCAAATATCCCTTATGACATCTCACAAAGTTCTTACCCTTTAATTCATCTTCTATCCTTGTCATTGTTTCCCTATATTTTTCTTCCCCACTTTTCCGATACATATTAATATAATTTCCATTGGATTCTATGTAATAAATATCATCCACAGAAATTTTTATGATTTCCTGACCTTTTTGTAAAATTAATTCTTCTCTCCATGAAAACAATTCTTTTTTCAACCGCTCAATCACTTCGTCTATCTCTTTATCAAAATAGGACTTTCTGATAAATCCAAATGGTCTATATGCAAAGGTTTGATATACTAATGCGTCATAACTTGTCACAAACACTAACAATGTTTTTCGTTCTTTCTCCGTAATCATTTTCGCAATATCCATTCCGCTAAAATACGGCATATCTATATCTAAAAACAAAATATCTACGTTCTGTCTTTCTAACAGTTCTGCAAGCTCTCTTGCATCACTCAAAGAAGTATATTGTGCACAAATACCAGCTTGTTCAAATCCTATTCTTACCCTTTGGGTGATGTTTTCTAATATTTTCTTCTCATCATCACAAATTACAATTCGGTACATTTCTTTCTCCTCTTCACACTTTCATGTAACATGATATTTGTACTTCTAAAACACGATAGAAAGGGGCTTTTTTGCACATCATCTTCAAGTATAACAAACTTACGCAAGACCTTTGCAAACTGGAATTTTCATTTTATCGCAGTTCCAATATGCTTATCCAATCTCCATTGCGGAGCATCACTATCATCAGCCCAATACTCATCCAATGAAATAATCTTATCATTAACAATTTTAATAAATGACGTTACATGGAATGAAACACTCTTATCCTTCGGATATACATTAGCAACTGTTACCAGTAAATTACCCATTTCATCTATTCGTTCAACCACTCCATCCCATTCTCCGGGATATTCGCAATTAGCAATAATATACTCGTCCAGATTGAAATGTTCATTCGTACAATGCCAATTTATATATGCATCCTCATGAAAATATTTTCTGATTTCATTCTCATCTTGAACGAGAACTGCTTTCCAAAATTCATGTATATTCATTTTTTCACTCTCCTTAAAATTCCGAGTTATCAAACTCTTTCTATCGTTCCATCTTCTTGCCCTTTGGACAAGAAGCATCTCTCACTCAAGGAGCGCGGTCAATCCAAACTTGTCTTTGTTTATTATAGCATTATTTCCAATATGCACAATCAAATTTATTCATTCTTCTTAAATGTAATATAGGTCATTTCAATTCCACGTTCTTCATCTTTTACCTTTTTTGATTTTCATAAGGTCTTTATTCTTGGAAAGAAACAATTCCATTATTGATAACATCAACCGTAATAAAGCCGCATAATTTTAAATATCAAAAAAGCCTTGAAAATTCAAGGCTTTTTCTTAAAAGGTTAATGCGGAAGATGGGACTTGAACCCACACGATCGCAATGATCACAAGATCCTTAGTCTTGCTCGTCTGCCAGTTCCGACACTTCCGCAAACATCATAATGAAAATGATGTCGTTGTCATGACGACTTTAAAATAATATCAAATGTTCTTGAAATTGTCAATAATAATTTGCAATTTTTATAAATATTTTTTTGCAAACTCTTCTTTTTTCATTGGCTTTCCAAAATAAAATCCCTGAATCATTTGTATCTGCATGGTTTTTAGAATTTCAAACTGCTTTTTACTTTCTACCCCTTCTACACACACATGCATTCCTATGATAGAAGCAAGCTCGCAAACAATTTTTATAAATGCATCCGCAAATGGTTCCTTTCCCAAATCGTCTATAAAACACTTATCAATTTTAATCACATCAATTGGCATTTCTCGAATATGATTCAAAGAACTATATCCCGTACCAAAATCATCCAATGCCACACGAACTCCTAATTCTTTGATTTTATCCAGTACCGCCTGCATTCTTGTCATATCATTAATAGCAAGGCTTTCCGTTACCTCCAAAGTAAGATTTTTAGGATTAATCTGTGTTTCTTCTATTATTTTCTGAATACGTTCTGCCACATCATTGCGAAGTAATTGTACCACGGACAAATTTACATTTACTTTGTACTCTGGATGTCCCATCTCATTCCACTGCTTACAGCTACGGCACGCCTCTTTTAAAACATGGTCTCCGATTGGATTAATCAGTCCTAAATACTCTGCTAACGGTATAAACTCTGCCGGAGAAATAAATCCAAGATTTTCGCAATTCCAACGAATCAATGCTTCTGCTCCGGTACATGGACTTCCTTCTTTGGAAACATCTACAATAGGCTGATAATATACTTCAAATTCCTCACAGGCATTCATGGTTGCATTTCGCATATTTTTCTCTAAATCCAACCGTTTAAAAGATCCTCTGTCTAAATCTTCTCCGTAAAATGCATAACGGTTTTTTCCTGACCTCTTGGCTTCAAATAGTGCAATATCTGCCTTTTTTATCAGCTCGTGTACATTGTCCCCATCAGCTGGAAACCGTACAATTCCCATGCTGGCAGTACAGTAATAATCTGCTCCTTTTAAAAACCATGGCTTTGAAAAAATGTCTAATATCTGTTCTAATATTTTTCCAAGCATCCAATATTTTGTATGAGACACCACAATGATAAATTCATCTCCGCCCATACGGTAACAACTGCTTTCTATTCCCACAATTCGCTGCAGACTATGAGATATTGCCTTTAGTAACACATCTCCATACTGATGTCCTAACCCATCATTGATATGCTTAAAATCATCCAAATCCATATAGAGCAAAGCACCCTCGCCGCCATCTTGTTTTGTCTGCTCAATATACTTTTCCATATCTTCTTCACAACGCATACGATTATATAAGCCTGTTAAGAAATCGTTGTTTACCTGTCTTTCAATTTTCTGCTGATACTTTTTGTTCTCTGTAATATCATAAATGGTATAGAGCACTACATTTTTACCGTCAACCCACTTAAGCTCCTTATTATGAACCTCAAACCACTGCTGTTCTTCTTTCATATATATTTCACAGGTATTTTCTTTCTTCTTGGATATTTCACATATCTTTTCCATTTTTTCTGTTAACTTATCCGTTGAAAAAAAGCTGCGAAGCTTTTCATTGGTAAAAAGAATTTCTTCGCTTCCTACTGCTGTCACGCAAATACCACAGCCTACATTATCTAATATTTCTTCCAGTGATGCATATGTATCTGCATTTAATTTTTGATTCACTACTATTTCTTCTATTTCCATTTTATTCATTGTTCCTTTTTTCTATAATAAACAGATAATATCTGTCTTTTTCATCCATATTATATTCTTGCAGCATGGTAAAGTTTTTCCTGATTCGCAACTGTTTTTTCACGAAATTCTTTTCATTGGAATACATAATAATTCTTCCTTTGTCTCTTAAAATCTCCGTTGCTTTTTCAAAAAACTTTCCATAAAACGCATCTTGCTCTTCTTTGCTTTTCTGCCCACGTTCCGGCATATTGGTGATAATCTCATCAAACAAATATTCATGGGTAAATTCAAAAAAATCTCGATTGATATAATATACCTGTTGTCCGGCAAGCTCTGTATTTTCTCTAGCTCCTAAAATCGCCTTACCGAAAATATCAACGCCGTACATTACCCTTGCAGGACAAATCCGATTGCGCTCTATCAGCATCGTTCCTACACCGCAAAACGGGTCAATAATCTGTGCTTCCTGTTCCATATATGGCTTTGCCAGTGCTACCGCCAATGCAGCCTGTTCCGGACGAATAGATGCTGCAACGGTATTTTTTCGGTATTGAAAACGCTTATCCGACAAGGTAAAAAACTTTATTAATGGAAGAAATGTACCATCACTTTTTTCCATTAATCTTATCTCTATTTCATAATCTGAGGTAGAATTTTCTAATTGATAGGATGTCCCTTTTTCCAATGCAAATGCCAGTTTCTTGGCAAATTCCCCTCGTTTATCCAGTGACATTCTACTGTGGATTCCTAAGCGAAAGCGACATTTTTCCTCCGTCTTATGCGCCCGCTTTAAAAGCCCCAACAAGTTTGAAGCTGCTAATTCCTTTGCTGCCTCTTCCGGTTGCGGCTGTAATGTACGTATATTTAAAAGGAATAACATTTCCCGATAAGTTGGTATCTCCAATAACTCTCTGATGTCGTTAGTTTTCACTCTAACTCCACTTTTCATGGAAAGAGTTTTTCCTTTTCTTATCTGACGGCTTGTCACTTCCTGATGTACCTTTCCGGTAGTCAGAATCACCTCATATTCTTCCTGATACCCCTGAAATACAAGATGTTTGCAATTTTTCTTGTCAGAAACCATTTTTCGCAACGCAGTCATTTCTTCTCTTATATGCTTTTCCTCATTTTCTGCCGGCTGATATACTTCTAACTCTGCCAGTCGTTTTTCTAACTGCGGCACAAATTCCTGATAATTCAACTGCGCTAATGCGGTAAGATAATCACTTTTTACAAAACGCTGTGTTTCTTTCTGATATGCTTCATATAATGCCGCTACTGTTTCCTGCGCCTGTAATTTTCCAAGAATCAATGCTGTATTTTTCCGTACTTTTGCATCTTCATGCGTCAAAAACTTCTGAAAAATATCATAGTCTCCCTGCAATATTTTTTGCCACTCTGAAACAACTTCCTTATCTTTCAATTCCTGTTTTATAGAGATTAATTCTTTCCTTGGACTATCTGTTGTTTTCAGATTTTCATACTGCTGCACTATCATATTCTTCTCCTTTTTTCATAATCTGCCTTTTATTTTACTTTATCCTCTCTTATTTGACAAGACACAGATATGTCAAATTTCTGCTAAATTAATAGCATTCTATTAAAAAACGTAAAAGAATCTGAAATTTCTCTTTGGATATTTCAGATTCTTTTTCTTAGGATAAGTCCTTTTCCGGTTCTACGCCGTAAGTATCTAAATAATTTTGTACGTCTTTTTTGAACTGTTTCCAAGCATCTTCATGTTCTACAAAATAAAGTGGACATTCCTTACCGGTCACATCATAATGACGGATAACATTTTCTACTGATACGTTAAATTTTCCACAAAGCCATGCAGTAAGATGTACCAAGGAATCATATGTTTCCTGCGTAAACTTACCATCCTTTTCCAGATGACAACATTCTATGGAAATGGTGTCATTGTTTCGTTCATTGGATGCATATGAAATCTCAGTGCTTGGTATACACTGTACAATTTCTCCATCAATTCCTACTACAAAATGACTGCTTGCCTTTGTCTCATGGCTGTCCTTTAAACTTTCAAAATAACTTCGATTCTGTTCCGCTGTTGTTCCCGGATTTGCCGTATAATGTATAACGATTCCTCTAATCTCATCCATGGCTATCTGTGGTCTGGAATATTCATTTGGTGTCAACAACTCTACTTTATAATCAGGTGCTTCTGTAATCACCTTTTGTCTGGCAGTATCTGCGCTTGCTTCTGTTTTCTTATTTTCCTTAGAAGCCGCTTCCGTTGCTTCCGCCTTTTGCGAGATATGTATAATAATTAACAGGATTCCTAATAATGCCCCACAGGTAAGTACTGCTTTACGCACCATTTGCAGGATTCTTTTTCGTTTTCTTCTCTTTCTTCTTGCTAAATATGCCTGCCTACGTCTTCGTTCCTCACTGGTCACCTTTTACTCTCTCCGTTCTTTCGTATTCCTTCCTTTTTTATCATACTCCTTGTCCATGCAAAAAGTATTTAAGTTTTCTTAAATTTTTTGTAAAAATTTATTGAAAATACTGTTTCATTATCTGAAGAGTCTCTTCTAAGATTTCTTTGCTATGAGCCATAGAGAGAAATATTGCTTCAAACTGCGCTGGTGCTAAGTAAACTCCATGATTTAACATATAATTGCAATACTCTGCAAATGCCTTTGTATCGGATGTTTTTGCACTGTCATAATCTCTCACTGTTTCTCCGGTAAAGAACAATGAACCAATAGAACCTACATGATTTACCTGATATGGCAATCCTGCTTCTGCTACTGTTTTCTGAATTTCTTTGAAAAAACATTCTGCATTTTCATTCAATGTTTTATAGTACTCCGGATGCTCCTTTAAAATAGTAAGCTGTGTCAATCCGGCTGCCATAGCAATTGGATTTCCGCTCAATGTACCTGCCTGATATACACCGCCTACTGGTGATACCACTTCCATAATTTCTCTTCTACCACCATAAGCTCCTACCGGCATACCACCACCAATAATTTTTCCAAAGGTAGTCAAATCAGGCTTTATTCCATAGTAGCCCTGTGCTCCAGCAATTCCCAAACGAAATCCGGTAATTACTTCATCAAAAATAAGCAAAGCATTATATTCGTCACAAATACTACGCAGTCCTTCTAAAAATCCCGTTTTCGGAGGAACTACTCCCATATTAGCTGCTACCGGCTCTACGATAATTGCCGCTATTTCTTCCCCGCAACGTTCAAAATGCTCTTTTACACTTTCCAAATCATTATATACGGCAGATAAGGTGTCTTGCGTACAGCCTTCCGGCACACCAAGACTATCCGGCACACCTGCTGTCATTACTCCAGACCCTGCCTTTACCAGCAATCCGTCGGAATGTCCATGATAACATCCGGTAAACTTAATAATCTTATTTCTTTTGGTATATCCTCGTGCCACACGAATAGCACTCATTACCGCTTCTGTTCCTGAGTTTACCATACGCACCATTTCTATGGATGGTACTAGTTCACATACCAGTTTTGCCATTTCTACTTCTGCCGCAGTAGCTGCTCCATAGCTTAATCCCATTTTACACGCTTCTGTTACTGCTTCTAACACCGCTTTTTGATTATGTCCTAATATCATCGGTCCCCAAGAGCCCACATAATCAATATATTTTTGGTCATCTTCATCATAAAGAAATGCCCCATCTGCACATTTTATAAATCTTGGTGTTGAACCGATAGAACCAAATGCGCGTACCGGAGAATTTACCCCTCCGGGAATCACTTTTACTGCTTCTTGAAATAGTTTTTCTGAATTTGTTGTCATCCGATTCGTCCTTCTTTCATATAACCCGCTAATTCTTCTGCGAAATAAGTAATATAAATATCCGTTCCTGCACGGTAAGCACTTACTGCCATCTCACATAAAATACTGGCTTCATCAATAAAACCTGCCTGTGCCGCTGCTTTTACCATGGCATATTCACCACTGACGGAATAGGACGCTATCGGTATATCTGTTCTGTCCTTCACTTCACGAATCAAATCTCCGTACGCCATAGCAGGCTTTACCATAATTATGTCTGCGCCCTCTTCCACATCCAGCATTGCTTCTTTCAACGCTTCTCTGCGGTTATGGTAATCCATCTGATAAGACTTACGGTCACCAAAAGAAGGAGCTGAACCTGCTGCATCACGAAATGGGCCATAAAAAGATGATGCAAATTTCACTGCATAGGACATAATCGGTGTATTTACATATCCATTTTCATCCAGTTTTTCTCGAATTGCCCTTACTCTTCCATCCATCATATCAGAGGGTGCAACCATATCAGCTCCTGCCTGCACCTGTGACAATGCGGTTTTTGCCAAAAGTTCTAATGTCTTATCGTTATCTACATCATGTCCGCACAATACACCACAATGCCCATGGGAAGTATATTCACACATACACACATCTCCAATCATATATAACTGTGGACACACTTCCTTTGCCTTGCGAAATGCTTTTTGCACAATACCATCTTCTGCATAAGCTCCACTTCCAATGTCATCCTTATGCCCCGGAATTCCAAACAGCATTACACTGCTGACTCCTGCATCTGCCAACCGGATAAGCTTTTCTTCCATACAATCCACACTATAACGGTATTGTCCCGGCATAGATGGAATCTCTTCTTTTATATTATTTCCCTCTATTACAAACATTGGATATACCAGACTGGATGCGTCCATTCTAGTCTCCCGTACCATTTTTCGTAGTAAAGCATTTCCACGCAAACGCCGTGGTCTTGTAATCAGTTCCATGTTTCTTCCTCTTTTCTGCCGTAAATATAATTTATGCTGTGATTTGTTTTTAAATATAGCACAGAGTGCTTTTTCTGTAAACGATAGATTTATTCTATTTTTACACGAATCTATTATATTACTTTTTTCAAAAAGTTGCTATATTGTTATCACATTGATGAACCTAAGGAGGCAAGTAGTATGAACGAAAGATATGTATGCGACATGACAAAGGGAAACGAAGTCGGATTGCTGTTAAGATTTGCTCTTCCAATGCTGGTTGGAAATATCTTTCAGCAACTTTATAATATGGTAGATTCCATCATCGTTGGAAAATTCGTAGGCTCTAATGCACTTGGAGCAGTGGGCGCAGTAGGAAATCTGAACTTTTTATTCTTTTCCTTATGCCTTGGTCTTGCTTCTGGTATCGGTATTTTGATTTCACAATTTTTCGGTGCCGGAAAAGACGATTATGTGAAAAAAATTATTGCCAACTCTGTATACATAATTACCATATCCGGTGCAATTATGAGTATTATCAGCTGCATATTTGCCAGACCTATTTTGTACCTTATGAATACTCCGGCTGAAAATATGGAGGATGCCGTTATTTATATGCAGATTGTATGCGGTGCTACTGTAATTGTGGCTATTTATAATGGAATTTCTTCTATTTTGCGAGCTCTTGGAGATTCCAAGACCCCATTGATTTTTTTAATTGTATCCAGTTTTATAAATGTAGGATTAGACCTTTTATTTGTTTTGGTTTTTCACTGGGGCGTTGCAGGTGCGGCTTGGGCAACGGTGATTGCACAGTTTGTTTCTGCCATTGGTTCTATTCTGTTTGCCCTGCGCAAAAATCCATACTTGAAATTGGAAAAACGTCACTTTATCGTTGACAATGACATTATTAAAAAAAGTTTTCAGATTGGTCTTCCGGTTGCCGGTCAAAATGCAATGATTGCATTTTCCTGTGTTGCTTTACAAAGCGTTGTAAATAACTATGGTTCAACGGTAATGGCTGCCTATACGGCAACCAGTCGTGTGGAACAATTGGTACAGCAGCCTTTTGGTTCTCTCGGAACTGCTGTTTCTACCTTTGCCGGTCAGAATGTAGGTGCCGGAAAATACGACCGTGTTAGCACCAGTTGTAAAAAAAGTACACTCATTGTTCTTATCTTTAGCCTTATGATGATTGTTATTATGTTCCTCTTTGGTGCTCCAATCGTAAGACTATTCGTAAATGAACCTGATGTTATTGAAATCGGAGCAAAAGGACTTCGTATCACCAGTTTTATGTACTTTGCACTTGGTATGATTTATATCACACGCGGTATGTTAAACGGTGTTGGTGATGCTGCCTATGCTATGATAAACGGACTTACTGAAGTAATTGGAAGAATCGGTTTTGCTTACCTTTTAATGGCAATTCCTGCTGTTGGTATGTGGGGCGTATGGTACACCAACGGTCTTACATGGGTACTTGCCGGTGCTACCGGAGTTATTCGTTTCTTCCAAGGCAAATGGAAAACAAAATCGGTTGTAAAAGACGTGACTGTTTAAACTCTATCCAAAACAATATTTCCTGCTTTTACACAACATTCTACTAAGCTATCAATTGTTGCTTTTTGGGCAGTTATTGTCTTCATTCCTAGTTTTTCTGCCTCTGCCTGTGTCTGTTTGCCGATGCAGATTGCCAATATATTCTGAATCTCTGTATGATTTATTGCCTTTGCAAATCCTTTTACCGTAGATGCACTGGTAAATACCGCCATATCTACACGTTCCGGCTCAAATCTTGCCGATTCATACACAGTTTCATATATTGGCAAATCTGTAATCTCTGCTTTAGTTCTTTTTTCTATTTCTTTTATAAGCTGCTGATTTCCTTCTGCTGCTCTTGGAATTAAAATACGTTCCCCAGCTTTCACCGTTTTTCCAAGTAAAACACCAAGATGTTCTCCGTCATAGATTTCTGGAACGAAATCACACATAATTCCCCGTTCTTCCAGTTCTCTTTGCGTTCCCTTTCCAATTGCAGCAATCTTGGCAGAACCAATAGAACGAATGTCTATATGATGTACCTTTAACATATCGAAAAATACTTTTACTCCTGCCGGAGAAGTAAATGCCAAATATTGATATTCCCTTAATCTTTGGAACGCTTTTTCTAATGGAGCATTCTCAAAAATTGGCACTGTTTTTATCGTAGGCATTTCCACAACTTCCGCCCCTGCTTTTCTTAGTTTTCCACATAATGTTCCACTTCGTTCCTTTGGTCTGGTGACAATTATCCGTTTTCCAAACAGTGGCTTTTTCTCATACCATGCAAAACAATTTCCCAGAGCACACACTTTTCCCACTACAATAATTGCCGGTGTCTCTATCCCCTGTTTTTCTACTTCCTGTACCAAGGTAGATA
The DNA here is from genome assembly GCA_964436595.1 of uncultured Eubacterium sp. Lineage (GTDB taxonomy): Bacteria > Bacillota > Clostridia > Lachnospirales > Lachnospiraceae > Petralouisia. The sequence goes on from CAYTDI010000001.1 coordinate 89,656, forward strand.
TCGTAGCAATGATTTTTTTCTGTCCTGCAGTAGTTCCCTGTTGTAATATAGCTGCTGGCATATTCGGGTCTATTCCTGCCTGAATCAGCCCTATGCAAATATCAGAAAGTGCCGATACTCCCATTAAAAACACCAGCGTTCCTTGTAAACGCACTAATGCCTCAAAGTCCAGTTCTAACTTCTCGTTTCTTTTTTTATGTCCCGTAATAATATGTACGGATGATGTATAGTCTCTATGTGTAACAGGTATTCCATTATATGCAGGCACAGAAATTGCCGAAGTAATCCCCGGCACGATTTCAAAAGGAATATGATGTTCTATTAACAACTCTAATTCTTCTCCTCCACGTCCAAATAAAAATGGATCTCCTCCTTTTAAACGTACTACTTCTTTTCCTTCCTGCGCTTTTTCTAATAGCAAGCGATTTATTTCTTCCTGAGGCATGGTATGATTTCCTGCACGTTTTCCCACATCAATGACTTCTGCCTCTTTTGGAATTAACGCTAAAATACCCGCTCCCACCAAACGGTCATACACCACCACTTGAGCTTTTTCTAATATTTCTTTTCCTTTCACGGTAAGTAGTCCTACATCGGCAGGTCCTGCTCCTACCAGCCATACTTTTCCATTCATTGTATTTTTCTTCCTGTTCCTTTCTGCCTATTCCCCGCTATTGCTATGTTTCAACTGTTCTGCTAATTTTTTTCCTAATTCTGCTGCATCCTTTGGGTTGCCTTGGATTTTTCCCGTTACATAAACGTTACTTCCCTCGTTTGCATAAAGTCCTGTTAGTTGCAGCTTACCATTTTCTATTACCGCATATGCTGCTATCGGAGAACTGCACCCTCCGTTCAAAGTATGTACAAAGCTGCGCTCTGCTAAGGCACAGTAAGTACTTTTCTCATCAAAAAACTCTGTCAGCCAGGAATAATCTTCTCCCTGTCTTCCCTGTACTGCCAAGATTCCCTGTCCTGCCGCCGGAATCATTTCTTCTGTGGTAAAATATCTGCTGATGCGTTCTTCCAATCCTAATCGTTTTAAACCGGCTGCCGCCAATATCAATGCACTATATTCTCCTCTATCCAGTTTTTCTAAACGTGTAAGTACATTTCCTCGTACACTTTTTACTTCCATGTCCGGAAAAATTTTTCTTAACTGTATAATTCTTCTTGCACTGGAACACCCTAGCGGCAAGGTCTTGTCAATATTTTGTACTCCTTTCGGAAGTACCAGCACATCTCTTGGATCTTCGCGCTTTGAAAAACCAAGCAGTGGTAATTCCTGTGCCACTTCCATCGGGACATCCTTTAGGCTGTGTACGGATATATCACTGCGATTTTCTAACAAAGCTACATCTAACTCTTTTACAAACAGTCCCTTACCGCCTATTTTATCTAAGGTTTTATTTAATATTTTGTCACCGGTGGTCTTCATTTTCACCAGCTCCGGTGTTATCTCTTTGCAGTTTTTTCGTATATAATCCGCTGTCATTTCTGCCTGAATCACAGCAAGACGGCTCTCTCTGGTTCCGATTTTTATTACTTTCACAAATAAATTCCTCCATTGAATTTTATAGCATCTTCCCTTATTTCAACAACTTCTGAATCTGTTCTGTTACTTCTGCCGCTTTTTTATGGTTCTTTCCATTTGCAGTAATCCCTACTGTAATATCTCCCTGCTGCACAACTCCCGGAAAATAAAAATCGCATAATTCTCGATTTGACGCTACATTTACTAAAATTCCCTTATGACGGCATTCTCTAAAAATCGTTTGATTTACTTTTTCATCATTGGTTGCTGCCAATACGAAATCTGGTTTTTGTAACTCACTCAACTTATATTTTCGATATTCTAATATAAGATTCCTATTCTGTTGTGCAAACTTTTGCAGTTCTTCCGAAATCTCAGGTGCGATTACCCGAATGCTTGCCCCATAAGTGAGCATTGCTTTTATTCTTCTCGTTGCAATCGTTCCTCCACCGAATACCAGAATCTCTTTTTCTTTTATATTTATAAATAATGGAAAATATGTATTCATATGTGCTCCTTGCATAACGAATTCTCCAACTAAAAACGGTAATGGCACAGTATACCTGTTATTCACTACCGTTTCTTTATCACCATTTACTTAATTTTGTCTGTTACATCCAATAAAAAGACATAAAAGCATGACTTTCCTGTATCTTTTTTTTCTTCAAGATGTCCGTAATCATAAATATATCGCACCTCCCCATCTTTTCTGAGAATACGATATTCGATATAATCCATCCTCCACTGTGAACCGGAAATCTGACTGTTAATTTCATATTGCACACGTTCTCGGTCTGCCGGATGCACCATGCCAATAAATGAATTCCCTACATATTCCCTAAATTCTTCAACCGTATCACAGCCAAACATATAAGCAACAGACTGACTTACACCAAGAAGCTTCTGCTCGCTCGCAGCCTCATACTCAAGAAAACCGCCCCGTGTTTTGGTAATTCCTATCTTTTCGTAACGTTTGTTACGGTTCTTCAACATTTTTTCAATGGCTTTATTCAGATTCTTTATATCAATATCCTTATTGTATATTCCTCTCCTGTCTACATTCTCATCCATTGCAATTAACTGCTCGACCTGTTCTACCGGCATAGGTCTGTAATATAAATATCCCTGTGCAAACCGAACCCCCATATCCTGAAGAAAATCTTCCTGCTGACTGGTCTCTACCCCCTCAATCACAATAGGTATACTTATTTCATTAGACATATCAATAACCGATTTCAGTATACTAATGCCCTTTTGAATATTATCATTATCCATATTCAAAAAACGCATATCTAATTTAATAATATCTACAATTGCTTCTCTTAGCATATTCAGTGAAGAATAACCACTTCCAAAATCATCCATCATAAGTGTGTAGCCAGATTCTCGCAATTTCTTTATCATATCAAGAATTTTACTTGCATTATCAACATAAGCACTCTCGGTAATCTCAACTTTCAAATACTTTCGGTCAATCTGATACTGCTCCACCAAACTATTTAAATAATTCACCACATCAAAGGAGAGAATATCTATTCTGGAAACATTGATAGATATAGGGACTGGTTGAATCCCCTTGCTCATCCATGAATGAATTGTCTTACATACCAGTTTCCAGACACACTGGTCTATCTCACCGATAAAGCCATTTTTCTCTAAAGCCGGAATAAATTCTGCCGGTGAAATCATCCCCTTTTCAGGACTTATCCAGCGCACCAATGCTTCTGCACCTACAATTTTAACCGAATTAATGCGCACTTGAGGCTGCAGATAAATTGTAAATTCACCTTTTTTCAAGGCTTCTCTGGCAGCAACAATAATATCAATTTCTTTCTCCATATCACTGGTCATATTTTTCTCATAGTAGCAGACTCTTTTTTCATAATGCCCCAATACCTTGGAAAGTGCTTCTACGGCATAATCATACATATCTACCGCATCCATATCTCTATTCTCTATGCGGTACACACCAAATGCCGGCAAAAATCCGGCCGTTTTCACCTTTCCCATAGCCACCTGAATAAGCGTATCCTCCAATGAGGATATCACTTCTGAACGGTCAGGCAAAAATATTGCAAAGTCATCTCCACCAAAATATGTGGCAATACCGTCATATTCCTTTTCAAATTTTTTCAAAATCATCGCAAAGGATGTTAATAACTCATCTCCCGCACTTCTCCCATGCCACTTATTAAAAAGTTTAAAATGTTCAATATCTATCGCAATAATGCAATAGTTATCACAACTATTTTTCAATTTAAAATCCACATTTTTAAAGAACTGCTTTCTAGTGAGCAAACCAAAAGAAGATGAAATTTCACCATGAACACAATAATCCAAAGGGATTCCCTCTTCCATCAATTTTCTGTTATACAACATTTCCTCCACAGCCTTTACCATCAGCCCCTTGAGTGAAATAGGTGCACTATCCCATGCCATCCCTACAGAAATCATATTTTCCCCTTCATTATATTCCGTAAAACCTTTCCAATTTTCAATCCATTCCCTTGCCAGACTCCGAATCTGCCCCTTGGAATAATCTAACCCAATTACTAAAAATCCATCTATACCACAACTGTATACATGTACCTCATCACTTTGAAGCTGCTGCACACTATCTGTCAGTTTTGCAAACACTTTTTCTCTCATTGCTCTTCCATATGCAGCATTAAATTTCTCAAGCTGGGTCAACTCAAAATACAGTACGCCGCATTTTTTCAGCTGGGCATACTTCGCTTCCAATATGTCTTCAAAATTCCCCTCACCATTTATGACTGTTATCGGATTCTTTATCATTTGTTCGCCCATGGATATACCATCTCCTCTCTTACTCTGTAAGCCTACAATATAAAACTATATTCTTATTCGATTATTTATATTATAACGTGCATAAAGCCAGATGTCGATGCTTTTTTCCTCTCCTTGTGAACCTTCCTCTTCTTCAATTTTAACCTTACTTTTCTATAATCATTCTCATTTTACAGCCAACCATGTGCTTTTAAATATTTGTCTGGGATTCTTAATTCTAATTCTTCAACAACTTTTCTTAAATAACTATCCATATCAACATTGGAGTAACATTCATGTTCATTAATTATACGAATTAACTTTCCATTTCCTACCTCTATCGAAAAACCAATTATATCCAACTCATAATTAAATAAAATCACAAAATATCCATATTCCTCTTGTAAATAGTCCATTCCCATTTTAGTGCACATTCACCATATATCTCTGAATTATGTGAAAATCGTATTTCCTTGCCAGCTCTTATAGCATCATCCAATGCTGGTTTATTAAAATATTTAAACATATTTTTTCCAGATTTATCTAAATTATATGTCTCTATAATATTATCCCACTCTGTTCTCAGACTAAAATATGTTGTGTCTCCTGCTTTAACAGTATAAGCAACTCCACTGCTACCACTGCATTTACTCCAACCACTACTCCACGGAATGCTTTCTCTGCTATATCCCATGTTTCATCTTCTATGTATGATTTGGCACTGACACTTTGGCGGATTTCTTCTATCTTTTCCGAATCAATTCCATCTTCTCCTACGATATATAACACCGTGGAAAAAATATCACTTACTATGGCGGCTTTCTTTTCCGGCTGATATTTCTTCACTGCCAAAGAGTAATTTATCTTACTTCCGTAATCCTCTACATGATATAAATCACAGATTTCACTGATTAGTTCATAGATTATATAATCTAATCAATTTGAACTTCACTACACTTAAATGTCAATATAGAAATATCTTCATCTTCTAATACTATTTTTACAATACTTTCTTCACACGTAATATCAATAATTGAATCATAATCAATATCCTCTTCTTTTTTTTCTGAATCCCAATTATAATTTGTTACATTCAAAAATTTAAAAATGACTTTCTTTAATTCAGGGGCACCATCCTGATATTCTTTTTGCTTCCACATACATAAATCAATATTCAATATCACTGCCCCATTTATATAAACTAACTCATTTACACAACTATCATTAAAATTTATTTTTTTTATTAATTCTGTTACTAACATTTTATTTTTCTCCTTTAATTACAATATGAGATGCTTTTGCCCCTTTTCCGACAGGTTTTCCATCTATATCCAAATAATAATCAACTTTTTTATTTGTATAATTCCGATTCATTACATGATAATGGTCTACTGCTTCAAATCCATTTGCACCATTAACCCCTTTATCAAATCTTATCTTTAAACCTGACTTGGGGTCATAAAATTCTCTTGAGGCTGTGTTTGTTGCCATTTTAGGATTTGTAACATCTTCCCATCCATCTGCAATTAATTGTTGTGGTGATTTGGATTGTATATTTTTTATTACAGAATCACTCCCACTCTCCACTTTCCCAACATTTCCATAATACTCCGCCGCCACCACTGTATTTACTCCAACCACTACTCCACGGAACGCTTTCTCTGCCATATCCCATGTTTCATCTTCTATGTATGATTTGGCACTGACACTTTGGCGGATTTCTTCTATCTTTTCCGAATCAATTCCATCTTCTCCTACGATATATAACACCGTGGAAAAAATATCACTTACTATGGCGGCTTTCTTTTCCGGCTGATATTTCTTTACTGCCAGAGAGTAATTTATCTTACTTCCGTAATCTTCCACATGATATAAATCACAGATTTCACTGATTAGTTCATCCTGTGTAATCTTTCCCTTTTGAAACTTCTCTTTTAATGCTTCTACGCTGGCAATCAGTTTTCTTTTCTGGCTGATTCCTGCCTCTGTGCTTTCCACATCGATTTCATCCTCCAGATTTCCACTTCCTATGGAGTACTTTAAGATTTCCCGTATCTTTTCCTCCATGGCACTGCTTTGGGAGTTTCCACGTTTCACTCCGATAAGGGCTTCTAACTTCCTTTTCTTCTCGTTATCCTCTCCCTCCAAAACTTCTACTGCCTTACGGTATTCTTCACTGTTTAGGGAAATGGTTCGCATACTGATTTCCCCTGCAAGATTTTTTAGTTTCGTCTGGAAGTTCTGCATTTCTTCCTTTGCGCTGGCAAACTTTTCCGCATACTTTTTGTCTACCGCCCGCACATTTTCCACAATCTTTTGAAACTTCTCTTTTGTCAGGTTCATGCTGTCTGCATACTTCCGGTAATATTCTTCCATTTCTCCGTTGGCTGCATAAGTACAAAGCATTACCGCATCCGGCTCACCTCAAAGCCAGAAATCCGAAACCGTATCTAAAAATGTTCCCTGCTTTTTTAACTCCTCTATAATATCGTGATTTCATCACTCAATAATTTCGCCGTTCGCTGAACACACAAGTGTGTTCCTCTCACTTTCGCTCATTATATCATAAATTTCCTCTATTGTATCTATTGAAAAATCATATCATTTAACATCAACTGAATTCACTTTTCTTATACGCATAAAAACGCACCTCTTTCGCAACAAAAATTTGTTTTAAAAGAAGTGTGTTAATATCAGCATTTTGGACCTAAATATTATGTTTTGAATTCGGATGTCCTTATGTACATCCTGATGGTAAATTTCGCCCTAGAGTCTTCAAATTAATCTACATGGATTACATCACCTTCGGTGAGAGCCATTCCGATTAATTTAAAGACCAAATATTTTTAGGTGGTGGTTGTCCTTATATGAAGATATAATTAAAATAATATATTACCATTTTTGACATTCTTTGCTATAAAACAAATCCACATCAGCTGCTGCATCGTACAACGCTTTTATAGATGCCAAACTATCATATTCTGAAATTCCTCTCATTGTACCAATAAGCCCACCTTTAGAAGCAGGCAATGTACCATCCTGTATTTTTTTTATTACGACTTCAATTCTATTTTCATAGTTATTTAAATATTCACTTTTTTCATCATCTACCATTTCCTTGGCTTTATCAATTTCTTGTACTAATAAATGCAATTTTTTCAATAATTCTTGTCTTTTATCCATAATAGCAATCTCCTTTATATAGCCTAATTCTTTTAATTTTTTAATATTATTGGGTAATTCATACTGTATTCCACCCCCAACTTGTTCAAATGCAAGAGCTATCTCAGATATTGTAACGTTATCAATTGGTTTTAATACTTCATATTTATGATATGCATTTGGATTCTCAATATATGGAAGTGCTCTTTGTTCATATGGTACTCCTGCTGGTGATGTATAGGTTGTTATCTACTTCTCTGATGTATAAATTACATTTCCGTTATATATTTGCTTGGAATCGCATCCGCTAACCAAACTTTTTCATTTCCATAATAAAAATTTATACCATCTTGGTACGCTTGCATAGCATTAATCTTTAACACACATGGCTGCTTATCATGTCTCTTGCCAACATTATGGGCAGTTTCAACATCCTGCGACAAATGGACATACTGCCTTCCTTTAGGCAACAATCCATTTTCTTTTATAGAATCTAAAAATCTTCTAGCAGTTCCGTGATACAATACCCTTGGTGGCTCTTTTTCTTCTTTTGCAATTTTTATTGAAACAGAATGCCCATAATACGCTCTAATCTTCCCATTGGCAATCTCATGTCTCTTCTTTTCCGATTTTTGAATCATTATAATTAAATCTTTTTCAGAAATATTTTCCCACTTCTCATCTTTATTCAAAGCATCCAACAATTGCCCAACTGGTACCCATCCTGCTTCATCCATTTCCAACTCATATTCCCATGGGGCATGACGAAGTGCATATGATATTTCTTTACTTAATTCTGTTAATCTATCCATCACATTCATCCTCATTAATCATTTCTTCAACAGCATCCCTAAACCAGTCCCAAAAGCATTCATATTCTTTTCTTTGTTCATAACCAGCACTAGCAAAATCATGAATAATTTGCACTCTATTTTCTTTTCCAACTTCAAAACAAGCTATATCATCTCCATCATCTCTTCTTGCAAAAGGAATCAACTTTCTTTGAGGGTATCTATCTTTCAATCCATTAATTCTAATTTCAACCTGCTCCTTTGTCATCAAATACCATAAATCTAAATCCACTAAATTCAAATCTACAATTTTTATAAATTCTTCTGGATAACTATAATTCTCATATATTTCTTTTGCGTTAAATATTTCCATAATACTAAACTCCTATCCTACTTTATTGTTTCTATTTCCAATTTACCATATGGATTTTCATTTCTAAAGGATGCTTTTTGTTTGGCAACCCTTAACTCAATTGCTTCTCCCCACGTCTTAGGAACACCTTTCTTTGTTGTAAATCTCTCAATATATTCACTAGGCAACGGGTCATTATACCCATGTACATTAGCTTCAACATTTATTCCTGCTTCTCTTGCCGAAACAACTCGAGTATTATCAATTGTTGTATATATTCCATCAGGCATTTCTACAACATCAATAGGTTCCCCCTGCCAACCATTTGCTTTCATACTTTGTATAATATCGCTTGAACCATTTACAGATGACTGACTATATCTTATTTTATTAGGATTTATTGATGTACTACCGCTCTCCACTTTCCCAACATTTCCATAATACTGCGCTGTCACCGCTGCATTTACTCCAACCACTACTCCACGGAATGCTTTCTCTGCCATATCCCATGTTTCATCTTCTATGTATGATTTGGCACTGACACTTTGGCGGATTTCTTCTATCTTTTCCGAATCAATTCCATCTTCTCCTACGATATATAACACCGTGGAAAAAATATCACTTACTATGGCGGCTTTCTTTTCCGGCTGATATTTCTTTACTGCCAGAGAGTAATTTATCTTACTTCCGTAATCTTCCACATGATATAAATCACAGATTTCACTGATTAGTTCATCCTGTGTAATCTTTCCCTTTTGAAACTGCTCTTTTAACGATTCTACACTGGCAATCAGTTTTCTTTTCTGGCTGATTCCTGCCTCTGTGCTTTCCACATCGATTTCATCCTCCAGATTTCCACTTCCTATGGAGTACTTTAAGATTTCCCGTATCTTTTCCTCCATGGCACTGCTTTGGGAGTTTCCACGTTTCACTCCGATAAGGGCTTCTAACTTCCTTTTCTTCTCGTTATCCTCTCCCTCCAAAACTTCTACTGCCTTACGGTATTCTTCACTGTTTAGGGAAATGGTTCGCATACTGATTTCCCCTGCAAGATTTTTTAGTTTCGTCTGGAAGTTCTGCATTTCTTCCTTTGCGCTGGCAAACTTTTCCGCATACTTTTTGTCTACCGCCCGCACATTTTCCACAATCTTTTGAAACTTCTCTTTTGTCAGGTTCATGCTGTCTGCATACTTCCGGTAATATTCTTCCATTTCTCCGTTGGCTGCATAGGTACAAAGCATTACCGCATCCGGCTCTCCACGAAGCCAGAAATCCGAAACCGTATCTAAAAATGTTCCCTGCTTTTTTAACTCCTCAATAATATCATAAATTTCCTCTATTGTGTCTATTGAAAAATCCCTCGTGTCCATCCCTTTTTCTCTCCTCTCCCTTTTTCTCCCAGTAACAACTGCATTTTCAGTATACTGTTCTCCTCACTTTCTTCATATCCTTCTTTTATCTTTTTTAATGTCTCAATGGTTTCATTTATAAAATATTCATCCAGAATCCCTATGACTTCATTTCCGGCATTTACCAGCTCATTGACACTGTCCCTTGCCTGTCCTGCGCCCTCCAGTTCTCCAAGGCTTTCCCTCACTATCCCACAGCAATCCTGTAATGCTTCCAGTTCTGTAATTCGCAGATTTAATTCTGTATAATCTACTTCTAAGCTATTCTTCATAAAGCTCCTCGTCTGCCTCCTCAAACTCCTCTTTCCACTGTTCCAGCCCGTCTTCCACGTTTTGGAAAATGGTTTCTGCTTCTTCCTTTAATGTCTTGGTTTTTTCTATATATTTCGCAAGGTTATCGTGTACCTGTCCCTGTTTTACACTTTTTTCCACCACATTTCCCATGATTTTCTGATATTCTTCTAACAGATACATCACATTTTCTTTCATTTCCCGAAATGCGGTTTTCTCCATGGTTACCCTTGAAAAACTTACCCTAATATCTGTTTCTGCCATGCGCCTGCTCCTTTATCTCTATACGAATTTCCTGTTCTGTCTGCGCTATCCGCTCTCTGATATACCGGATTCTTCGCTGACGTTCCTCCTGCTCTTCTTCCAAGGAATTTTCCGTCCTTTTCAATCCCTCTGTTTTTTCTTCCACCTGGTCATAAAGGCTTTGAACACGCTGTCCGCTGACAGTCCTTCCTAATACATAACGCATGGATGCCACACTTCTCTGACAGATGGACAGATTTCCAAAACGCCTTAGTACAGCAGCTTTTTCCAGCTCAAAGTTTGCAATGTCCTCCATCCTTTTTTGGTTGCTTCTCAAAATTTCCTGTGCATACTCCAACTTCCTGCTGCATTTCTTCTTTTCGACTTCCAACTCTTCCAGCTCACGATCCAGCCTTTTCTTTTCCATCCGCTTTTGGTATAAACTCAATAAATCACCACCTATTTTTCTTTTCCGGTTATAAAGTCAGCCACAATTTTTTTATTTTGGATTTTACTGAATCAGCAGTCTATGGATTCATAGACTAAGACAATTCCCTTTTCCCTTATTTCTTCTCTTGTATACTTTCCTCATAACTTAATTATTATTGTAATTTTTTTCCTGTTTCTTGTCAACGGTTTTATTTCAGCATTTTTATCGCTTATAAATCATTTTTATCGCTTATAAATCATTTTTATTGCTCTTTCTATTTATAAGTTTCTCATGATAGACATAAAATTTCCGTCATTTTATCTTTTTCTACTCATTTTTCGATAACTTCACTAACATAATTCCCAATATCATCAATATTGGAAAAACAATGGCTGCTAAAATACCACACTTTAGATTTTCTTGTGCCATGCTTGAAACATACCCTACCAATGTAGGACCACCTGAGCAACCCAAGTCTCCGGCAAGCGCCAACAATGCAAACATAGCTGTTCCACCATTTCGTATAGACGCAGATGCCTTACTAAAAGTTCCCGGCCACATGATTCCTACTGACAAACCACAAATAGCACATCCCACTAATGATAAAACCGGAGAAGGTATCAGCGAAATACACAGATAGGAAATAATACAAAGCACTCCGCTTCCCAACATAAATTTGTCTAAATCTATTTTATGTCCGAATTTTCCATAAAAAGCTCTGGCACTTCCCATTAAAACAGCAAATGCCATTGGTCCTGCAAGGTCACCTAATGTCTTACTTATGCCCAAGCCTTTTTCCGCAAAAGTGGATGCCCACTGACTTACCGACTGTTCGCTCGCTCCTGCACACAACATCATCAGCATAAGTACCCAGAATACTTTATTTTTAAATAATTGCACAATAGACATTCCCGATTCGCCCTCTTCTACCAATGGTGCTATGGGTGCGCTTGTAAAAATAATTACATTGATTATCGGTATTGCCACCCAGATACAGGTCAATATTTTCCAATGTTCAATTCCAAGAACTCTAAAAAATATAGTAGAAAACAGCACAACTCCAACATGTCCCCAGCAATAAAAGGAATGAAGCAAGCTCATTGCCTTTTCCTTATTTTCTGTTGGACAACTCTCCATAATCGGGCTGATTAATACTTCAATCAATCCTCCGCCCAATGCATATATCATAACTGCTGTTAAAAGTCCTGCAAATGCACTTGGAAATACTTCCGGCAATATCACCAATCCTAACAATCCAAGTGCTGATGCCACATGTGCTATTAAAATCGATGCTTTATAGCCGATTTTGTCTACAAATCCTGTTGATAATAAATCAACCAGCAATTGAACTCCAAAATTAATGGTAATCAACATAGTAATCTGACTCAATGGGATATGATATGTATTCTCAAATGTAAGAAAAAGCAACGGTACAAAATTATTTACAATCGCCTGCACAATATATCCGATAAAACAAGCATATATTGTTTTTTGGTATTTATTTTTCATGTATATTTCTCCTAATCCATGTACTTATTATCTCTTTAATATTTTTTAAATATCCTTATTATATATATTTCTCTATTACTTCTTTGCAGCCATCGTGGTCATTATCAGCAACAATAACATCTGCAAGCTCTTTTATCTGCTCGTTTGCATTTCCCATTGCTACTGCCAGTCCGGCTTTTTTCATTGCACCTATATCATTATTTGCATCTCCTACTACAATCGTTTGTGACAATGGGATATTCAGATATTGGCATAGCTTTTCTAAACCGATTCCCTTATCTATGCCGTTTGCAGATATTTCTATGGAAGTAGTTTCCGCATTAACCATCTCCACTCCCAGTTGCAGTTCAACAATTTTCTGTCTTGTGCGATTTCTTGCCTCTTCTGAAGTATGATAGATATTCAGTTTTGATACCGGAAATGGATTTTCCATATATTGACCGCAAACATCCTCCCATTTCACGGTTACTCTTTCAAACATATCACGGTAAATTTCCATATCATATTGCTTCATTTTTTCTATTTTATCCCGCTGTACAATGGATTCTCTGGTAAGGAAATCAATCATAACATCCTCTGTGGACACGATATCTAAAATTCTTTTTACCGTATTCACATCTAATGCACTGCTATAAATATCTTTATCGTTTTTTCTATCATAAACCAACGCTCCACTTGTAGAATTAACATATTGAATACCATCTAAAATATCCATATATTCTTCTAATTCTGCCACGCATCGCCCGGTATTAAGAATCACAATCACACCTGCATCTATTGCTTTTTGTATTGCTTCACAGGTTTTGTCTGTAATCTTCTTCTGAATGTTCAGCAATGTTCCGTCCATATCAAATGCAATCAGCCTATATTGTTCCATGCCTGCTTCCTCCAGTTTTTCAATATATTTTTACCAAGTATTCCACATAAAAATGTGAAGTTATTATTCCAATGCTACAAGATCTGATTTTTCATAGCGATTATGACCTTGTAATTGCTTTTTATATTTCCAGCACTTTATAGCATCTTCTAAGCATTTTCCTTTATTATCCTCAAAGAAGTCACGAATATATGTATTATATTCAAACTGCTTATCAATAGGATTTTTCTTCTTTTTCTTTTCTTCTAAAATTTTATAGTATGCAGTTATAGCCTCTTTATAAGTTTTGCCCGTATGCGATTTTAGCCATTTTTGAAAATGAACATTGAATGAAAAACTCATTCCAATGTGTTCTTTGAAAAATGCTCTATGATTTTCCGAACAAACAAAGTTTGGTTCTATCAAACTATTTTCTGTAATTATAGTAGGTGCTGTTGTTATTTTCTTCTTCACATTTGCACCAAGTAATAATATTTCTCCCGTATCTAAAAAATGTGCAATTCTTTCTGTGATTTCTAACTTTCCACCGGCTGTAGGTAGACCATTATTTCTACAAAATTCTACTAATTCTTCTTTGAGCCAATAGAAATTACGAAACGTTGTACTATCTAACTGTCTATTCAATGCAGGCCTTTCTTGCATTTATTTTTCCTCCGAAATGTAATCTAAAAATACTTTATTTTCTTTTTTATAAATTCTCTAGCAAAACTATTTTTTTGAATTTTCCTTATGTGCTGTTATGATTGTATAACTATATGCATTTACGGTTATTATACAATGTTCTATGTTTATGTACCAGTTTTTTCCGTTTCTTACAATAGAAGCATTGTCTGATTCTATTCTTGATTTACACCATTTTACCACACTGTCAGTATCTTTAATATCCAAAGAAAGATTTCGTTTGATTCGTACCGCACCTAATTCTGTGGTATGCAATTTATCCAAATTTTGCATTAATTCATTTTCTTTTTTCATAATCGCCTCTATACAGATTTTTCATCTTTTCTATTTCTTCCATGACTCTTTCTTTTATTTCTAAAGGTTCTAAAATACGGATATGCGAACCATAGGAGAGCACATAGCTTATAAACCAATCAATGTCCGTAACCTCAATATTGCACAATAGGTTTCCACTATCTGTTACTACAATGTTTTGTAATTCCTCATAGGCACGAAACGCCATCTCCTGACTGATTTCCAAAGTTACTTGAATATTTCGTGTATTAACAGAGTATTTATTGCTATCCTCTGTTAATACCCTTCCAACCATTTCCGGCTCAAACTGAATATCTAATACGGTTATTTTAGATATTCGTTTCAGTTTAAAAAAACGATAATCTTCCCGCAGACAGCAATATGCGTACAGATACCATGCCTGATCCTTAAAACATAATTTTATCGGCTTTATTTTTCTTTCAACCAACGCCTCTTTATTTCCCGAATAAATAATTTTCATATAGCAATGTTCAAATATAGCATTTTTAATTTTTTCAAATATGACAGCATCTTCTTTGCTATTTCCCCAACTGGAAAATTCTATTTCAATCCAGTCATGGTATTGTTCTCCTAAAAAAGAACGTAGTTTTGATATAGAATCATTAGCACCAGAAAGGGAAACTTCGTTTAAGGCATTGAGGGATTCTATTATTTTTGTCTTTTCCTCTGTGGTAAGAACTGATTTATCTAAAACAAAATCTGGTAATATTGAGATACCCCCATGTTTGCCTTGGGTCGTATATATAGGGATTCCGGCTATCGTTAATTTATCAATATCACGATATATGGTTCGCTCCGAAACTTCAAATATATCAGCCAATTCTTTTGCTGTCATCTGCGATTTTTCCATCAATAAATATACTATTTGAAATAATCTATTTAACATTTATCCTCTTCCTATGTGCTTTTAGCTTTTTCATAGCCCAATCATAGTAGCTTTTTTCTCCTTCAAATTTATTTGTATAAGCATTGTAACATAAGTAACCTGACACCCTGTGTCATATTTATTTTTATACATCTAAATTATTAATTGGCAAAACCTTAAATTGAAAAACCTTATTTTCTACAATCCTTCTCTATAAATTTGGTTAATTGTTGCCTGTGCATGCTCTAATTCTTTCTTTTGAATAATCGCATTTCTATCACTTAAAATTGCCAGCATTTCATCTACGACATCTTCCATCCGGGGATTGGTGTAACGATATAAATACCCCAACATTCGTGTTGTAGTATATTCTGTATTCAACTGTTTGTAGGCAATTTCCCTGCAAAATTCTTCCGGATATCCCTTTTTTAATAATTCCTTATACAATTCATCACTTTTTGTACACGCCATATATATGTTTTCCTCCTTAAATCCCAAGTTATATTCCTCTATTAAACATCTGTATTATATACTTCTAATAAATTACTTATGGCTGTAACTCCAATAGAACATTTTCATAATCTTTCACAAAATACCTAATATTTTTTCGACCTTTTTGAATGATTGTATGTCCCTCTTTTTCCAGCTTTTCTTTTTGTGCTTCAATACCGCCCGGATATTTTCCGTTTAATTCTCCATTTGCTTTTAATGTTCTCCAATAAGGTGTTTCATCATCCGAACGCTGGTAGCTTGCCCATGCCGCAATGGAAACAAAAATTCCTGCTGTAATAGGTTCTGTAAAATCTGCTTCATTCTCTTTTGCAAAGTATTCTCGAATTTTTCCAACTGTAATTACTTTTCCATAAGGAATTTGCTTCATTACCCTGTCATAATCCATTGGCGGTGCAAAATACATTCTGTTTCCACCGTATTTCTCTATACTTCTTAAATCTGTAATCGTTTGGATTTTGGGCATATCCTTATTATCATGTAACATTGCATTAAAATCTTTCTTATCTTCATTCGCCATGTCAGCCACCTCAATTGTTCTTCTAATATTTCATCTTATACTGTTATTTCTATCTGATTATCCTCAATGCAAATAATACAACTTTCATAATATCCATCTCCAGTTGTCCTTGGTCCGCTAATCACTTCATATCCATCTATTTTTAATTGTTTCGTCAATTCATCCACCTTTTCTTTACTTCCTACACTAAATGCAATATGGATAAATCCGGTACGGTTCAAGGTTTTGGAGGAATCTTCCATAACTGGCTTATTCATAATCTCAAGCCTCGCCCCATCATCAAACGTCAAAAAATAAGATTTAAAATCTGTCTTTGTATTATGATACCCATCATTCGTCGAAGCCCCAAAGTATTTTACAAAGAAATCTCTTGCTTTTTCTAAATCATTTACATACATGGCTATATGTTCAATCTTCATTTTCTTCTCCTTAAATTTTGCTATAATCAATTTTATAAATCTGTTCTTAATGCAATAACCGGATCTTTTTTTGCTGCTTTCTTTGCCGGAAGTAATCCACCTGCAATAGTAATTAGTATACTTAATACAATAAGCAGCACTGAATATTTCAACGGCAACCATAATGACAAGTTTATCTTTTGCAGAAAGTTTTCCCACACTTCTGTATCAGCTTTCAACGCTTCTAACACTTCCGACTCAATCACAAATCCTGTATCAGACATATATTATATTCCTCCCGATATTACAAAATTATTTTCATGAAATACTTAACTCCTATTAGAGAACTATTTTTCTTCATACACCTGTTCCATAATCTCAATACACTGTCGCAATGTATCGGTGTCTACCTGATTTCGCAGGGTAAATAGTAGCTTATCCACTACTTTTCCTGTTGTCTGTTGGATTTGTCCACGCAATCTCTCTCTTTCTTCCTCGGATACTCCAAGTCCCTTAAGGTCTTTTTCCATTCTCCAACAAGCATCCTGACCGGAAACAAGTCCTATTTTTTGGATTCTTGGCACTAAGTCTCGGCTTTCCTGCCAGTCATAAAATGCCTGAATATGTTTCTTTAAAATTTCTTCTGCCTGATGATATTGTTCTTTCATTCGCTTGGATTTTTCCTCCACATGAAATGAATCCATATCATACATCTGAACATTTTCCAGTTCTTCTATGCTTTCTTCCATATCACGAGGTACTGCCAAGTCCACATATATCTGTTTTTTCTCCTGTAAACAATTTTCCAAACATTCCTTTGTTATGGTAAAATTCGGACTTGCCGTAGCTGAAAAAATAAGGTCACACTCTGGTATGTACTGATAACGCTCTCCATAGTTCATTCGTTTTGCTCCTTGTGGAATATTTACCACACCGCTTCGATACTGGCGAACGGTTACGGTAACATCTGCGCCCTCTTCCATCAATGCCTGAGCTGTAATTTTTCCCATTTCACCGTTTCCAATAACTAATGCCTTTTTCTCTGACAATACAATTCCCTGCTCTTTCAAAAAATGAATTGCCTGATGTGCGGCAGAAAAATTAGCTTTATCCATAGGCACTTCTGTTTTTACCTGCTTTCCTGCCGTTACCGCCATACGAAACAAGACCTCTAAGACGTGATCCATACATTCCTGTTCTCTGGAAAAAGCTGCTGCCTCTTTTACCTGTGTCAATATCTGGTCTTCTCCAACAATCTGCGACTTCATTCCTGCACTTAGAAAAAAGAGGTGTTGTACTGCCTCTTTTCCCTCACGAACTTTTAAATATCTACGATATGTTGTAGAACTCATTTTTTTAATATCACAAATATATTTTGGTAAATCTATGGTCGCACCGTCTTTTAAGCTCAGCCACACTTCCATACGGTTACAGGTAGATAGGATGGCACATCCCTTAACTATCGGATTTTTCTTTATTTTTTCTAAAGTCTCTGCAATTGCCTTTTTAGTAAAAGAAAAACACTGTCTAATATTTATTTCTGCCGCAGTATAATCAATTCCTGCCATTTTAACGTTCATATATCATATATAGCAAGGCATTTACAATGGCTGCTGCCACGTTACTGCCTCCCTTTCTTCCTCTTGCAATAATATATGGCACTGGTAACTCTAGAATCATTTCCTTAGACTGTACCACATTGACAAATCCTACCGGAGTTCCAATTACCAATTCCGGCTGTAACCTTCCCTCCTGTACTAATTCATAGATTCTTACCAGTGCAGTTGGGGCATTTCCAACAACAAATATCACTGGCTTTTGTAACATTGCTGCCTTATCGATACAGGCTACTGAGCGGGTAGTTCCATTTTCTTTTGCTAATCTTGCCACATCTTCATCTGCAATAAAATTATAAATTTCCACTCCTAGCTTTGCCAGTGCCTTTTTGTTAATCCCGGCTTTTGCCATTTGGGTATCTGTTACGATACAAGCTCCGTTTTTTAAAGCCTTTAAAGCCTTTTCTAAAACTCCCTCGGAAAATACCAGATTATCCACATATTCAAAATCTGCGGTAGTATGAATGACACGTTTAATGATAGGTGTATATTTTTCGTCTAGTTTTCGTTCTCCCAGTTCTTCCGTAATAATCTCAAAGCTTCGCTTTTCAATTTCTTCCGGAAGTACCTGCTCTAATTCTGTCTTCATGTTTTTTCCTCAATATTTACAACTCGATTCCACGTCGTGCTGCAATTCCTTTATCATATGGATGTTTTCTTTTTTCCATAAAAGTCACATAATCCGCCAGTTCCAACAGTTCTTCTGCCGGATTACGTCCTGTTAAGACCACCTCTAGTCCTTCCGGCTTTTTCTGTAAAAATTCCAGCAATACTTCATGGTCTATCAAATTGCTGTTATAAGCATCTAATACTTCATCCAATACCAAAAGTCCCTCGGAAAGCTCAAGTGCCTTTTCTGATACTTTTTTTAAATGTGCATTATAATATGCTGCTGCCTCTTTTTTCTGTTCTGCATTCATGCGAAAGGTGAATCCAAAGCTTTGGGTACAACGCACAAGGCAAATATTTTCTATCTGCTCTAACACATTCAATTCTCCGGAATCATTCCTTTTCAAAAATTGGGTATAGACTACTTTTCCCCCATTTCCTGCATAACGAATACTTAATCCTACTGCTGCAGTTGTTTTCCCTTTTCCATCCCCCTCATAAATATGAATCAAACCTCGATTAATACTCATAATCAATACATGCTCTGCTTTCTCTTACCGGTGTGATATATGCACCAAAATTCTTGTGTACCGGGTGCACCTGATATTCGTTAAGTCCCTGAATATCATTAAAATCACAAACCAGTGCCAGTTCATAATTACTTTCCGGTGTTTCCGGATGATTCGTTTTCGCTTCAAAATGCACTAAAGATGGGATTTCTTTCTGAAAATTTTTTAAAAGTTCTAATGCACCTGCCAGATTTTCCTTGGCACTTTTTCCATTTGCCTCTTCTTTTAATTTAAACATTACAATGTGTTTTATCATATTTCTTCCTCCATATGAATCTCATTTATATTTTTCATTTTATATTTTTCATTTTATATTTTCAATTTTAACACACCCATATTCTTCCTACAACATTCTATCTCCATGAAACAGAACAAAAAATTGCAATAATCATCCTTGTAATATTTCATATATCTTATCCATATCCAAGTATTTTCGCAGGGTGTCTGCCAACAAATCATACTGTGATTCCTTATAGGTATGCCTGTCTATTTGCTGATATTGCTCTATTGAAATACCCTTTTTTTCTGCCAATGCCTGCACTAATTCTGTCGCTATGCCATCCGCATCAAAAACACCGTGCACATACGTTCCATATACATTTCCGATACACGCACCGTCTTCTTTTTCTGCTTTTTCCGCTTCTGCAATTTTAGAAAAATATACGTTCTTTGGAATATCTACCGAAGTTTTTCCCATATGAATCTCATAACCCTCCAGTTTTTTTCCGGAGAGTTTATGTAAAACTCCGGTTACTTCTCCAATTGTTCCTGTTACTCTGGTTCTCGTCTTTTCTGTGGTAAAGGTGGTTTTCGTGGGCAATAGTCCCATTCCACGCAGTGTTCCTCCCTCTTCTACTCCCTCAGGGTCTTCTAAGGCTTCTCCTAACATCTGATAGCCACCGCATATTCCAAAGATTACTGTTCCTCTTTGCTGTGCTTTTAAAATTGCAGCTTCTAATCCATTTTCACGCATCCACTTCAAATCTGCCATGGTATTTTTTGTTCCCGGAAGTACAATCATATCCGGATTTCCAAGCTGCTCTATTTTGCTTACATAATATAAATTTACTTCTTCCATTCCCTCTAGTATGGCAACATCTGTAAAGTTAGAAATTCGTGGCAATCGTATCACTGCAATATCCACAATCCCTTGACTGTTTTTGTGAGAAAATCTCTCACTAAGACTGTCTTCGTCTTCTATATCTACATTCATATACGGAGTTACTCCAACTACCGGAATCTTCGTCATTTCTTCTAACATATCAATTCCCGGGTCTAGTATCGTCTTGTCCCCTCGAAACTTATTGATAATCGTTCCTTTTATCCTTGCTTTTTCCTCATCTTCTAAAAGCATAATCGTTCCTACCAATTGAGCAAAAACACCTCCACGGTCGATATCTCCTACTAAAAGTACCGGTGCATCTGCCATTTTCGCCATTCCCATATTTACGATATCATCCTGTTTCAGATTGATTTCTGCGGGAGAGCCAGCTCCTTCTATCACAATAATATCGTATTCCTGATTTAATTTCTCATATGCTTTTAAAATATCCGGAATCAATTGTTTTTTATATGCAAAATACTCTCTTGCACTCATGTTTTTTACTACTTCACCATTCACAATCACCTGAGAGCCAACGTCATTGGTAGGTTTTAACAGAATGGGATTCATATAAACCGATGGCTCTACTCCTGCCGCTTCTGCTTGTGTTACCTGCGCCCGTCCCATCTCCAGTCCCTCTTTGGTAATATAGGAATTTAATGCCATATTCTGTGATTTAAACGGCGCTACCTTATAACCATCCTGTTTAAATATACGACATAAGCCTGCTGCTATCAGACTTTTTCCTGCATTGGACATCGTACCTTGTATCATAATTGATTTTGCCATCTTTTTATGCTCCATTCTTCTTACTTTCGCTCATTCTATGGTGATTTACTCACACAATATAAGGAGTAGATAACCTACTCCTCAAAAAATTCTTTTGCTATTTTCTTATCCTTGAAATAATATTCCTTATCGTGTTCATTTACCTCTCGCAAGACTTTGCATGGATTACCAACTGCAATCACATTGGATGGAATATCCTTGGTTACTACACTTCCTGCTCCAATAATGACATTATCACCAATGGTAATTCCCGGTAAAACGAGCACGCCTGCACCCAGCCAGCAATTCTTGCCAATATGAATCGGTGCATTATACTGATATCCTTTTTGACGAAGCTGTGCATTAATGGGATGTCCTGCTGTTGCAATCACCACGTTTGGCCCAAACATGGTATAGTCCCCTACATAAATATGCGTATCATCTACCATAGTAAGATTAAAGTTTGCATATATGTGACTTCCAAAGTGTACGTGCTTTCCACCAAAATTCGCATGAAATGGCGGCTCAATGTAACAGTTTTCTCCAATCTCTGCAAACATTTCTTTTAACATATCCTGTCTCTTCTTTTCCTCTGTGGGACGTGTCATGTTAAAATCATAGAGCTTATCCAGATATCCTGTCTGCTCTTTCATTAAATCCGCATCTCCCGGATCGTACAACTGTGTACTGTGCATTTTTTCCTTAATATCCATGGTTTCCTCCCTATACTATGCATTTTACTTTTTACCCACAAAACTTTAAATGCCGCATTGTTCCTCATCCTTTCTTGATTATACCATGAACCTTTTTTAAGCTCAATATTCTTTCTTCTATAATGGTATAGTACATATGTCTCTTTTTCAAGTTGAACATTTGTTCTATTTATGTTATAATGGAATTGTATAATTGAAAAGAAGGTAGGATGCGAATTTCCGATGTTAGATACCCTCTAGTACATAAAGGAGGGTGATGCCCTATGATAAGTTTAAGCAATGTCCTTACGCTTTTACTGGTAATTTTTGCGGCTCTGTCTTATATAGACAATCATAATAACAAAAAGAAATAGCATCCCAGACCGTCCAAAGTTGAGGATGCTATTCTTATAATTCATTTTCATACTGAGGGCAATCGGAAACTTCAATTCCGAATCACCTATCTAAGTAAATTATACACTAGGGTACTTGAAATTTCAAGTGCCCTTTTTCTTAAGTTTCTTTACTTTCATCCAAACAAATGGCTTAAACCAAGTACATTTAGTGCGAATTATGTTTACCTTTTAATTGCTAATTCTCTGAGTGCCTGAATAAGTAACTGGTTGTCCTGCCTGCCTCTTACTGCAATACGATACCAACCCTCTTCCAGCCCTTTGAAATTAGCGCAATTTCGAATTAAAATTCCACGTTGCTCTAATTTCTTATCTAAATTTTTTTCTCCACGAAAACAAATGAAATTTGCCGCATATCCGTATATTTCTATCGGTAACTTCCGCAATTCCTGCAGCAAATATTCTTTTTCTGCTTCTACTGCCTGTCTTGTTTTCTCTATGAAATTTGTTTCTTTCGTAGCTGCAACTCCTACCTGCTGAGCAATCACAGACACATTCCATGGTTGTGTCACTGTCTGCATTTTTTTCAACAGATTTTTATCTGAAGACAGCCCATACCCAAGGCGAATTCCGGGAATTGCAAACATTTTTGTAAATGCTTTTACAATAAATAAGTTAGAAAACTGCGCTAAGTAAGGCTTCATGGTAATTGTTTTTTCTTCGGGAACGAAATCTAAAAAACATTCATCCACTACCAGACGTGTTCCTGTCCTTGCACATTTTTGCAGCAGCTTTTCCAATCCCTCTCTTGGATACACCACACCAGTGGGATTATTGGGATTACAGAAAAATACCATATCTATATCCTCTGTTATCTGTTTGGCAAAACTCTCCCATGAAAAGTTTTCCCCTAACAACTCCATCCGCTCTAGCTTGCAATCCACACTCAACAACGCCTGTTCATATTCCTGAAAGGTAGGCATCGGAACTAACGCCTTTTTCGGCTTTTCTGCCAAGACTAATGAAAATATCACATCTGCCGCACCATTTCCACAGATTACCTGCGCAGCATTTATTTCTTCCATCCGTGCTATTTCCTCACATAATTTCACGCTGCCCGGCTGAGGATAATGTACGACTTCTGTCAGTGCCCTTTGGGCTGCTTTCATTAAAGACTCCGGTACGCCTAAAAAATTGATATTTGCTGAAAAATCTATGAAATTGGGATGACTATAAATATCTCCACCGTGCTTATGCATACTTGTACCTCACTAGAAAAAGTCTATGAAATCTATTAAATACTTCAAATCCTATATCACTATTACACACAAACGTATTGCCATGACAATTATCGCCACCAATACCGTTGTCATATACATCAACTGATTACTTCTTTGAATATCCTTAATCTCTACTGCACGTTTCATATCTCCAATAGTCGGCTTTTCATGCTTTATACCAAAGTACCACGCATCTCCTGCTAACTGTACTCCAAGTGCTCCCGCCATTACCGATTCTGTCTGAGCAGAATTTGGACTTGCATGATTATAACGGTCTCTTTTAAATATCCGAAAAGCACCCTTTCCATCCATTCTGCATAAAAAGGCTGATAGAATCATCATAATTGCACTGATTCTTGCCGGAATAAAGTTCACAATATCGTCTAACTTCGCTGCCACCGTTCCAAAATATTGATATTTTTCATTTTTATATCCAATCATGGAATCCATAGTATTAATGGATTTATAGAAAAATCCGCCCAATGCACCGAAAATTCCCATAAAAAGCAACGGAGCAATTACTCCATCTGAAGTATTTTCCGCTACTGTCTCTACTGCAGCTTTGACAACTCCTGTTTCATCCAAACGCTGTGTATCACGTCCCACTATCATGGAAACTGCTTTTCTTCCTGCCTCTAATCCTTCCTGATCCAGTGCATCGGCAACTTTCATACTTTCTACTTTCAAAGATTTTGCCGCTAACATGGTATAGCACATAATCGCCTCTAAGACAATCCCTACTGCCCAATGTAAGTAATAAGCTGCAAACAAAAGAACTGCCGGAATTACTACGGATACCACAATAACTACGATTACCAGCACAGTTCCGCCAATCCGTTCTCCTCTTTTGGTCTTTGGAAAAATATTTCTTATGATATGCTCTGTTTTTGTAATTATTTTTCCGATTCCAATCACCGGATGCCACCACCCATGAGGATCTCCTAATATAAAATCAAGAATAACTCCAATAAATAATGCAATGGTTGTACAACTAAATAACTCCATGATTTCAGCCTTTCTATTGTCTTTCTGTTGTCTTTTTATTGTCTTTCTCATTGCGATAACTTTATATTATCAAGCGCTACATTTCCTTTTTTATCTGGAAAACGCAAAGTAATCTCCGAAATATTTTCCACATCTACTCCCTGAAATGCTTCAAGGGAAACGGAAACCGTTTGAAACTGATGCTTATATTCTGCTGTTCCAAACAGATATTGCAGCTTATTTAAACGAACCGGAAATGCAGGATAAATAGTGGTATTCTCCGATACTGTCACGCAGGCTTCTCTTCCCTCTCTATCCTTTACCACAACTTCTAATGCTTGCGCTTCTTCTTCCACAACTTCTTCCATATTCATAATATCAAACTGAATATTCTTCCCTTTCTCTGCTAACTCCGGCAAAGAAAACGTTATTTTTGCCGCTTCTGACGGTTCTTGCCATTTTAGTATTACTGCATAATTTCCTCTTGGTTCGCCGGAAGAAAACATTAACTCTTCCTCTCTCCAACTCCTTACATTTTTTGCCTTTATCTGAACTCCATCCAGACTGCCTGTTTCTAAGCGCACATCCTCTTCAAAATCACATAAGGTAACGGTATCTGATGTATCATAAGACTGTACATATAAAGTGTTTGGCAATACTTCCTGATATTTCTGACAATCGGTAAGAAGCTCTGTACACCCATCGTTTTTGTTTTCCAGGGTTTTATCTAAAAATGTCTTTATAAATATTTTCGCAATTGTCTCCTGCTCTTGTTCTGACAGAAAATTTTCTACATTTAAAATACGATTTAACGGCTCACTTAAGTCATATTTTCCCCATTCAGAATTAAATTGTCCATGATTTAATCCTGCTATGTATACTGCACTTTTGATACAATCTTTTTCCCCAGTGAAATGAATATTTTCGTACTGCTCCATTCCCATAAAAGTATTCACATCTTGGTCATTTGCACCATGAATCAGCAAATAATTTACATCTTCTAATTCTACCTCCCTGTCGGCAGGCTCATACTGTCCGCAAACCGGTGCAATGGCAATTACCGATTTAATAGAAAAGTTCCAAGAAAATACACGATTACCATTATCTGGATTATAGTTTAGGCTGTTAAATAAATATGCCTCTGCTACTGCTTCACCACCTCTGGAATGACCTGCCAAAGCAAGGTTTTCATAGTCCATTTTTTCATACAGTGGATTCTCCTTTTGCTGATTGAACTGTTTTAGCTGCCGCATATTTTCTAATAACAACACCGCTCTGGCATCATTTTCGCCTGACAACTCATTACAGGCATTCTCATCTACGGATACAACCACATACCCGTGAGACGCAAGATAAGTTCCAAGATACTCATATCCCAGATAAGAATCTGTCAGCCAATTGTGATTTCCATGGATAATAAAAAGTGTAGGACAACTTGTTTTTTCCTTAGGATACCATACAATTCCCTCCAATGGTACTTCTTTTAAAGAGTACCCTTGATACTTTTCCTTAAAATATCCACCAATTCTTTCGTTTTGTGCATAATAACTGATATCCGTTACCTTTGACATGATATCCGCCTCTTTAGAAGTTCCATAAGTAACCGTCTCAACGGTGTAAGTTCCATCTTCCAGTGCCTTTTTCATATCAGCATTTTCTGTCTCAGATAACTGTTTTTCACTTGCCAGCTTTTGATATTTTTCTATATAGGTATCGGAAAATCCTCCTATACACAGCAATCCAATCACCGCCACAATCGGCACTCCGGTGAGCACCAGTGTCACAAAAATTGTCTTTGTCCGCACCTTTTTTCCGCAAACTGCCCAAATGCTTTTTAAAAACAATGCCATTACAATACTAAAAATGATAGCAAACACGGTAATTTCTGTTTCTCCGGCAGCTTGTGTATCTCCTGTAAAAACCATAATACACAAAAGACATAACAATAACCACGTTAAAAACTCTGTAATTCCATTTCGCAATGCCACTTTCACTATCTTTTTTAGAAACCACAGTACAATCACACTGATGATGAAAGTAACCACACTCGCCAGTAAGATACCAATCCATATGGGTTTCATAAATGTCCCTGCCATGATTCCCACAGAAATACTAAATAACAGCAGCACCACCCAGTAAAAAAATGTCCCCGTATCGCTCCAATTTCCCTCTATAAAAGTTCTGACACGCTGTTTCCAATTACTATATTTGGCTTTCCATCTTTTCATATGCATACCTCGTTTTTACTTTAACCGTTTAGGGATTCCGCAGTTTACTAAATAGACTGCCTCGGCTGATTTTGCTATCTTACAGCTTATTCTTCCTACCTGTTCTCGGTAATTTCGGTCAAAGGCATCCATTGGAACTACTCCACACCCTAACTGAGTGATTTCTAAAATAACATTGGAATTTTTTTGTAATAGCTCCTGCACCTGCTTTTCCGGTTCTATGCCTTTTTCTAACAAATGTCGGATATACAACTGAAAATGTGCAATAATATCTGCCTGTTCCAATTCTTTTTCATCGGCGTTTTCTCCCTCTGCAATGACCGGTTCTTCCTTTTTACACACCGTTTTTGCAACTGCCAGCTTGCCTTGATAAGCCCCTCCGGTAACAATTATCATTTCTTGCCATCCTTCCTGTGTGAGCACTTTTGTTATAGTAACACTTCTATTCTAGCACCGTATAAATACCACTTCTAATATAGCAGCCCTTCTATTAGCGTAACACTTTTATTATAGCAGCTTTTCCACCATTACTACTGCAATCAGTATCATCAATTCACATACCTGTAAAAAACATCCTGCTAAATCTCCTGTAATTCCACCAAACTTTTCCACGGACATATGATGATACCACCAGAATGTCAACAACGTTGCTGCAACTGCTGCTGTTCCAAGTGGAATACTTACCCACGCCATAGCTCCAATAGCTATGATTCCTTCACATATCAAGATACTTCCTGCCCGTTTTTTATCTGCTCCATTTGCAAAGGTTGCCGCCAACCCACTGTTTTTTGCACATGGAAATGCAGTTACTGAAAAACCGCTTAAGCACCTGCTTAGAAAAAATCCTATGGCTATCACACCTAGTCCTTCTATTTTTTGCATTTCAAATAGTTCTGAGGAAAAGCCCAAATATGCGATAAAATACATACAACAGGTAATAATGGCAAAAGCTCCTGTATGGGAGTCCTTTAAGATTTCTAATCTTCGCTCCTTTGTCTGCCAAGAGCTTAACGCATCTGCCGTATCTAATAGTCCGTCTAAATGAATCCCACCTGTAATAAGAATAGGAATAATTGTGAAAATGCTTGCATACAACATGATTCCTACCGAAATTTTTCCTGCAAATCTGCCCCACAGATAGACACAGGCTCCAATCACAGCTCCTACCCACGGAAAAAAACACATGGCATACTTCATATTTTCTTTTTCCCAATCTGCCCTTGGCATTGGTATCTTTGAATACATGGCAAAGGCTATGATACATGCATTAATATACTTCATGGTGCTCCCCTTTCCAAAAGACCGGTATTCCGCAAATAATCTCGATTACTTCATCCGCTTGTGCTGCTAAGAATTGATGTATTTTCGCCATTTGAAGTAAGTAGTTTTCCGTCATTTCATCGTATTTTATTCCATCTTCAAATACATTATTTCCCACAACTACTACATCTTTTCCCTGCTCTATCAGATGCAGGAGTCCTTTTTCAATCGCTGGCACGGTCTGTTCTTTCCGTCCACAAGAAGAAAACATTTCATTGGCAGTAAGATTGGAAAGGCAGTCTAATAAAATCACCTGTTGCTTATTTATGGGTAATTCTTCTAAATGAGTATAACACTCATATGTCAAAAATCCTTTTCCTTCACGCATTTTTCGATGACGTTCGATTCTTTTCTTACTTTCTGCATCCTGTGCTTCCATGGTTGCGATATAGATAAGCTCTGATGCTGTATCTTTTTCTTTTAATTCCACCGCACGTTGTTCTGCATATTCTGATTTTCCGCTCCCACTTCCACCAGTGATAAATACTACCATGGACTTCTCCTACTCTTCTGACTATTCTTCTGACTATTCTTTTACTGCACTTCTGCTATTTCTGATTATTCTAATGGCACATAATCTGCAATATCAATCTGAGCAAAGGTGCTCATTTTTTCATAAATATGTAATCCCATACTTAGTAACGGAAATAATGAAACTGCACCAGTTCCTTCTCCCAGACACATATCACAGGTTATACTTGGAGACTTTCCGATTGCTTCTAAAATCATCGCTCCTGCCGGCTCTTTTGACACATGAGACGCAAGTACATACTCCTGCACCAAAGGCTCCATACGAATCGCCACTAATGCTGCCACACTGGAAATAAATCCATCTGCAACTATGGGAATCCCATAAACAGCTCCACCCAGATATACGCCGACAAGTCCTGCAATGTCAAATCCTCCTACCTTTGCCAGTACATCTATTGGATTGTTTGGATTCGGCTCATGGAGTTTTATTGCTCTTTTTATGACGTCAATCTTGTGTTTTAGTCCTGCGCTGTCGAGTCCTGCACCTCTTCCGGTTACACTTTCCACAGACTGCTGAAGCAAAACACTTGCTACTGCGCTGCTGGTAGTGGTATTTCCAATTCCCATCTCTCCTGTGGCAATGATATCATATCCCGCCTTTTTCAGCCTTTCTACCATCTGTATTCCAGTTATAATTCCACGCTTTGCTTCCTCCGGTGTCATTGCCGGCTCTTTTGCCATGTTTTTGGTTCCATAGGCAATCTTGTGTTTTTCCACTCTTTTGGTATCTACTGCCATTCCAATATCTATGGGGAAAATATCGGTTCCGGTATCTTCACACATAATGGCTGCACAGGATTTTTCATCCAAGAAATTCTCTGCCACAATTGCAGTTACTTCCTGTCCTGTCTGGGTGACTCCCTCTTCTACCACTCCATTATCTGCACACATGATTATCAGTGCTTTTTTCCGTAAATGAATGGTCGGTGTTCTCTGTATTCCTGCTATCTGAATCAGATTTGTTTCTATTTTTCCAAGACTTTTTAGCGGCTTTGCAATGGAATCCCATCGCTTTTGTGCTAACTCCATCGCCTTTTTATCTATCGGCTCTATCTGTTCTAAATATTTTTTCAATTTCATGGTTACTCCGTTTCCTCTGTCATACGCTTCTTCTGCCACTTTTGACAGCTTTCCAAAAATCGGAATGCAAAGTTCGGATTGGAATAATAGTATAAATGTGGAAAACCTGCCGCATAATTCTCTCCACCGTGTATACAATCCCATGTTCTATTCCCAAAAGGCTTTCCGGCATGATAATCACTTCCATTGCTGGTAGTATCAAAATAGTGAAATTCATGCGCCTTTATACTCTCATCCCTTGCTAACAACTGGCTATCTTTTTGGGTAGTCAACGTAATATAGCCAAATCTTCCTAACTTTTCCGTACCATAAGCCTGTCCGTTTATAACACCTGTCATGGAAAATTGCTTTCCTTTCATATCCTCCATGTTTTTCTGAAGATACATGAAACCGCCGCACTCTGCAAGGTAAGGGATTCCACTGTGTATTGCCTTTTTGATTTCTTCTTTTATTGTGGTATTTTTACTCAATTCCTCTGCATACAATTCCGGATATCCACCGTATAAAATCATTCCATCCAGCTTATCCGGAAGTGCTTTGTCATGGAGTGGTGAAAATTCTACCACTTCTGCTCCCATTTCTTGCAACAATTCTAAATTATCCTGATAGCAAAAGCAAAAAGCCTCATCCTTTGCCACGCCAATCCGAGGTGGTTTCTCTCCTGCGAAAAGTTCTAATTTGGGCACATTTATCTTATTCCATTCCAGTTCCAGTGCATGATTTGCCAATGCCAATATTCCCTCTATATCTAAGGTTTCTTGCAAAAGCTCTGCCAACTTTTCTATTTTTTCTCTCAAGTCGGCAATCTCATTCGGCGTCACTAATCCAAGATGACGGCTTTCTATGGTAAGCTCCGGGGATTTTGGGACATACCCTAATACCTTAATTTGAAGTTCCTCCTCTATCTGTTTTTTTAACAATAGATACATCATTTTAGTAGTTTGATTGAGAATCACACCCCTGATATGACTGTCTTTTCGATAGTTTAAAAATCCCTGTATCATGGGAATAACGGAAAGACTCATTCCTCTTGCATTTACTATAAGAATCACCGGTGTATCCGTCACCTTTGCAAGTTCATACGAAGAAGCCTGTTCAGTAATTCCACCCACACCGTCAAAAAATCCCATTACACCCTCTAACACAGAAATATCTGCCTTTTGTGCTTCTTTTCCAAACAAATATCTGGTTACATTGTCATCTGTAAAAAAGGTATCTAAATTCTTGGAAGGTGTTCCTATCACTCTTCGATGAAACATGGGGTCAATATAATCCGGCCCACATTTAAAAGCAGCAGGATGTTTTCCGAGATTCCGCAAAAGCTGTAATAAACCACAGGTAATTAGTGTTTTTCCACTTCCACTTGCAGGTGCTGCCAGCATAATTCTTGGTAACTTCACAATTTCCTCCTAAATCAATGTTCCTTATGCTCTATGTCCTCACGAATAAACATAATCAGAAAAGCTACTGTCAACAATCCACAGGAAATCCAAATGGCTTTTTCCCCTAATATATTGGCAAGCACTCCTCCGAAAGCCGCCCCTATAATAAAGATTCCGATAAATCCATAGTATAACAGACTTTTTTGCAACAATCGCTTATCCTTTGTCACATGATAACTGCAAAGCATATCTGTTGCAGTCCTTAGATTTCCAATACACATGGTACTGGCATAGGCATTTCCCTTTACTTTACGAAAACTTTGTACCTGCATAGCACAGACAAAGGAGACCAGCATATTGGCTGCAAGATTCATTTTTTGCGGCATCCATCCCACACCGAATAAAAAAAGAATCTCCATAATTACAATAAGCTGTCTCCAATGTATTTTACTATAATATTTAAAATGTCTGCGTATACGCTCTGCAACATAGATACCTGCTGCAAAGGCAAGCACCGGCAGGAGATACCGTATTCCGGTACGGCAATCTCCTGTGGCAAAGCTTGTTCCCATTAAGACCATGTTTCCTGTTTGTGCATTGGCAAATACTTCTCCACGGTTAAAAAAAGTATATGCATCTTGAAATCCGCCGGACAAACATAAAAATGCTGCCACAAATGCAGATTCCGACATCTGCTGTTTTTTCATAATCCTAATCGTTTCACTTTCTATTACTATTTCTGTTTCTTACTGTCTGCTTTCTTCTGAAACTTTTCTTCTTCTATGATGAAACGGTCATGTCTTCCTTCCCCGATTTTTCCTGTTTCATCATACGCAGTAATAGAAAATACTAATTTTCTTCCATCTATCTCTTCTAAAATGGACTCACACCATACTTTCATTCCTATCGGAGTTGGAGCTAAGTGGTCTACATACATCTTAATTCCTACTGTTCCTTTTCCCTGCTCTAACTGCTCTGCCACACTCTTCCACGCAGTTTCTTCCATCAATGCTACCAATGCAGGTGTTGCTAACACATCTAATGTTCCGCTTTTATGAACCTTTGCTGTATCCTTTTCGGCTACCACAAATTCCTGATATCCTTTAATTCCAATTTCTAACATAACATATCCTCCTTGCATTTCCTTTCCTTAATTATATATTCTTTTCCCGCAAAAAGGAACCTTTTTGAAAAAATATTTTTATATGACAAAACCACCAGACTGCTCCACGCTTACATGAACACAGCCTGATGGTCTTTCTTTTTACTTCAATTTTAATATTTCTTCTGCATTGCGTACTCGTTCTTGGGTTGGTGGATTAATTCCCTCTAATGGATAATCAATTCCTAACTGTTCCCATTTGAACACGCCAAGGGTATGATATGGTAATACCTCTACCCTTTCTACATTTTTTAATGTGTGAATAAAATCTGCTAAACGATGCAGATATTCATCCTTATCATTTCTCTCGGGAACTAATACATGACGTATCCAAACCGGTTTTCCCATATCAGATAACTGTCTTGCCATCTCTAAAATATTTTGATTGCTCTGTCCGGTAAGAATCTTATGTTGTTCCTCATCAATATGTTTAATATCTAGCAAAAGTAAATCCGTATACTTCATCAATTCTAACCATTTAGAATAAAATGGCTCTTCTGTAGTGAACGGATTTCCACTGGTGTCAAGTGTTGTATGAATATTTCTTTCTTTGGCTTCCTTAAACAGCTCCAGTAAAAAATCTATCTGAAGCAGCGGTTCTCCTCCACTTACAGTAATACCGCCCTTACTTTTCCAATAAGAGCGGTATCGACAGGCTTTATCTAACAATTCACCTGCAGTATATGGAGTACCTGTTGTCATGTCCCAGGTGTCCGGATTGTGACAAAACTGACAGCGCATCGCGCAGCCTGATAAAAATATCACATACCGAACTCCCGGTCCATCTACGGAACCAAAGCTTTCTAAGGAATGTACATATCCTTTTCTTTCTTTGCTTTCCATTGGTATTCCTTTCTTTATCGTTGCAAATTACATGCTTTCGTGGCAAGTTCTGGAAATAACATCCATCTGCTGTTCACGAGTTAAGTCGATGAACTTAACAGCATATCCGGATACACGAATTGTAAAGTTTGCATATTCCTCTTTTTCTGGATGTTCCATAGCATCGATTAATTTTTCTTTTCCAAATACGTTTACGTTTAAGTGATGTGCACCCTGATCGAAGTAACCGTCTAATACGTTTACTAAGTTCTGAGTTCTTTCACTATCATCATGTCCAAGAGCACCTGGATTGATTGTCTGTGTATTAGAAATTCCGTCTAAAGCTTCCTCGTATGGTAATTTTGTAACAGAGTTCAAGGATGCAAGTAATCCGTTCTGCTCTGCACCATAAGATGGGTTAGCTCCTGGAGATAATGGTTCTCCAGCTTTTCTTCCGTCTGGAAGAGCACCTGTTGCTTTACCATAAACTACGTTAGAAGTAATGGTAAGGATAGATGTTGTAGGCTCAGAATCACGGTAAGTATGGCAGCTTCTTAAACGATCCATGAAAGTCTTTAATAACCATACAGCGATTTCGTCTGCACGTTCATCATCATTTCCGTATTTAGGGAAATCTCCTTCAACTTCGTAGTCAACAGCCATTCCTTCTTCATCACGAATAACTTTAACCTTAGCATATTTGATAGCACTTAAGGAGTCAACTACATGAGAGAATCCTGCGATACCAGTTGCAAATGTACGTCTTACATCTGTATCGATTAATGCCATCTGGCTTGCTTCATAGTAGTATTTATCATGCATATAATGAATCATGTTCAAGGTTTCTACATAAGTCTGAGCTAACCAAGTCATCATTGCATCATATTTTTCCATTACTTCGTCATAATCAAGATATTCAGAAGTGATTGGCTGATAAGCTGGTCCTACCTGCTGTTTTGACTTCTCGTCTTTTCCGCCATTGATAGCGTATAATAAACATTTTGCAAGGTTTGCACGAGCTCCGAAGAACTGGATTTCCTTACCTGTTTCTGTTGCGGATACACAGCAGCATACAGAGTAATCATCACCCCATACCGGACGCATTACATCATCATTTTCGTACTGGATAGAACTTGTAGCAACAGAAATATATGCTGCATATTTCTTAAAGTTCTCTGGTAAGTTTGAAGAATATAATACTGTTAAGTTAGGCTCTGGAGAAGGTCCCATGTTCTCTAATGTATGTAAGAAACGATAATCAGATTTTGTTACCTGAGAACGTCCATCCATTCCAAGACCTGCAACGTCTAATGTTGCCCATACCGGGTCACCGGAGAATAACTGATTGTAAGATTCAATTCTTGCAAACTTAACCATACGGAATTTCAATGTCATATGGTCAACTAATTCCTGAGCCTCTTTCTCAGTAATTACACCGTTCTTTAAGTCTCTTTCAATATAGATATCAAGGAATGTAGATACACGACCAACACTCATAGCAGCACCGTTCTGTGTCTTAATAGCTGCAAGATATGCAAAATATAACCACTGGAAAGCTTCCTTTGCGTTAGATGCTGGTTCAGAAATATCAAATCCGTAAGACTGAGCCATTTCTTTCATTTCTTTCAAGCATTTAATCTGCTCTGCAACTTCTTCACGCAAACGGAACTGTTCGCTTCTCATACCCGGACGAGCGATTTCATCGAAATCTTTCTGCTTCTGCTCGATTAAGTAATCAATACCGTATAATGCAACTCTTCTGTAATCGCCTACGATTCTTCCTCTTCCGTATGTATCTGGAAGTCCTGTAAGAATCTTATTGTGACGCATTTTTTTCATTTCTGGTGTGTAGATATCAAATACAGCCTGGTTATGTGTCTTATGATATTTTGTGAAAATCTCATGGAGCTTTTCATTTGGCTGATATCCGTACATTGTACAAGACTGTTCAGCCATCTTAATTCCACCGTATGGCATAAATGCACGCTTTAATGGCTTATCTGTCTGTAAACCAACAACCTGCTCTAAATCCTTTAAGTCATCACTAATATATCCTGGTCCGTATGCAGTAATAGAGGAAACTACCTCTGTCTCCATATCAAGGACTCCACCTTTTTTACGTTCTTCTTTCTGAAGTTCCTGAACTTTGCCCCATAACTTATTAGTAGCTTCTGTTGGTCCTTCCAGGAAAGACTCATCTCCTTCATAAGGGGTATAGTTGTTCTGAATAAAGTCACGAACATCTACGCCGTCTTTCCATAATCTTCCTTCGAATCCATCCCACTGTTTAAATTCTTTCATTTTGGCATCCTTTCTTGTTTTCATAACATTATTTTATCTATGTTCGAGTTAATGTTACCTAATTCCTCAAAAAAAAGCAAGCAATTTATTGAATTCCTTTTCTCAAAATGGGCTTTGTATTGAAAGAAATACAAAAAGATGCCAAAATTGGCATCTTTTTTGCAAAATTATGCTTCTTCTATATGGTCACATCCTTGTGCAATAATTGTTCGCACATGCTCATCTGCCAAAGAATAAAAAATAGATTTTCCTTCTCTTCGGCTTTTTACTAATTTATTCTGCTTCAAAATCCGTAACTGATGTGAAATAGCAGACTGTGTCATATTTAAAACCTGCGCCAAATCACATACACATACTTCTGCTTCAAATAATACAAACAGAATACGAATTCTGGTAGAATCGCCAAACACCTTAAATAGCTCTGCCAAATCATACAGTTTCGTTTCTTCCGGCATAGTTTCATTTACAATTTTCAAAAGATTTTCATGTACCTCATAAGATTCACAGCACTCTGTTTCCTTTTCAGCCATTCTTTCACCGCCTTTATTTATATTTTATAACTTCTTTACAAACAATGCACGAATTGCATTTAAAACTGCAATTACCATAACACCTACGTCTGCAAAAATTGCAGTCCACATATTGGCAATACCCAATGCTCCTAAAATCAGACAAATAATCTTAATTCCGATTGCAAAATAAATGTTTTCATATACAATACGAATACACTTTCTTGCTATTCTAATGGCTTTTGCAATCTTCAAAGGATCATCATTCATTAACACAATATCTGCCGCTTCAATTGCTGCATCTGAGCCAAGCGCACCCATGGCAATTCCAATATCTGCTCTGGATAGTACCGGTGCATCATTGATTCCGTCACCTACAAAGGCAAGTTTTTCCTTTTCACCTTTTTTCGCTAACAGTTCTTCTACTTTTTCTACCTTATCGGATGGAAGTAACTCACTGTATACCTCTCTGATTCCTAATTCCTTTGCCACCTGTTCTGCCACGTTTTTGGCATCTCCAGTAAGCATAACCGTCTTAGAAATTCCGGATTTTTTCAAAGCATGAATTGCTTCTTTCGCGTGTGGTTTTAAAACATCAGAAATAAGGATATGTCCGGCATAAACACCATTCACCGCCATGTGAACCACCGTTCCTACATGATGACATTCCTTGTGCTCAATGTCAAGTCGCTTCATAAGTTTTGCATTACCTGCTGCAACCGTAATTCCATCCACCTTGGCAATGACTCCGTTTCCGCTGATTTCTTCTACATCGGTAACTCTTTTTCTATCAATCGGCTTTCCATATGCTTTCTGAAGACTCTTGCTGATAGGATGACTGGAAGAACTTTCTGCCAGTGCTGCATATTCCAGTAATTTTTCATTTTCCATCTCACTGTGATGAATACCGCTTACCTCAAACACGCCCTGTGTCATAGTACCTGTTTTATCAAACACTACATACTTAGTTCGTGCCAATGTCTCTAAATAGTTAGAGCCTTTTACCAAAACACCTTGGTTACTTGCACCACCAATTCCCGCAAAAAAGCTTAACGGAATACTGATTACCAATGCACACGGACAACTGATAACCAAGAATGTCAATGCACGATAAATCCATTCTCCCCATTCCGGTTTCATTCCCAGTACAAGCATCTGTACCAACGGCGGCAAAATTGCTAACGCCAATGCCCCATAACAGACTGCCGGTGTATAGTATTTTGCAAATTTGGAAATGAAATTTTCGGACTTCGACTTTTTAGAACTGGAATTTTCCACTAAATCCAATATCTTAGAGGCGGTAGATTCTCCAAATTCCTTGGTTGTCTGAATTTTAAGCACACCTGTCATATTGATACAGCCACTAATTACTTCGTCTCCAACTGCTGCTTCTCTTGGAAGACTTTCTCCTGTCAGGGCACTGGTATTCAGGGTACTGTTTCCTTCTGTTATAACACCGTCAATTGGTATCCTTTCTCCCGGCTGTACTATGATTATCGTACCGATTTCCACCTCATCCGGGTCTACCTTTTCTAACGCTCCGTCTTTTTCTATATTGGCATAATCAGGACGAATATCCATAAGCTCACTAATATTTCTTCTACTCTTTCCTACTGCGTAACTTTGGAATAATTCTCCAACCTGATAAAACAGCATTACGGCAGTACCCTCTTTATAGTCGCCTAAAATAATCGCACCTATGGTAGCAACCGCCATAAGGAAATTTTCATCAAATACCTGCCTATTTAAGATTCCTTTAAACGCTTTTTTCAAAATGTCATAACCGATTACCAGATATGGAACCATATATAATGCAAATTTCACATATCCCTTTATGGGAACGAACGACAAAATCACCAGTAATACTGCTGCTATAATGATTCGGATAAGAACTTTCTTTTGCTTCTTATTCATAAAATATCCCTCCCGTTCTTACAGGAAGATTTCACAATCATCCTCTACTTTTTTACAATTTTTAAGAACTTCCTGCATCACTGCTTTTGGTTCTTGACCTTCTTCAAATTCTACAATCATTTTTAATGTCATAAAGTTTACAGTTGCATCTTTTACACCTGCTGTATTCTTAGCTGCTTCCTCCATTTTATTAGCACAATTTGCACAATCCACATCAATCTTATAAGTCTTTTTCATAATCTCTTCATCCTTTCTTTTTATTTATTCATGTTATTTTAACGCTTGAACACTTATTCATATGTTTGTTTGTATTATAGCACACAGGAATAGAATGTCAATAGATTTTCCAAAAATATCTTCTAAAAAGGTATGTCAAAATGCTATCGTTACTTTTGACATACCTCTTTCTATTTTTGTGTGAGCAGCGAAGAAAATAGAGTGCTTGCATTAAAGATTTGCCTAGCACCTCAACAACTTGAGAAACTCGCAAAGCGTGTTTCCCATAGTTTATATCTTATACCGCTTCATCCACTCATTGACCTGAAACAGATATGCCAACATCTGCGGTCCTGCCATTAACTGTCCATACCAAGGCTTTCCATAATCGGAGGATTGCTTCATGAAGCTTTGAAGCTTTTGTTTATCCAAAAACCGCAATACCGGTGCATCCGCATCGGAGAGCATTTCCTGAAACATATTTTTCAAGAGAGTTTCATATTTAGGGTCATAGGTCTTTGGATAAGGAGATTTTCTGCGAAACAGCACTTCTTCCGGCAATTTTCCCCGACCTGCCTGCCGCAAAAGATTCTTTACTACACCGTCTTTTGCTTTCATTTCCCATGGTACATTCCACACATACTGTACAATATTCACATCGGCAAATGGAACTCGTGCCTCCAATCCCCAATACATACTGGTTCTATCCATACGATTTAAGAGTGTCTGCATGAACCATTTCATGTTCAGGTAAGAAATCTCTCTGCGCCTTGCCTCTTCTTTGGTATCTTCCACGCATTTCGGCACTTCTTGAATGGATTTGTGATAGGCTTCACTTACATAATCGTCCATCTTTAAAAAGTCCAAAAACTCCTCTGATAACAACTGTTTTCTCGGTGTTAAATCCATGGTCCATGGAAAAGTTCCACACTCTAACATCTCCTTTTTATGAAACCAAGGATAACCTCCAAATATCTCATCTGCACATTCTCCTGTCAAAGTTACTTTATGAACCTTTGCTACCTTGGAGCAGAAATACAGCATAGAGGAATCCACATCTGCCATTGCCGGCAAATCATGTGCTTTTACAGAATCTGTCAGCATTGCAATCTGCTGTTCGTTATCACATTCTAAAAAGTGATGTTCACTTCCTAAATATTCCACCATTTTTTCTACATAAGGTCTGTCCTGAGAGGGCTGGAAATCATTCTTTTTAAAATTCTTCTCATTATCCACGAAATCAAAGGAATAGGTAGTAAGCTGTTTTCCCTGTTTTTTTAACTCTGAAGCACAGATGGAAGACACCAGACTGCTGTCTACTCCTCCGGATAAAAAGGTACAAATCGGCACATCGGACACCATCTGTCTTGCCACTGCTTCATATACCAGTTCTGATACGGTTTCTACCGTTTTTTCGTAACTGTCCGTATGGGGATGGCTTTGCAG
The DNA here is from genome assembly GCA_964436595.1 of uncultured Eubacterium sp. Classification (GTDB taxonomy): domain Bacteria; phylum Bacillota; class Clostridia; order Lachnospirales; family Lachnospiraceae; genus Petralouisia. Next base: position 129,211 of record CAYTDI010000001.1, read on the forward strand.
TTCCCAATATTTTTCTCTGCGCCAGCCGCTTTTGGTACATAAAAGATATTCTCCCGGCAGCACCTCATGTACTCCTTTAAAAACACCACATCCACCACTTCTTGCAGGTCCAATGCCGAATATTTCATTCCATCCTTCTCTTTCTACCTCCGGCTTTGGCAGGGGATGGGCAAAGATTCCTTTCAGCTCTGATGCAAAAATCAATTCTTCTCCACACCAAGTATAAAACAGCGGTTTTACCCCCATAGGGTCACGAAACAGATACAATTTTTGTTCTTCCACGTTCCATAATGCAAAGGCGAAGATTCCATTCATTTTTTTTACAAATTCTACCCCAAGCTCCATGACTCCTGTAAGGATTACTTCTGTATCACTTGTGGTCGTAAATTGACATCCTCTCTTTTGTAACATCTGACGCAGTTCCTTGGTATTATACAGTTCTCCATTATAAACAATGGCGCAGGTTCTCCCATTCTTATTTCGTATCATAGGCTGATGCCCACCTGCAATATCAATAATGGATAGTCTGCTGTGAGCAAGTCCGCAATGTCTGGATAAGTATATTCCCTCGTCATCCGGTCCACGATGCCACAATGCCTCATGCATGGCAGTCAAAAGGGAACGGTAGTATTCTGACCGTTCCCTGTAATCTTTTTCTTTATGATAAAATCCTGCAATTCCGCACATATATATTTCCTCTCTGTTTCTATTTTTGTATTACTAGTATATAGAAACAGTGGAAAAATTATAACAACTTTGCAATTTCCGTTATATTTTTCGCTGTAATGTTATCACATATACCGGATTTTGCCCCATCATCATTTGATAGTTTCCAATTTCTTTTGCCTTTGCAATGTTTACCTGTACAATCTCTTTCTGTTCAAACTCATATTTCTTTATAAGTTGTGTTACTTCTCCTATGGTTTCTAAGGAAATGGCATTGATTACAATGCGTACTTTGGGATTCTTTTCCCACAAGCACAATAGGATTTCTTCTAATTTTCCACTACTTCCACCGATAAATGCATGGGTAGGTGTTGGCAATTTCTTCAAAATCTCCGGTGCTTCTCCTACTACAACTTGAAGATTTTTAGCCGCCAGTTTCTCACTGTTTTTTTGAATCAATGCGCCTGCTTCCATTTTTTTCTCAATAGCATACACCATTCCATCTACTGCCATTCTGGCACACTCTACTGATATACTTCCGGTTCCTGCTCCAATATCATACACTACCGAATCTTTGGCTAGTTGCAATTTGGAAATAGAAATACTTCGTACTTCTTCCTTTGTCATGGGTACTTTTTCCCTTAAAAATTCTTCATCCGGAATACCATGTGTTACTATGGCTTTCTTTGCTGATTCATTTACCAGTACCAACACACAAAGTCCCTCTTTTTCATAGTTTTGAAATTCTTTCGGACTTCCTTTTTCAATAGTCTGTTCTTCACTTCCCAGTTGTCTTCCAATATATATTTTTATATCTTCTAATCCATACGTTATTAATTCTCTGCAAAGTTCCCGAATCCCTTTTGCACCACCTGTCAAAGTGAATACTTTTTCCTGCTCCCTTAGTGCTCCTACCACATTTTGATTTCTTCCATGTAGACTCATCAGTTTCATATCTTCCCAACTCATACCGATACAAGACGCAAAATAAACAACCGAAGAAACACCACACACCAATTCCACCTCACAAGGTAGGTCTTCTTGCACTTTTCTTTGTTCCAGTTGTTCCCACAACTTTTGTGCTCCACTGTAAAATCCCACATCTCCCGAAAAAAGTACTGCAATCTTTGAATACTTTTCATGTTCTTTTATACACTGAAAAATTTCCTCTGTTTTATAGGAAATAAATATTTCTTTTCCTTGTTTCAGCTCCTTCGGAATAGACGCTATCATACGTTTTGCACCGATTAATAACTCTGCTTCTTTTATCCTCTGATAACCTTGTAGGGTCATTGTCTCGGCATTTCCCATTCCGATTCCTACCAGTGCCACTTTTTGTCTGTTTTCTTCCATTTCTGCTGTTTTTGGCTCTGCAGATGTTATTCCTAGTTTTATAAGAACCTCTTCCATAGAATATCCTGTTTCTTTAGGTCTTTTTATCACAATTGCTTTTGCACCTGCCCGCCTTGCCGCCTGTATTTTCTCCGGATATCCTCCTGCTCCTGCTGTTTCTTTTGTTACCAGCCAAGCCGCCTGCACTTCCCGCATCATGGCAAGATTGAGTTCTTGGCTAAAAGGTCCTTGCATACAAATAATTTGTTTTCCCTTGAGTCCTAACTGATGACACTTTTCTAATTCTGCTGTTCCCGGCAGAATCCTTGCATAGATTCGTGAAGTATCTTCGATTAATTCCATATATTTTTCAATTTCTTTACTTCCTATGGTAAGAAAAATGTTTCCTTGCGTTTTGTTCAAATAGACTGCCGCTTCTTCCGTGGAATCCACATAATGAACATATTCTTCCTTTTCCCCTTCTCCACGCACTAAACGCAAAACTTCTTTTCCCTGATTTTCACAGGCTTTTCTTATATTTTCTGTTACTTCTGCTGCATAAGGATGCGTAGCATCTATTACGGCATCCCAAGGCTTTTTCTGAAGGAGTGCTTCTATCTCCTGCTGATTTAAACGCCCTACGAAAACCGTAATCCTCTCAGAATCCGCCATCACTTCCTGACCATACTCCGTTGCCACACACACAGTCACACTAATACCATGTGAAGCTAGTATCTCTGCTAATTTTCGTCCTTCACTTGTCCCTGAAAACACTAATATTTCCTGCATGTTCTGCTCCTATCTTGGAATATGATACCCTCTTGGTGTCACCATTTTTCCATTTACTTCCTTGGTTGCCTCATTTCCTATAAAAACAGTGGTAAACATATCTACCTGTACTTCTCGAAGCTCTGCTATGGTATAAATCTGCATTTTTTCTCCCTCTCTGCCAATTTGAGAAACAATGCCGCATACTGTTTTTGGACTTTTACCTGATTCTATCATAATATTACACGCTTTTTTCAAATAGTCTGCCCGCTTTTTACTGGAGGGGTTATAAAGGCAGATTGCCATATCTGACTCTGCCGCTGCCTGTAACCGTTTCTCAATCTTTTCCCAAGGTGTCATCAAATCACTTAAACTGATTACTGCAAAATCATGCATCAGCGGTGCTCCTAACACTGCTGCACCACTTAAGGCTGCGGTCACCCCCGGAATAATCTCTACTGCCACTTGCGGATATTCTGCTCCTATTTCTAATATTAAGCCACTCATGCCATACACACCTGCATCTCCGCTGCAAATCATTGCTGTATTTTTCCCTACTGCCGCCTGTTCAAATGCCATTCGGCAACGCTCTACTTCTTTGCGCATAGGTGTGGTGAGGAACTCTTTTTCTTTGAAATGCTCTTTTACCAAATCCACATATACGGTATATCCTACAATTACATCACATTTTTCCAAAGTCTGAATTGCCCTTAAGGTCATATCCTCATATGCCCCCGGTCCGATTCCAACTACATATAATTTACTCAAATCTAACACTCCATTCCTTTTCCGCCATTGCAAGGGTTATTCCATTTTGTGCGGTCTTGGACTGTAACATATGTGCACGGTTCTGTTTCCATGCACAAACAGCCGCCCGCTCACAAACATTTCCCACTCCAATGGTTTGTTTCACAAAATCTGATTGACTGTATTCTCCCTGCACTGCTTCTAATTCTTCCGGGGAAAATGTCTGAAACTCCAATCCATATTTTTCACAAAATGCAAGAATCCCTTTCTCGTCTTTCTTTTTATCTACGGATGCGACACAAGCAATACTTTCCATTGCTATCTGCTGTTTTTCTAACTGTTCTGATACAAAGGCTTCGATTTCTTCTTTCGACTTTCCTTTTTTACAACCAATCCCTAGGACTACTACCCTTGGAATCAACTGACAATTTCTATGAATCCCTACATATATCTGATGTCCTCTCACATTTTCCTGTGGCATTGTTCCTATTACTTTTTCCTGCTCTATCACAACTTCCTGTGGCACGTTTCCTATTATTTGTCCTTCACAGGAAAATTTCACTTTTTCGCCATTAAGAACTGCTGCGGAAATCTCTTTCGCCCAAGCTCTGTCTTTTATGAATAACTGGTTTTTCTTGGCAAATACATCTACGGCAAACTTGTGATTAATATCCGTAGCTGTGGTAATCACCGCTTCTGCCTGTAATTGTTCTGCCAACTGCACTGCATAGGCATTTGCACCACCTACATGACCTGACAAAATTGGAATCACATATTTTCCCTTTTCGTCCACCACTAAAACTGCAGGGTCTTTGAACTTATCCTGTACAAATGGTGCAATGGCACGGACTGCAATTCCGGCTGCTCCCACAAAAATCAATAATTGAGCTTTGGAAAAAGTATTTTTTGTCCACATCTCTAAAGAAACATTGTGGTCTTTTCCACTTGTAAGCTGTACATTTCCGTGGACTTTTATTATATTTTTTATCTTTTCCGCCAGACAACTTCCCTGACCGGTAAAGCTGATAATCTCTATTTGCATGGTTTTCGAAACTCCGTTTCAAAGGCTGGATGATATAAATCACTTCTGCGGTAATTGCTGTGTGTCACCACATCACCTACGATAATCAAGGCTGTCTTGGTAATGTTGTGTTCCTTGGCTGTCTGGACTAATGTACTTACCGTACAAATATACTTTTCTTCCTCTTGCCATGTTGCCTTGTATACAATTGCCGCCGGTGTAGCAGCTTCATAGCCGCCTTTCATCAAACGTACCTGCAATTCTTCTAACATTCCCGTACTTAAAAAAATCACCATCGTTGCATGATGTGTTGCGAAGCTTTCTATTTCTTCTCTTTCCGGTACAGGCGTTCTTCCTGCCATACGGGTAATAATTACACTTTGTGACACGTCCGGCAATGTATACTCTAAGTTCAATGCCGCTGCTGCACCACAAAAGGAACTGACTCCCGGACAGCTTTCATAGCCAATCCCTAACTCTTCCAATCTATCCATTTGTTCTCGGATTGCTCCATAAATACTTGCATCTCCGGTATGAAGCCGTACCGTCATTTTCTCTTGTTCCTCTGCCTGTCTCATCACTTGTATGACTTCTTCTAAGGTCATTTTAGCACTGTTATAAATTTCACAATCTTTCTTTGTCTCTTCCAGCAATGCCGGATTGACCAAAGAGCCTGCATAAATCACTACATCCGCCTTTTGTAATAACTTTTGTCCTCTTACCGTAATTAAATCCGGTGCACCGCTTCCTGCTCCCACAAAATATATCATTTCTCTTGCTCCTTTACAATCATTAGGGAATAATATCCCGCCTCGTCCGGTATCTCTTCTACATTGTGATAAATTTTTTCCTGCTCCATTCCACAGTTTTCAATCATGGACACCTGAACCTCTTTTTTCTTCAACTGCTCTTTTATCTGTTTTATTTTTTTGCCTGCTTTCATTAAAACACGGGTTCCTGACAGTTCCATTCCCTTTTCAATACCATAGGTGGAAGGAATCACATGGAGCATCTCGTTACGTTCCACTAATCCTTCATTCAATTTGGCAGCTACTGCACAAAAGGATGGAATCCCACTAACAATTTCAGTATCGTATCCGGCTTTCACAATTCTTTGGTGTACATAAATATAGGTGGAATACACACAAGGGTCTCCCAAGGTTAAAAACGCAACGTTTTTTCCGATATTTAGTACCTTTGCCACCTGTGCAAAAGCTTTATTATGACTTAATTCTAACTTTTCTTTGTCTTTCGTCATCGGCATATCTATTTCTAAACATTCTTTACCTTCTATTTCCGGCAGTACTTGTTTTACAATTTGATATGCTACTGTTTCTTCTTTCTTTTTTCCCGGAACTGCAATGATATCACATTCTTTTATTAACCGCACTGCTTTTAATGTCAAAAGCTCCGGTTCTCCCGGACCTACTCCGATTCCGTATAATTTGCCTGTCATGTTAGTCTCCTTGTATCACACTTTGTTTCAATATTTTTTCTGCCACTTCCTGATAATTTTCGTTTCTCCCAAGCTCTCCCTGTTCATTGGAAAATAACACTACTGCAATCTTACATTTTCCATAACTTCGCTTATCCAGATAAAATTGAATCTTTTTTGTCACTAATTCCATAGTTTTTTCTAATATCCCAGCTTCTTTTAAAAGTCGTAATCCTTCCTCTGTGGTAACTGCATTCATAATATTTTGTAACACAGCATTATCAGCTCCTGCCATTGCTGCATTAGCACACAAAATCTCCATTCTTGCATCTGCATTTCTGGAATGAGTATTCATAATTCCTCCTGCAACCTTGATAAACTTTCCGATATGAGCTACAAACAAAATATTTTCAACACCAAGCTCCACTGCCATATCAATGGTATCTCCTACAAAATTACTGCATTTTACTGCCCGTTCTGAATCAAAAGGAAAGTTTTCCTTTAAAAATTCTCGTCCATAGTTCCCCGGTGTTATGACGAGGCTTTTATGCCCTGTTTCCACTTGCTGCTTTAACTCTACCCGAATACTTGCAAGCAATGCAGATTCACTCATGGGTTCTACAATTCCGGTAGTTCCTAAAATAGAAATTCCTCCCATAATTCCCAGTCTTGGATTAAAGGTTTTTTCTGCTGTCTTTTCTCCCTCCGGTACGGAAATTTCTACTTGCAATCCTCCTGCATACCCACAGTCCTTACACACCTTTTGTAATTCTCTGGTAATCATTTCTCTTGGCACTCTGTTGATTGCCGGACTTCCTACGGGCTGTTCCAGTCCCAGTTTTGTGACAATGCCAACACCTTGTCCACCTGTAATCTCAATCTTCGTTTTTTCTATTTGAGACACTTTTGCATAAATCCACAGCTTATTCGTCACATCCGGGTCATCCCCTGCATCCTTTTCAATAGCACATGATACAAAGTCTTGTCCCTTTTCCATATCTAAAACTTCTAAATGCAACTGAATCCCCTTTGGCGTAAGCAAGCTCACATAGGATACTTCTTTCCCTTTCAATAGCGTATAAGCCGCTGCTTTTGCTGCTGCGGCGGCACAGCTTCCTGTGGTATAACCCATTCGGAGCTTCTTATTATCTTTTATTATATAATGTTCTTCTAATCCGTTTTTCATAATAACAAAATCATAGCATATGCTGTTTTTCCATGCAAGACACCAGCCTTGCATTTATTGACTTTTTCCCTTTGAATGCTATAATTAAGAACGCAGTTTTTTGTTCTACTGTAACTTTCATAAAAACAAATTTTAAATTTATATAAATCGTAACACAAGAAAGGAATATTATGTCTGAAAATTTTGAACCAATTCGATATTCTATTATAGAAGAAAAAAATCCAAGAGAAATTGTTATGCTTCGTGGCAGCGGTTGTGTTTGGAAACGCTGCCGTTTCTGTGACTACCATTTAGATAAGTCTTCGGATAAAAAAGAAAATTTTCGCTTAAACCGTGCGCAGCTTTTAAAGGTAACCGGACTTTATCATAAATTGGAAGTTATTAACTCCGGAAGTTTTGTAGATTTAGACGAAGACACGCTTTCTCTCATTGAAGAAGTTTGTCTCAAAAAGGATATTTCAGAAATTCACTTTGAATGTCATTGGATGCATCGGGAGGAAATCCCTGCTTTTCGCAAACGTTTTGAAAATAAAGGGATTACGCTAAAGCTAAAAATCGGTGTAGAAACCTTTGACTCCTTATTCCGTGAAAGCTATCTTTCCAAGGGAATTGGCACAGACTCCCCAGAAGAAATTGCAAAATACTTTGACGAAGTGTGTCTCTTACAGGGGATTCCCGGTCAAACTGCAGAAAGTATGAGACAGGACATTGAGACAGGGCTGCGATTTTTTGAACGTGTGTGTATCAATATTATGGTAGAAAACCGTATGCCTATTAAGCCTGACCCACGAGTGATTGCTTTGTTTCAAAAACATCTCTACCCTGACTACATCAATAACCCAAGGGTAGATATCTTAATGGAAAATACCGACTTTGGAGTAGGAGGAACTACGAATGTCTAACGAACTTTTATTAATTCTATCATTAATTTTTACTTTTTCTGCTGTTATTGCAGCATTTTGTATTTTTCACGAACAGGGATTATTTCTCTGGACTGTTATCGCTACCATTGCTGCCAATATTGAAGCCTTGCTGGTGGTAGATGCCTTTGGTATGGAAATGACACTTGGAAATATTCTATTTGCCTCTACTTTCCTGGTAACGGATATTTTAAGTGAACTGTATGGAAAAAAAGCGGCGCAAAAGGCAGTATATCTTGGAATTGCCACCTCTGTATTTTTTATTCCTATCAGTTGTTCTTGGCTGCTTTATACCCCGAATAAAAATGACTGGGCAATGTCAAGTATTCGCACCATTTTCTCCAAGACACCACGCCTTATGCTGGTAGGAATTGTTGTTTATGTGGTGGTTCAGTTATTTGATGTATGGATTTACCATAAATGGTGGGAGTTTACCACCAAAAAGTTTGGAGACAGCAAAAAATATCTGTGGCTTCGCAATAACGGTTCTACCATGTTATCACAGCTTTTAAACACTGTATTATTTACCCTTGGAGCTTTTCTCGGAGTTTATTCCTTTGAAACACTGGTTTCTATTATGATTTCCAGCTATGTTATTTTCATTGTAACCAGTTTGGCAGATACTCCGTTTGTTTATTTGGCACGTTACATTTACAATAAGAAACTCAAAGTCTGAGAAAAATATTCTTACATATTCTTCTCTCATAGGAAAAGCCAGTGTACACACTCCTTGTATACACCGGCTTTTTTCTATACTCTTTTATTTTAATCAGAAATCAACTTTTGATATGCTTCTTTTGTAAAACGATGATATTCTAGTCCAAATTCATCCTCTTCTACATAATATACATAAGAATCAATGTCACCGTCTGTAAACCAGATGCCCCATTCACGTTCCACTGCCTTTTCAATCGTAACTTTGTCTGAAAAATCAGAAAATACCTGACACACATCCTCCAGTTTCTTTCCCGGTGTTGTAACTACCTTTAAAAAGGCTTTCAAGAACTCACTTTCAGGAAGATTCTCATGGACATAAGAAACACCCTGCGCCGGAATTCGTACACAATAGCGTCCTTTTTCTTCTGTCTCATAAATCATAATCTGCCCCATCCACTCTTTTATGGCAACACAAAAGCCGTCTAATGCCCCCTTTAGGGAATCCTGATTCGTTTCTAATAGTTCCATCAAAGATTCCTCGGGATAATAGAGCTGAATCTCTTCCTTGCGATATCCGATTTTAATTTCCCATTCTTTTACCGTATCACAAATATTCTGATATAGTTTTTTATACGTTTCTTTCATATTCTCTTTCAAAAATTTCCCTCATACTTCCTTTTAATGAAACACCTAACTGCTGCATTGTTTTATCCAATGCATCCAATGTTGCTATCATGTCTTCTTTATTAGCATTACTTCCCATATGACCGATACGAATTACCTGACCTGCCAATGTATCAAAAGAACCTGCCAACATAATATTATATGTTTTTCTCATAGTATCGAGAATATCTTTTGCTGTTGTTTCTTTCGGTACATCAAATACAGTCACTGTATTGGAAAAGCCTGATTCTAAATGCAATTTTAATCCTGCTTCTGTAACTGCCTTGCGACATGCATCTCCAATTTGTGCATGACGCTTTAACATATCCTTGTCCGCAGCAATATTATCAAAAGCTGCACGCAATCCATAGATGTCACTGATTGGCATGGTATATGGAAACCACTTTGCTTCATAGTAGCCTTCAAATGCTTTTAAATTGGCATAAAAAGATGCTATCGGCGTTTTTCTGTCTGCCATTGCCTTTTTCGCTGCTTCACTCACTACTACAAAAGTAAGTCCCGGTGGTGCGGAAACCGCTTTTTGTGAACCTCCACACAAGATGTCTATCTGATAATCATCTACCCGCACTTCTTCACCAAACATACCGGATACAGAATCTACAATTGTCATTATACCATATTTTTTCAAAATCGGGCAAAGATTCCCAATATTATTGAGCATACCGCTTGGTGTATCACAATGAACCAGTGTTGCATATTTATAATCATGATTTAACTTTAAGTATTCTTCCATTGCTATTGGGTCAATAGGGTTTTTATCGTCTACGGTATAAAGTTCCGGTTTTCCACCATACATGGAAACAAAGTCCGCAAATCCCTTTCCGTAAATTCCGTTATCTAAAACCAGTACCTTATCGCCCGATTCCGTTAAAGATGCACACGCTGCCTCTAATCCCAAGATTCCCTCGCCGTCTAAAATCAGTGTTTCATTTTTGGTATGCAACAGGCTGCTGATTAACTCACAGGTTTCCTTGTAAAACTCTACAAATGTTTCATCTAAATCCGGATTCGTACACTCTCTTGCCCGTGCTAACCGCACATTTTCTTTTACCTGTGTAGGTCCCGGTGTCATAATCTTATACATCACTATCACCTATTATCCTAATACTTTATTTGCTGCTTTTTTCAAAGGTATGATTACAATAGCGGTAATTACAATTGCTGCTCCTACCTGAAGTACGTTTCCCGGTATAGACATTGCAGGTGCAACCCAGTTTCCGGTAATAATGCCCTCTGCTACATAATATCCCACAATCTTAATTGGCAATGCTGCAATCATCCCTAACAAATACCAGCCAAATCCTTTTTTCTTTTCACTGATAAGACCTACTACAAATCCCATGATTCCTACTACAATAAATGTAAATGGTGCCCATGCAGTCCAACCGGATGTCAGGTCAAATAATCCCATTCCCACACCGCCTGCAATTGCTCCGGTTTTCTTTCCAAATAAAATTGCAAAAATAAACAATGGAACATTTCCAAGATGAACTAATCCACCCTGCCCCGGAAATATCTGCACATTAATCAACCAAGTAAATACATATACCAGTGCAATTCCCATTGCCGTTGTAGTAATGAATTTTACTTGTTCCATCGTGTTTCCTTTTACTGCCGCCTTTACTGTTGTATCTGACATTTTTCATCACTCCTCGTATAAAATCTAAAAAACATCATATACCCTTTCTGACCATTTTAATATAGCCAGTTTTAAAGTTTTTGTCATGCCAGATTTGATTTTACAATCTTATTTTACAATCTCATTTTGAAATCCTCATATCCGAAGCGTTTAATAATTTGACAATCTTCACCACTTTTCCAAACAATATCAGGAAGCTTCATACCATTAAATGTGTTGTTCTTTACCATAGAGTAAATTGCCATATCTTCAAATATCAAACGTTGTCCAATTGTTAATTCTTGATTTAATGAATAGTCACCTATGACATCTCCCGCAAGACAGGTCGGTCCGCCCAAACGATAGGTATATGCTTTTTCTTTCGGCTCTCCACTCTCACGAAGCGGAGGACGATAAGGCATCTCCAATACATCCGGCATATGGCAGGCTGCGGAAATATCTAAAATAACATTTTGAATTCCGCCATTTTCCGTTATATCCAGTACACTGGTTACCAACAATCCGGCATTTAAGGCAACTGCTTCCCCCGGTTCTAAATACACTTCTACACCATAGGTTTCTTGTATATGACGAATACAATTAATCAGCAACTCCACATCATAGTCTTTGCGGGTAATATGATGCCCGCCTCCCATATTCAACCACTTCATATTTTTTAAATAAAAACCAAATTTTTCCTCCACTGCATCTAAGGTCTTTTTTAAATCATCTGCATTTTGCTCACATAAGGTATGAAAGTGCAATCCTTCTACCTTTTCTAACAGATTTTCCCCATACGTTTGTTCTGCTTTTTTTAGCTGACTGAGTGTAATTCCCAACCGCGAACCTGATGCACAAGGGTCATAAATTGCATGTCCTTCTTGGGTAGAACACTCTGGATTAATACGAATCCCAATACTTTTTCCTTTTCCCTTTGCAATTCCTTCAAATTTTTTCAACTGTCCAACGGAATTGAACACAATATGATCACAAAGTTCTGCAATTTCTTCAAATTCATCCTCTCGATATGCCGCAGAAAAAACATGGTTTTCCTTCCCCATCTCTTCTGCTCCAAGCTTTGCCTCATACAGTCCGCTTGCTGTGGTACCGCTTAATACGGTACCAAGCAGCGGATAACTATAATACATAGAAAAAGCCTTTTGTGCCAATAAAATGTGACACCCCGTTTCTTCCATAACCAAGCGCAGGATTTCCAAATTCTTTTTTATTTTTTCTTCCTCTATCACATAACAAGGAGTTTTTAATTCTTCGACTTTCATTTCTATCTCCAGTTGTTTTTATCGTGCAATTTTATTCTACCAAGTCCGGATTTTCAGAAATCTTCCATGGAAGTCCCCACTGATTCAAGGCATCCATAAATGGATCCGGATCAAATTCTTCTATATTATATACCCCTGATTTTTGCCACTTTCCACTCATTACCATCATAGCACCAATCATAGCCGGAACTCCGGTAGTATAAGCAACTGCCTGAGAACCAACCTCTTTATAGCACTCCTGATGGTCACAGGTATTGTAAATGTAAAGTTTCTTCTCTACACCGTCTTTTTTTCCAATAAAAATACATCCGATATTGGTTTTTCCCTTAGTTCTTGGACCTAATGAGGATGGGTCCGGTAAAACAGCTTTTAGAAATTGCAACGGAATGATTTCTTTTCCTTCATACATGATTGGCTCAATGCTTGTCATTCCTACATTTTCTAAACATTTTAAATGAGTCAGATAGCTCTGCCCAAAGGTCATAAAGAAACGGATTCGCTTAATTCCCGGAATGTTAAGGGCAAGGGATTCAATTTCTTCATGATGTAAAAGATACATATCCTTTTCTCCAATTTCAGGGAAATTGTATACACGCTTAATTTCCATTGGTTCTGTTTCTACCCAATGTCCATCTTCCCAATAAGAGCCTTTTGCAGATACTTCTCGAATATTGATTTCCGGATTGAAGTTCGTAGCAAATGGATATCCATGGTCTCCTGCGTTACAGTCCAAAATATCAATATAGTTGATTTCATCAAAATAATGTTTCAATGCATAAGCCGAAAATACACTTGTCACGCCCGGGTCAAATCCACTTCCCAGTAATGCTGTAATACCGGCTTTTTCAAAACGTTCCCGATACTCCCATTGCCATTTGTATTCAAACTTTGCAGTATCTTCCGGTTCATAATTGGCGGTATCAATATAATGCACTTTTGCTTCCAAGCAAGCATCCATGATATGCAAATCCTGATAAGGCAATGCCAAGTTCAGTACTGCCTGCGGCTTTTCTTTTTTCAATAAGGCTACTAATTCCGGTACATTATCTGCATCTACCTGTGCTGTGGTAATTTTTACAGAAGTTGTTCCCTCTAATTTTTCCTTTAATGCATCACATTTCGCCTTTGTACGGCTGGCAATACATATTTCATCAAAAAACTCACTATTCTGGCAACATTTATGAATTGCAACACTTGCTACTCCTCCACAGCCGATAATCATTAACTTGTTCATTTTCTTCCTCCACTTTCCATTATTTTTACAAAATTATATTTTGATTTTATTTTTCTTTTTTCAATAAGGCTAACAAAAATTCCCGCACCACTTTACATGCCACTGCGGTAGATGCTCCTGTGGGGTCACATGGCGGACACAGCTCATTCACATCACATCCCACAATATGAAGTGCATAACAGGATTCGTAAATCGCATCTAATAATTCCATAAATCCAACTCCACCAGCTTCCGGTGTTCCTGTTCCCGGAAAAACAGATGGGTCTAGCACATCTAAATCAATGGTAAAATACACTGGTTTTCCCTCCAGTTCCTTTAAGACATCTTCTAATCCATCAAAATTATATTTATGAGTAGTTACATGCCCCTCTTCGCTCCACTGAAACTCTGCACGATCACCAGAACGAATTCCAAACTGAAAGATTCTTCCATCTCCCAAAATTTCATGGCATCTGCGCAATACACAAGCATGGGACAATTCTGCTCCTAAGTATTCCTTCCGTAAGTCCGTATGAGCATCAAAGTGTATGATATGCAAATCCGGATATTGCTTTGCAATCGCCCGTACTGCTCCTAGGGTCACCAAATGCTCTCCACCTATCATAAAAGGCAGCTTTCCATCTTTTAAAATAGTACTTGTACGTTCCTCAATCTGTTCTAACGCTGCCTTGGCTTCTCCAATACAAAGTTCTATATCACCACTGTCAAACACCGAGTAGTCCTCTAAATCTTCCTCTTGATATGGGCTGTAAGTTTCTAAACCGTAGGACTCCTGACGTATGGTTCGGCTTGCAAATCTGGTTCCCGGACGATAAGAAGTCGTAGAATCAAACGGGGCTCCAAACAATACAATTTTTGCTTCTTCGTATTCAGCATCACATCCGATAAAGGTTTCTACATTTTTCTGTAACATTTTCAATATTCCTCCACTTCTCGTAACATTTCCTCTACATAGGCAGGCAGTGCAAATGCCCCCTGATGCAGCCTTGTTGTATAATATCTGGTATGGATTCCCCGCATATTCCATTTTTCCGGTGCTAAATCATTTAATGGATTGTATTTCTTAGAAGCAAATCCAAACAGCCAATGCCCCGAAGGATAGGTTGGCAGATGCGCCTGATACACCGCACTTTCTTCAAAAATATCGCATACCCGCTTATGAATCCTTTGACACCATGCTGCCTCTTCCATATAAAACGGACTTTCGTTGTGATGAATCATAATTCCATCTTCCTTTAGTGCCTTGTAGCAATTTCCGTAAAACTCCTTGGTAAAGAGAATTTCTCCCGGTCCAAAAGGGTCAGTGGAATCTACAATAATCAAATCGTACTCATTTTCTTTAGCGCGTACAAAACGCAGGGCATCCGTGCAATATAGATGTAACCGCTTTTCATCCATACGGCAGGACGTATTTGGCAAATATTTTTTACTTACTTCCACCAACAATGAATCCAACTCTACCAAATCAATCCTTTCTATTTCTGAATAATGAGACAGTTCTCTTACTACGCCGCCATCACCCCCACCAATAATTAATACCTTACGCACATTTGGATGAACTGCCATCGGCACATGTACCAGCATCTCATGAAAAATAAATTCATCTCGTTCTGTCATCATCACATATCCGTCTAAGGTCAATACCCTGCCAAATTCCTTAGAATCAAATACATCAATTCTCTGGTAGTCACTCTGTACACTATAAAGCTGACGGTCAACACGAATGGACAATTTTACATCATCCGTATGATTTTCTGAAAACCATATTTCCATATCTTATACTCCTTTCAAAACATTCAAGCGTTCAATTGCCGAATCCTCTGTACCAGTCATGGAACATCCCTTTTCCTTGGCATATTGAATATATTGTAAAATATCAGACGTTATTTCTTCTCCCGGTGCCAAAATCGGGATTCCCGGTGGATAACACATGACAAATTCACTGCAAATTCTTCCTTTTGTCTCCATCATAGGAAGTGACTCTTTTTCTGCATAAAAAGCCTCCTGCGGTGTAACTGCTACTTTCGGTGCCAGATATTCCTGTGTCAACATACCTGCTTTATCCTTGCGAAAACGTCTGCGAATCTCAGACAATGCTCCTACCAGTCTTTCAATATTTTTCTGCTGATCACCAATGGATATGTATGCCAAAATATTTCCAATATCACCAAACTCTATCTGAATATCATATTCGTCACGCAATAAGTCATAAACTTCAATTCCTGCTAATCCAACATCCAATGTATAAACAGAAAGCTTTGTCTCATCAAAATCAAAAATACTGTCTCCATTGATAAGTTCCTTAGAATAAGCGTAATAATCTCCAATTTGATTAATTTCTTCTCTGGCATATCTCGCCTTTCCAACCACCTTAAAAAACTCTTCTTTTCCACGAATAGCAAGATTTCTTCTGGAGATATCAAGACTTGATAATAAGAGATAAGAACCGCTTGTGGTCTGTGTCAAATTAATAATCTGTCTCACATAGCCTGCATTTACCTCTGGCCCTGTCAATAGAAAGGAACTCTGCGTAAGACTTCCGCCGGATTTATGCATACTTACCGCTGCCATATCTGCACCTGCCGCCATGGCAGATACCGGAAGATTTTCTCCAAAATAAAAATGTGTTCCATGAGCTTCATCTGCTAATACTTTCATACCATGGGCATGTGCCAGTTTCACAATAGAACGCAAATCCGAACAAATTCCATAATAGGTTGGATTATTTACCAAAACTGCCTTTGCATCCGGATTTTCTTTCATGGCTTTTTCTAACTGTGATAACTTCATTCCAAGAGGGATTCCAAGTCTTTTGTCTACATCAGGATTTACATACACCGGATGAGCACCATTTAAAATCATGGCATTAATAACACTTCTATGTACATTTCTCGGAAGTATAATTTTCTCCCCTCGCTTACACACACTTAAAATCATACTCTGTACTGCCGAGGTAGTTCCGCCTACCATAAAAAAGGCATTTGCTGCGCCAAAGGCTTCTGCTGCTAATTTTTCCGCATCTCGAATGACGGATACCGGATGACAGAGATTATCCAAAGGTTTCATAGAATTTACATCATTTGATACACACTGCTCTCCTAAAAGCTCCCTTAACTCCGGATTTCCCTTTCCACGTTTGTGTCCCGGTACATCAAACGGTACTACTCTTTTCTTTTGAAATTGCTTTAATGCATCGTAAATGGGTGCATCATTTTGTGTTAATGTCTTCATCGTTCTTCTCCATATTTTATGTATTCTCCAAAGCTGTGCATGGAATTTACAAATTAATTCAACACAAAAAACGCAGGTGATATTTCATCACCTGCGTATGATTTCTTACATTTTTGTATTATTTTTAGATTTCAAAAAAATACTATGCTTCTTAATCATAAATAGGGTTTCCAGAGTCTATATAGCAAATACTTACTTTTACTACTCTTATTGACCACTTCACAAGTTGATGTGTATACCACACTGGTTTTAAGTAACCAACTTATAAAATTTGAGCTTCTAACTCAATCAATAATGCGACTATGAAAACAACCCATTTCTGTTTTCGCACATCTAAAATAGAGACTATCATATTACTCTAGAATCTGTCAATAGTTTGTTACAATTTTTCCAGAGTTATCCTCTATTAAGTTCTCCCGTTTTTATAAATCTTCCCCCGACCATTCACGATATTCAAAAACATCTTCATGCGTTGCAAACAGATAATATGTTCCATCTTCCTTTCTGGAAAAACAAGAGTATTCCCCCTTATCAGTATTCCCCTGATGATACTTAAGTCCCATATAATTATTTACGCTTTCCCTATTAATATCCTCTATATTAATTCTAAAATACAATTCATCTCTATCGTTACTACCTTCTTTTTCAAAAAATACATAATGAATATATATCTCATCTGTAGGTTCCAGTTCTGCGATTTTTTCTTTTAACCATTTTTTTACTTTTTTCGCATCCGAAAGATCCACTTTCTCGTCCGGGTCAATATCTCCATGTGACTGACCGATATTTACCCCTGTTTTTTGCCACTCTACGTTATTGTATAAATCTGCTATCTGTTGTGAAATCGGTCAACTTTTTTTCCATCTTCTAAATCACCCATAAAATCTTCAATGGCATCATCCACCATATCGTCATTCAAATCTGCTGCCGAACTATCCTTATTTTCTTCTAACAATCCTTCTGCATACTTGATGGCTTCCTCTGTGCTCATGTCATCCGATACCTTTGTTTCTCCACATCCTGCCAGTACCATACCAGCCAATAACATACAGCTTACTTTTTTACAAATTTCTCTCTTCATAATTTTCTCCTCTTCACGATATAAATTACTCAAAACACCCTTTACCAGTGCTCAAGTTGTCGCATTGCTCATCAGGTACGATGTTTTTCATGCAAAACGACGTTTCATTCTACCATAAAGAGATTTTAATTGTCAAAATTTGTATTTTCGTACTTTATATATGCATACCCTGCATCACTACTTTATGCCCCACATTTTTCAGATAAGATTTCTTCTAACGCTGTTCCGCTACTTGTATGACATCTGACCACATCCGCATTGGTGCGTTCTGCCTCTGTTAATGCACAGCGCACCATTTTATGAGATACGGTATTGGTAAATAGTACAATCAAATCCGGACTTCCTATCTTTTCTTTTAAGTTTCCTGACATCTGTGTAAATACTTTTGCTCTGCATTGATGTGCCTTACAGATTTTTTTATACTGACAGACCATTCTGTCATGTCCTCCGATAATTACTACGCTCATGTTTTTTCTCCTTTATATCCGATTTTATTAAATCGGGTTGCTGCATTACACAACAACCCGTTAGTTAAATTACTGTAAGCACATCTGCTATACAGATGCTAACTGTTTTCCAAGGCTTTCGCACTCTGCTTCACCAGCTTCGTCCGGTGTTTCATGTATGATTAAACCTTCTCCGTTTACAAGTGTTGCGCCTGCAGATTTCATACGTTCTTCCCAGTCACGCATCCATTCACCGTCACCCCAGCCATATGAGCCAAATAATGCAATTTTCTTGCCTGCTGCAAATCCTTCTACTTCTTCTACGAAAGGTTCCATTTCTCCTTCTTCCAAAACCTCCGCTCCCATTGCCGGGCAGCCTAATGCAAAACAATCTGCTTTTTTCAAATCATCCATAGACACATTTGAAATATGCAAAACTTCTGCTTCCTTGCCTGCCGCTGTGATTCCTCTTCCAATGGCATTTGCCATAGCTTCTGTATTTCCTGACTGTGACCAAAATGCTACAATAATTTTACTCATCTAAAAAAATCCTCCTAAACCATACTTTGTTTCCAGTTATTTTTCTGAAAAGAGCCGATATGCAAAATTTGAAAAATATCTTTTCCCTCTGAAATCATCCGAACTGCAGTTTCTTTCGCCAGGTTGTAACGTTCGAAATGTTCTAATGCTTCCGAAAGGTTTGTATATACTTTCCAGTAACCTGAATACAGAAAATTTTCTCCGTCATTTTGAATAAATCCAATCACATCTTCTACCGGATATCCTAACAGCAAGCCCATTTCATGTGGGAAACTTCCGTTATTGGATATATATTCTGTATACTTTCCGGAAAATTGTTCTAATATTTTTTCTAACTCGTAATTTTCATATCCAAAAGATTCCATCAATTCACGAACTTTTTCACTCTCCAAATAGGACTTCAAAGCCTCTTTACGATAAATCAAAAAACCTGATTTTTCTTCTGACACCATGACTAATTTGCAGGATAGTTCTGTTTTAGCAAATAACTGCTTTACCGAATCAATTTTCTCTTTTTCAACAATCAGCAGATTGGAAATCTTATAATTCATCAGAACCGGTGCGCATTGAAATGCTAATTGCATATCCAATGTTTTCATATTTACACTCGTAATCAGATATATCATTTCCTTGCTCATTGATTTTTGACACCCTTTCAGTTAGCTATTGCTTTCTTTGGTTAGTTTTCTCTAACCTATGGGTATCATACTAAAAAGCTATGGATTTTTCAAGAGGGTTATTGTGTGGTTTTTCTCAATAAAGATAATTCTTATCCAAGTGCCACGTCCAATATCATCATTACGAGAAATCCCAAGGCAAATCCTATTGTTCCAATATTGGAGTGTTCCCCCTCAGATGCCTCTGGAAGTAATTCTTCTACTACCACATAAATCATAGCTCCGGCTGCAAAAGACAGCAAATACGGCAAAAGCGGCACTACCAATCCCGTAAGCAAAATAGTAATTGCTGCTCCAATAGGCTCTACCACTCCGGATGCTACTCCATAAAAAAATGCTTTTGCTTTACTACCGCCCTCGCTTCGTAGCGGTAAAGAAATAATTGCCCCTTCCGGAAAGTTCTGAATTGCGATTCCGATTGCTAATGCAAATGCCCCCGTCATTGCAATCTGACTCTCTCCGCTTAACAATCCGGCAAATACTACACCAACTGCCATTCCCTCAGGAATATTATGAAGTGTAACAGCCAGTACCAGCATGGTTGTTTTTTTTAGGTTTGTCTCAGGTCCCTCCGGCTTCTCTGCATTCATATGTAAATGGGGAATAATCCTGTCCATTCCAAGCAAAAAAACAATACCAAGTGCAAATCCCACTGCTGCCGGAATGAATGCAAATTTTCCCATTTCTTCTGACATATCAATTGCCGGAATCAGCAATGACCATACGGAAGCTGCCACCATGACCCCTGAGGCAAATCCCAATAACGACTTTTGTATCAATGGTTTTATTTCATTTTTCAAAAAAAATACACACGCTGCACCTAATGTTGTTCCCAAAAAGGGAATTGCTAATCCGATTATAATATTTATATCCATATTTCTCTCCATCTATCTAAATTCTTCTATTTTTAATATATGTATTCTATCATATCCTGTTCCAAAGAAAAAGAGAAACAAACCGTTTTGCCTAACGCCTAATGGTCTATTTCTCTCATTTATTCTGTATTCCAAATTTTCCCTTTACCCTTTAAAATCCCGAATAACCTCTAATGCCGGAAGTACATTTCCTTCATAATCAAACAATGCCTGATTTGCCCATTCATTTCCGCATGGACCTTTATCTTTCATATATTTTAAGGAAGCTTCTGTTGCCCAGCCGGAGCCTTTTACCGGAATCCACGCCGGCTCCCAATAATAAAATCCGCAGCCTTTATTTTCCGGTATTGCTTTCAACCGTTTCATAATATCCAGCATAAAATCACTTTGTCCCTGCTTTGTCGTAGGATATTCTATCTTTTCTACCAAGGATGGTTTGGTTGCCATTCCTTTCCGTTCCTCTGCGCTCAATCCCTCATAAGCTGCATAATCTTCCATGGTATACCCCATAGACACTTCTGCAATTATCAATTCTTTTCCATAACGTTTTGCAATATCTTTCACATTATTGCTAAGACTGTCTAAGCTGCCATGCCAGAAAGGATAATAAGATAATCCTATTACATCAAAATCTTCTCCTCGCTTACAATAGTTATCAAACCATCTGCGATACAGTTCATTATTTCCACCATTATCCAAGTGAATCATTATGGGCATTTGAGGAGTTATCGCTTTGACTCCCCGGATTCCACTACTGACAAAACGGGCAAGATTGTCATAGTTGGGAATTTCACCCTCCGGCCACAAAATGCCATTAGAAAGCTCGTTTCCTACCTGAACCATAGTTGGAACTGCTTCTGCTTTCACTAAGGCTTCCATTACTTCTACGGTATAATCGTACATTGCCTGTTCTAATTCTTCTACGGAATAATTCTTCCATGCCTTTGGCTTTATCTGTTTTCCCGGATCAGTCCAAAAATCACTATAATGAATATCCAATAGAAAATCCAAACCTTTTTTTCGTACTTTTTTCGCCATTTTTATGGTAGTTGGCAAATCATTTGTTCCTGCACCGTAAGGTTCTCCCAGCTCTGAGTAAGGATTATGCCAAACACGCAGACGTACTGCATTGATACCATAATCCATCAGAATATCCAGTACATCTTTTTCCACACCATGGTCATAATATTTGGCTCCAAGTTTTTCTAATTCTTCCATCGTGGACAAATCCACACCCTTAATAAATTTATCCATGCCATTTCTCCTTTTTACCGGAAAAGGGCTGTTAAAAACAGCCCTTTCTTTCTGCTTAATCAAAATCGAACTTATCAAACCGTTTCATCATTGCACCATAACGGAAACGTACCATTTCATTTTTTTCCAAAACATCTGCTTCCGTTCCACGATACTGACAACGGATACAATAATATTCTTTCTTATCTTTGTCATAAAACATATCAATATCCAAATCCCTCATAAAACAGGACGGACAACGATAATTTAATTTGCCTTTTCCAGATTGAGCCATGTCGCAAATACCTCCTTATCCGAAACTTTTTTCTTATATCCTAAGGTAAACATTGGTGAGAATGCATAACCCTCTTTAATATATCCTTCTGCATCACTTGACGGTGTAAGTGATACTTTTGTCTGGATTGCCGGAATTACTGCACTTACTGCCTTTGCACTATCCAAACTTTCTTCTCTACATTTGTACGCATAAGAAATTGTCTTTGTTTCACTTCCTTCACATGCTAATGTGATTCCTGTCATATCTTCCGGATATTCTGTTGTTCCATAGCATGCTACCATGTATTCGTTTAATTCTACTTCTGCATTCGGGTCACTCATTTCAAGAATTGTACGTTCCATCTTAATATTAGATGCACCCTCCTCAAAATAAATCTTTGTCTGAAGCTTTACTGTTAAATCCGTAAATTCAATATCTACCGGATCAAGTGTTAAAATACGAGTATTTTCTTCCTGTGAAAAATGTGCCTTGGTACGGCATAAGCACAAGTCCACTTCCTCGCCGTTATGTGTCAATTTTGCACTTCGTACCGTTCCCTCTCCTGCATAGTGTGTAAAGTAACCTGCACGATATTTTTCCTGAATCAAAAATGGATAAGATGCATCCTGTACATGAGGTGTTCCAATTCCCACCTGCCATTCTAACTTAGCAGCATATGGACGAAGATCTACAATTGCACCCCCCTGATCCATATTAACACACGCTCTCATATATGGGTCTGTATACCAAAATACCTGTTTGTCAGAACCGTAGAGAATATCTCTCCAAAGAGCACATTCCGGTTCTTTATAGCTTTTCTTCTGGCGGTAATAATCAGCAAACTCAGCCATTGTCATATCTACCAGCTTGCCCTCTTTTTTCAATTTTCCATAATATGCACAACCATCGGAATAAGACTTTTCTAACAGTTCATACGGAGCTTCCCAGCGTCCCATCTTGTTCATCCAGCCCGGTCCTACAAACATCATGTTGTATGCATATCCGTTGTTATATTTTTCTAAAGAACGATACTGGTCAATTAAATTGTACAAATATGGATATTCCCAAGTTTTGGAATCATAAATCATACCACGAAGTACATTCTGTGGATGTGTTCCAAAGTTAGAACCGTTTCCATCATAACATGCCAACAAGTCACGAGAAAGATGTGGAATTGCTACAATTCCGGCATCTTCACTTTCGTCTGCTGCCGGTGCATGAGTATTTTGTTTTGACGGAATCCATGGTGCCCATGGGCCTCCATCAAACAAGGTATACCATGAGTTATTACAAGTATGATATGCCTTTGGACCTTCTTCCCAGCAAGTTGCAACTGCACATTTTACAGAAGGATATTTTTCCTTAATATAATTGGTTAGGTCTGCATCCATATAGTAAGAACCCGTAGATTCCGGATAAAATCCAAAACGTTCATGGAATTTTTCAAATACATCATCTACGATAGATTTCTTATCTTCCATGGAAAACATCCAAATACAGAAATCTTTTGTATTATATTTTTCACGAAATTCCTTGCATGGCAATCCCAATAAAGATAATGCAATTTCATCCCCATATTTCTCATGGTCTGCCTTTGCCAATTCTACTGCTTCGTCATTAAATAAGCTTGCATAAGTCATCTGAATAGTTGTTTTTAATCCATTCTCATGTGCTAACCTCTGCTGTGTTTTAAAAATGTCTAATGATTCGGTCAATAATGCCTTTCTTCCGATATCTTCTTCCTTTCCATGTCCAGTTACCTTTTCTGCATACTCTGGAACCATTTCCGGACGATGAATAATGTTTACCACAAATTTATCCATGTTCTCTCTCCTTTTCTCTTCGTGTCCCGTTGTTCACCGTTGCGCAATCGGTTGTTCTATGATTTGAGTATATCAGCTTCATTTTATGTTGTCAATCTGCATTTTTTATAGATAATCTTCCTGTTTTTTGTACATTTTTCACATATTCTTTTTGCGCATTGTTGCGCATTGGCAAAAGTAAAAAAATAGTGCAGACACAGAAAACTTTACGTCTTCCGCATCTACACCATCTGTCATAAAAACTATATGGAATTTTTTGAAACAATTAACATGTCTTTTCTTCACATTCACAACCAGTTATTGTAACTGATTCGATTCCTTGGTTTTTCAGATATCCGCAAGCATTCAAACCTCTACGGATTACCTCATTCCATTCTTTTGCAGAAAGATTATAGCTGCTGTCATCATCTAGTACCACTGTGCAAGCATTTTGCAAAAGACAATTCGGTGAATATGCTACTTTATACATATTCTTTCGATTGATAGCACCAATTTCTTCCAGCATATTTACCATGCGGTATACGGTTGCTGCTCCAATCCCCTCGTCTTTCTTTGATGCCTTGTAAAAAATTTCCTTACAGCAGTTACATTCTTCCTCTAATATAATATCCAAAATCAAACGCCGCTGTTTGGTAATTCTGCATCCATTCTCTTTTAACTTTTCCAGTATCATTTCTTTCTGCATCTGTGTTTTCATATTATCTTGCTCCCACCATACCTTTTACTTTCAATGTGTTACTTTCCTTATAAGGACGGAACAGCATATAGATAAATCCTGCGATAAGAACAAGTGCTACCACAGTTCCTACTCCGAATACGCCTGTTGTAATCCATGTTCCAACCTGATATACACACAAAGAAACAATATATGCTAATATACACTGATATCCAATTGCAAACCAGAACCATTTTGCATTATTCATTTCTCTCTTAATTGCTCCCATTGCAGCAAAGCAAGGTGCGCATAACAAGTTAAATACTAAGAAGGAATAAGCCGCTACTGCTGTCATGCTTCCTGCAAGCTGTCCCCAAATTTCTGCTCCATCTTCTGCTACTTCTGCAAATCCGAATAACTGTCCAAAAGTACCAACTACGTTTTCCTTTGCAATTAATCCGGTTACTGCTGCCACTGCCATTTTCCAATTTCCCCATCCAAGAGGTGCGAAAATCCATGCAATTCCATTTCCAACCTTCGCTAAAATACTTCCTGCCTGTGCATCTTCCAATGCAACACCTTCTAAACCGTCAAAATCAAGCATTCCAAATCCGCCATCAGACCATCCGAAGTTCATCAGGAACCAAAGTACAATGGTAGATAAGAGGATAATAGTACCTGCCTTCTTAATAAAGGACCATCCACGTTCCCACATACTTCTTAATACATTTCCAACAGTAGGAAGATGATATGCCGGAAGTTCCATAACGAATGGTGCCGGATCTCCTGCAAACATCTTAGTTTTCTTTAAGATAATACCGGAACAAATAACGGCTGCAATTCCTACAAAGTAAGCACTTGGTGCAACCCACCATGCTCCGTCAAATAATGCACCTGCAATCAAAGCAATAATCGGTAATTTAGCTCCACATGGAATAAATGTAGTAGTCATAATTGTCATTTTACGGTCTCTGTCATTTTCAATGGTACGGCTCGCCATAACTCCCGGAACACCACATCCACTTCCGATTAACATTGGAATAAATGATTTTCCAGAAAGACCAAACTTACGGAAGATTCTATCCATAATAAATGCAACTCTTGCCATATATCCGCAAGCTTCTAAGAAAGCAAGGAAAATGAACAATACTAACATCTGTGGAACGAATCCAAGCACTGCGCCTACACCGGATATAATACCGTCAACAATAAGTCCTGTTAACCAATCTGCGCATCCGATGTTTTCAAAAAAGCTCTGTGCTCCCGGAACAATCCATTCACCAAACAATGTATCATTTGTCCAGTCTGTAAGAATAGCACCTACGGTTGTTACAGAAACATAATATACAATAAACATTACTACTGCAAAAATCGGCAGTGCCAAGAAACGATTTGTTACAATTTTATCAATCTTATCGGAAATTGTAAGTTTCTCTTTGTTCTGCTTTGTGTAACACTCTTTGATAATGGAAGAGATGTAAGTATATCTCTCATTTGTGATAATACTTTCTGTATCGTCATCCATTTCTTTTTCAATGGTAGAAATCTCTGCTGTTACATCTGGAACCTGTTTCATCTGTGTAACAATTTTATCATCTTTTTCTAATAATTTAATTGCAAAGAAACGCTTCTGTTCTTCTGCAACATCTGTTCCGATTTTATCTTCAATAGAAGCTAATACGCTTTCTACTTCCGGTGCAAAGCTATGTACAGGCGGTTTTGCTGTTTTACTTTCTGCAAGCTTTACTGCTTTTTCTGCTGCTTCTTTAATACCTGTTCCCTTTAATGCGGAAATCTCTACTACTTCACAGCCAAGTTTTTCACTGAGCTTTTTAATATTAATTTTATCTCCGCTCTTTGCAACCAAATCCATCATGTTTACTGCCATGATAACCGGGATTCCCAGTTCCATTAACTGTGTGGATAAATAAAGGTTACGCTCAATGTTGGTTCCATCTACGATATTTAAAATGGCATCTGGTCTTTCTCCTATCAGATAATTTCTTGCCACTACTTCTTCCAAAGTATATGGAGACAAAGAATAGATACCCGGTAAGTCCATAATTACCACATCTTTGTGATTCTTAAGCTTTCCTTCCTTCTTTTCTACCGTAACACCCGGCCAATTTCCCACGAATTGGTTCGAACCGGTCAGTGCATTAAATAATGTTGTTTTTCCGCAGTTTGGATTACCTGCTAATGCTATCTTTACTGACATATGAACTCCTATCTGCCCTTTCGAGCTTTCCTTCCTTTTCCTTTTGTTTGAATATGTTTGTTTTTTCTTACTATAATTAGATATTCCTAACCATAGGTCAAAAAAATTATTCTACCTCTATCATTTCTGCGTCTGCTTTTCTCAGAGATAATTCATATCCTCTCACAGTAACTTCTACCGGATCTCCCAGTGGTGCTACTTTTCTTACAAACACTTCTACTCCTTTTGTAATCCCCATGTCCATAATCCGGCGTTTTACCGGTCCTTCTCCATTGAGTTTTCTGACTTTCACTGTCTTTCCACATGGAACTTGCTTTAATGTCATGTCTTTTTCCTTCCTTTATATCATTATTTTATTTGCCATATCTTTATTAATGGCAACTCTTGACTCTTTTACATTTACAATCATATTTCCGTCGATTTCTGATACAACAGTAACCAGCCCCCCGATTACAAATCCAAGATTTTCCAAAAATCTTCTTGTCTCTTCTTTTCCGCCAACCTTTTTAATCACATTTGCTTCTCCTGCTCTTGCCATGGTTAAGGGCATCATTCTCATCCTCTTTTCTGTATGTTTTTGATAATGAATCTCATTTACTTTTCTTTAAGTTAGTATATTCTAACATTTATTAGTTGTCAATAATCTTATTGATATTTTTTCTCAATTTGCTTTTTTTATTTCTATATGTTATACTGTAGTTACTTATAACTAACTTATATTAGAGAAGGGGCTTTTACATGAAAACAAACGAATCAGCAGAAAATTATTTAGAAACTATTTTGATTTTAAGTCAAAGACTTCCTGTGGTCCGTTCCATTGATGTTGCCACAGAATTAGGCTTTAAAAAATCCAGTGTAAGTGTTGCTATGAAGCATTTGCGAGAAAAGGAACACATCACTGTTTCAGACGCCGGATACATTACTCTTACAGAAGCCGGAAGAGAAATTGCCGAAATGATTTATGAACGACATAATATCATTACCAGTATGTTAATAGCTCTTGGCGTAACACCTGAGACTGCTTCTGAAGATGCCTGCCGTATTGAACACGTTATCAGTGCAGAAAGTTTTTCTGCAATTAAAGAACACTTTAACAGCAAAAAAAATAAGAAATAAGTATGTTTTTTCAACTTACGCAAAAAAAGACAGTACCTTTCAAAAACTATTTTCTGAAAGGTACTGTTTTCTTATATCATAGTAAATACCGTGTTGCAATAATTCTGCTGCAATAGCAACTTTTAAATCATCACATCGGTTTTTTCTTTGCTATGTTCAATTCTTTTATTCATTTTTCTAAATGGAATTGCCAACAGTAATCCTATTACTAAAGAAATTACCACATAGATTCCCATTACGCCAAGGTATCTGAGATAATCTGCTCCGTGCATTCCACCGATACACTCTCGCATAGCATTCATTCCGTATGGGAATGGCAGGTACTTATAAGTATATTGATATACTTTCGGAAGTGTCTCAATCGGAAATGTTCCTCCTGCTCCGGCTACCTGAATTACCATGACTACAACTGCAATCGCTTCTCCTACGTTTCCAAATGCCACTGTAAGAGAGTATATAAATATGGTAAATACAAAACTGCTTACTGCCGCTACCAACCAGTATAAAAATGGATGCGGGCACTGTATCTTTATATAGAATATTTCACCAAGTACCGTAATCAAGGTCTGTACCTGACCTACCAAAAAGAAGAAAATGTATCTTCCAAAATATTTCTGGTATGGCTTTACATTGGTAATTCCCTCTTCCGGATGTACTTTTACATGTACGATGGCAACCAAAATCAATGCACCTACCCACAATGCTAATATAGTATAGAACGGTGCCATTGCTGAGCCATAATTTTCAATTGGATAGACCTGTTCTGTCTGTATACTTACCGGTGAAGAAATAAAATCCGCTAACTGCTTTGGATCTGTCTTTAACATATCTACCAGTTCCTGATACTGCTCATCATTTTCAAACTCTTTTAGATTTGTAATAATCGTACCTATGTTTGCTATCACTTCATCGGTTTTTGCCTTTGACTCCTGTAACCCTGCTGTTCCTCCCTGCAAAACACTTTCATACTCTGCCAAAACTTCTTCTACTTCACTGAAATCACCATCCATACTTCCTAACAAGGACTGTACATCTAATAAAGAACTTTGTACCGAGTTCATGGCAGAACGAAGTACCGGTCTTACAGAATACTCAAAGCTGTCCTTCAATGCCTGTAACTGATTTTGACAAGATGTTATCTCCTGCACCAGACTATTTTTCAAATCATCTGTCGTATCTGACATTTCTTTTTGACTTTCCGATAACTGGTTTAAATCTGTTTCAATTGCATTTAGGCTTTGGTTAATTTCATCTATCTTCGGCTGAGTATTTTCATCCGCCCAGCCTGACACTGCATTGTTAAATAATTGTCGAATATATGGCAATGCCGTCTGCATTCCGGTAATTGTACTGTTTCCAATACCGGTATCTCCTGAAATTTGATTACCGATAGCATCTAAATCTGTCTGTATGGTATTTTTCAAATCTCCTAATGCATTATCCACCAGTTCAAAGCTATAAGAAACCATATCTAACAAAGACTCTGAACTTCCGGCATTATTGAGTGCTGCATCCTGAATACTGTTAATGGTATTTCTTCCATTGTTTACCATGTCATTCAGATTCGGCAATACCGCCTGACTTGTTGCCATAATATTAGATGCGGAGTTTGTAATTCCAACAAAAGAAGCCAACAGATTAGAATACAACTGTAAGTTTCCCTGTAACTCCGTTAATTTGTCTGTCACTGTGCCAAAGATGCCCCCATTGCCGTCTTCCTGTCCGGAAAGTACATTACTTACTTCCATGATTCCTTCTGCCAATGTACTGACAAAGGTACTGTTTACCTGTTCTTGTACTGCTGTTTTTGCTTTTCCTGTAATTTTCGGTGCAATTGCATTTTTCTTTTCATTTTCATAATAGGTAATCTCCGGATGTTTAACATCTCCACCCAAAAAGCTTATCATATCTTTTGTAAAATCTTTCGGTACTACAAGGGCTGCATAATAGTCGCCATTATTGACACCACTCACCGCCTCATCTTCGGTATCGGTAAAAACCCATCCGATTGTATTATTACTTTTCAGTCCTTCAATTACCGTATCACCTACGTTAAGTTCCATACCCGAAATTGTACTTCCCTCGTCTATGGAAACTACGGCAACCTTTAAATTGGAGGTAGCGTCCGGCCCATATGGATCCCAATTAGAAAAAATATTAAACCATGCATACAATGAAGGAATAATACACAATCCCATAACAATTACAACTGCTACTACATTTTTACTAAGTCTTCTGGCATCTGCAAGAAAAATTTTAATGATGTTCTTCATTTTTTCCCTCCATGCTCTTTTCATCTTGGATTTTTTCTAATACACCCTGTATTCGATTTTCCAACACTTCATTTCCAATGAGCTGATAGTCTTCTATCTCACGCTCCTGCCCATTTAATTTCGCCATACGCTCCATTAAATTATAATCCATATATTCTACCGTAATCAAATATACTGCCAATATAAATAACGAAACAATCCAAAGTATCAGAAATATCACCTTGGAACTATCTGTCCAAAACAAAAGAGCAAGAAAAATCAATGGGATAATGACAATACATTTTAATCCAATAGAAATCCTTTTTTGATTCTTCTGGTGCACTTGTTCTTCATAATTCATAACCATATCATATGCTTTTTTATACTTATCATTTTCCATTTTCTTCACTCCTTTACATCATTTTTGTATCTTCCATTCGTTCTTCCACAAAATGATTTAATTTAATAAACGGTTTGCGGATTACCAGACCGATTGCTAAGGATGCTGCTGCAAAAATCAGCAATTCTCCCATGGATTTTACATAAGTATTTCCATACATTCCTCCAATTGTCTCTCGCATTGCATTAATTGCATATGGGAATGGGAAAAAGATATAAATGTTGCGGTATACCGCAGGTAATAATTCGATTGGGAAAGTTCCACCCGAACCTGCAATCTGTATTACCATAACAACCACTGCAGCTGCCTTTCCAATATCTCCAAAGGAAAGTGTCAGAGAATATACTAATAATGTAAATACAAAACTTGTAACGGAGGCAGTCAGCCAAAATGCACCTTTATCCAATATCTGACAATGTAATATGTAAATATCTCCAAATACAACAATTGCTGTCTGAATCTGTCCTAATACAAAGAATAATAAATATCGTCCAAAAAACAATTGATGTAATTTTATATCCGGCATATCTTTGGGTTCTGCCTTTACTTTTACAAGAGCAGTCAGAAGTAATGCACCTACCCACAATGCAAGTACGGTGTAAAACGGTGTCATGGCAGAGCCATAATTTTCAATTGGATATACTTCCTTAGTATCAATCTTCACCGGTTCTGAGAAAAACTCTCCATAGGTATCCGGGTCTCCCTGCATAAGCTCTATCAATGCTTCTACTCTTTCATCCTCACTTACACCATTTAACTTATCAATAATTGCAGTGAGTTTTCCGCTTACGGTCTGTAAAATAGTCTGAATCTGTTCTAAGCTTTGGTTTGCTCCATCTATGGTAGTTACCACTCCATCAAAAATATCACTGGTACTCTTTAATGTCTCATTAGTGCTTTCCAACAACTGGGATACTGTTCCAAGTATTTGTCCTGTACTATCCAAAATTCCATCTACCTGTGGTACAAGACTATTCGTATACATATTTCTCATATTTGCCACAGAGCTTACACAGCTATTCAATGTTGCCGTAATATCTCCTACTTTTGTATTTACCAGATTTTTCATAATCTCACTTCCCACATCTGGTAAATTACCCACATTAATATCCGGTATCGCTCCTGCCTCATCACCATTAATTCCAAGTTGCTCTAAAACACTTTGAATATCTCCTGCACCATTTGACATGGCTTCCAGTGCCTCTAACGCCTCCTGAAGCTGTCCTTTTAATTCCTGAGCTTCCTGACTGTTCTCCGGCAATGTAATATTATTCAAAGTAGCTGCTAATTCTGCAATCTGCTTTTGCAGTGTTACTACATCTTGGGCTGTCTGCGCCATATCATTTACCACTGCCCCTGTCTTATCTGCCAGTTGTGCATTGGTAATATCTGTTGAAATTTTATTTAAGGAAGACTCAATGGTTGCAAGGGATATATTCACATTTGCACTAAAATCATTCAGACTGGTCTTTGTATCGTCAATGTTTCCATTTACCTTTTCAACCTGACCAATTCCTTTCGTTACCTTATCCTGCAAGCCATCCAGTTTTGCCTGTGCCTCCCCCACCGACGCTGTCAATTCCTGATTTCCCTCTAAAATACTGCCAATGGTTGCTTCATATGCTTTTAAATTCTCGTTGATTCCTTCTATTTTTTGAACAAACTCTGTCATCTTATTGTTGTTTTCTAACTCACCTGACATTTCATTAGTTTCCTCAAATACCGTATGAATCACTACCTCGATAAACTTAGAATCAATGCTCTTCTGCAAGGTAGATACTGCTGTATCTGTAATTTTGGTTGCTACTGCATTTTTCTTTTGGTTTTCATAATAAGTAATACCGGGATTGTCAAACCCTTCTGCAAACATATTATACATTTTATAGGTAAAGTCCTTTTCAATGACAACTGCTGCATAATAGTCCCCACTTTTTACTCCTTCTATGGCTTTTTTGGCATCATCTACCATTGTCCATCCAATCGACTTGTTGCTCTTTAACTCTTTTAACACTTCACTTCCCATATTTTCCTTCGTTCCATCTGGAAGTGTATAGCCTTTGTCTTCTGAAAAAGCAGCTATTTTAATATTTCCTGTATTGGCATATGGATCCCAATTGGAATAAATATTAAACCATGCATATAAAGATGGTAAAAAACATAATCCAATAATAATGATTAATGCCAACAGGTTCTTTACCAGTCCCTTTACGTCTGATTTGAAAATAGTTAATATGTTCTTCATGGTTGTACTTTCCTCCTACCATATTAGTTGCATATTATATTCTGTTAAATTTTTCAATGCTCATTGCTAACGCTCATTATATCATTATCCACCATTGGTTTCCACAGACAATCTTTTAAATTTGTAGTCCTTTTAACAGTTCTTCCATAGGATGATTTTTCTCTCCTGTTTGATTTTCAAGATACTCTTGTCTGTTTTGTTCTGATATTCTTTGGATTTCTTCTTTCAGCTCTCTGGCGGATAACAGCAGGCAATCCTGCCCTCTGATAATAATCTGTTCTAGTCCATCTGAGGTTGCTACGGTTACACGATACTTTCTTCCGTTTTCATGGGCAAACTTCTCAATATATTGGTCTGCTGTCTCCGCCTCCGCAGTAAATACCACATGAATATTGTGATAATCTGTCACCTCTGCCATATGCCCTTTTACACGATATGCATCAAAGACAACAATTAAATTACACTTTCGGATTCCTTGGTAATTACATAAAATATCTAACAGTTTTCCTCTTGCTCCATCCAAATTATCTTCTGCAAGTTCTGCTAACTCCTCCCATGCGTGAATCACATTATAACCATCCACCAACAAATACTCTTCTTCAGACTTCTTTGGCTGATAAGTTCTGGTTACCGAAGCTGTTTCCACCGTTTTTCGCTTTTTCCCATATCCTGTCTTTCCACCATTCTTTTCTTTTTTGTTCGCTCCATAGGTTCTATCCAAAATAGCATCAATTTCTTCTGTATCAATCCACATTTCTTCCGTATAATCTGTAAATATGGGAGTTTCTTCTATGAGTAATTCCTTTTCCTGTTCCAGTGTGCTTTCCAAATGCATATAGTTTTTCACTTCATCCCAATTTACCACAAATCCTGCGCCATGGGCACAAAATACGGAACCGGTTGGATTTTCTAAATCTGCATCTGCGTCATATCCTTTTGCGGCAATCACTTCCTCTGCATTATGGCAAGGTCCGTAACCGGAAATATTACAAAAAAGTTTACCTTCCCCTTTGGTATAGGCCGTAACTTCCTTTTGATAATCCTGAATTAATGCCACTGGTGCACTACCGATAAGTATTGCCTGCCCATTCTGAATCTGTGGTGTTTCAAACTTGCCATACATTCGTTCTAAATCTGTCATAGCCCGCCCAATACTTCCCTCCGGCACTTCTAACCGAAAATCATAATACGGTTCTAACAATACCGACTGCGCCTGTTTTAACCCTTGTCTGACTGCACGATAAGTTGCCTGACGAAAATCTCCCCCTTCCGTATGTTTTTGGTGTGCTCTTCCTGCTGTCAATGTGATTTTCATATCCGTAATAGGTGCACCTGTTAATACCCCTTTGTGCTCCTTTTCCTCTAAATGGGTCAAAATCAATCTCTGCCAGTTACGACTTAACAAATCCTCACTGCACTGGGTCTCAAATTGAAGACCGCTTCCCGACTCTCCCGGTTCCATTCTAAGATGTACCTCTGCATAATGTCTTAATGGTTCAAAATGCCCTACCCCCTCTACTACATTTTGTATGGTTTCCTTATATACGATACTTCCCGTTCCAAAGGATACTTCTATTCCAAAGCGTTCTTGAATGAGATATTTTAATATTTCTATCTGAACCTCTCCCATAACCTGTACACGAATTTCCTTTAACTGCTCGTCCCAGACAATATGAAGCTCCGGCTCTTCTTCCTCTAAAATGCGAAGCTTTGGAAGAAACGCAGCCGCATCTGTCCCTTTGGGAAGCTCTATCTGATACGTCAATACCGGTTCTAAAATAGGAACTGACTTTTGGGATTCTATTCCGAATCCCTCTCCCGGCTGTGTCTGGCTTAATCCAGTGAGTGCACAAACTGTTCCAGCCTCAACTTCCTCTGCTGTGGTGTACTTTTCTCCTGAATAAATCCGAATCTGATTGATTTTTTCCTGCTGCCCCGGAAGAACTGTTTTTACCTTTAAATTTCCTCCTGTAATTTTAAGATAGGTAAGACGATTCCCTTGCTCATCTCTTGCAATTTTAAATACCCGTGCCCCAAATTCCTCAGAATACACGGGCACTTTACAATATGTTTTTATTCCCTCTAAAAATTCATCTATCCCTTGTTCTTTCAATGCAGAACCAAAAAAGCATGGAAACATCTGACGCATTTGTATGAGCTTTTGTATTTCTTCTATTTCAATAATCCCTTGCTCTAAAAACTGCTCCATTGCCTCCTCACTGCACATGGCAAGACTATCATAAAAGCTTTCAGAATGCGCTTCGGTAAAGTCTACACAATTTTCCGATAAGTTTTCCTGTAATTCTTTTAACAATAACTGCTTATCCGTTCCAAGTTGATCCATTTTATTGATAAATAAAAACGCTGGTATTTGATATCTTTTTAACAATTGCCACAATGTTCTGGTATGTCCCTGTACACCATCTGCACCACTGACAACCAAAATGGCATAATCCAACACTTGCAGGGTTCGCTCCATCTCAGCAGAAAAATCTATATGTCCCGGTGTATCTAACAATGTAATCTCCTGCTCTCCCAACCTTATTTGTGCCTGTTTGGAAAAAATAGTAATTCCCCTCTCTCGCTCTAACGCATAATTGTCTAAAAATGCATCCTGATTATCTACTCTTCCCATTTTTCGTATACTTCCGCTATGGTAAAGTAATGCTTCTGATAAAGTTGTCTTTCCGGCATCCACATGTGCCATAATACCAAATACCATTTTTGTATTTTTCATTCTGCTTTCTTCCTATTTTTCTGTGTATTTATTTTTATTTTAACATAAAAAAAGTGACTTGGATATTAAAACATACGTTTCCAAATCACTTTTGCTTACTTTAGATATTAAACTGAACAATTCCAAGTATTACTATAACTGCTTATATTCTTCATACATACCTTGTTCAAGATTACTTATAAT
>CAYTDI010000002.1:0-134435 GCA_964436595.1 uncultured Eubacterium sp.
AAAAATTCTGTCTGTCAAACATCAACTATCCACCACTGCGCAACATCTCGATTCCACTTCGCTTCATCTCGATGGAGAGCATTCGCCCTATATGAATAAAAATTTGCTGTCTGTGGAATGCAAGCATTCCAAGCCATCAACTTTTTATTCATGCACAGCTCATTTTAGTACCAAAATAGTACCAGAGGGCATAAAGAAAGCCCGCAAAGCTTGATTTTTCAATACTTTGCGAGCTTTTTAAAATTATTCAAACTCTATCGTTCCAGGTGGCTTTCCAGTGCAATCATACATTACTCTGTTAACCCCTTTCACTTCATTGACAATTCGGTTTGTCACCTTACTCAGCACTTCCCATGGAATCTGTGCTGCTTCTGCTGTCATGAAGTCTGATGTATTTACGGCTCTCAGTGCAATTGCGTAATCATAGGTTCTAAAGTCACCCATAACTCCTACGGAACGCATATTGGTAAGAGCTGCAAAATACTGTCCTAACTGCTTGTCCAATCCTGCTTTTGCAATTTCCTCACGATAAATAGCATCCGCATCCTGAACAATTTTTACTTTTTCTTCCGTTACTTCTCCAATGATACGGATACCAAGTCCCGGGCCCGGGAACGGCTGACGGAATACCAAATATTCCGGAATACCAAGCTCTAATCCCGCTTTTCTTACTTCATCCTTAAAAAGCATACGAAGTGGTTCAATGATTTCTTTGAAATCAACTACGTCTGGAAGCCCACCTACGTTGTGGTGAGACTTAATAACTGCAGACTTTCCAAGTCCTGACTCAATCACATCAGGATAAATAGTTCCCTGTACCAAATAATCTACGGCACCGATTTTCTTTGCTTCTTCCTCAAAAACACGAATAAATTCCGCACCTATAATCTTACGTTTTTCTTCCGGTTCTGTTACACCTTTTAATTTTTCATAATAACGCTGCTGCGCATTGACACGAATAAAGTTCAGTTCATAAGGGCCGTTTGGTCCAAATACTGCCTCTACTTCGTCACCTTCGTTTTTACGAAGAAGACCATGGTCTACAAACACACAAGTCAACTGTTTTCCGATTGCTTTAGAAAGCAATACTGCTGCAACAGAAGAATCTACTCCACCGGACAACGCACACAATACCTTACCATTTCCGATTTTCTCACGCAAGCTCTGAATTGTAGTTTCCACGAAAGAATCCATTTTCCAGTCACCACTGCAGCCACACACGTTGAGTACAAAGTTGCTCAACATCTTCATTCCTTCTGCGGTATGCATTACCTCCGGATGGAACTGAGTTGCATATAATTTACGTTCTGGACATGCCATTGCTGCCACTGGGCAAACAGGGGTATGTGCCGTTACTTTAAATCCTTCCGGAGCTTTTGCAATATAGTCTGTATGACTCATCCAACATACTGTTTTTGGTGATACACCCTCAAACAATACATCTGTATTATCTACTTCTACTTCAGTATGACCGTACTCACTGACTGGAGCTGTTTCCACAGTTCCACCTAATGTATATGCCATTAACTGTGAACCATAGCAGATACCAAGAATCGGAATACCCAATTCAAAGATTTCTTTTTGATAATGAGGAGATGCTTCATCATAAACACTATTTGGTCCACCGGTGAAAATAATTCCCTTTGGATTAATTGCTTTGATTTCATCCAAGCTCATTGTGTAAGGCTTCACTTCACAGTATACATTACATTCACGCACACGACGTGCAATCAACTGATTGTACTGTCCACCAAAGTCAAGAACGATTACCGTTTCTTTATTCAAGGCTTTTTCCTCCTATATAACTTCTTAAAAGTATTACTGTTGCTAACTACCATTAATACTTTGTACATCTTTTACC
The DNA here is from genome assembly GCA_964436595.1 of uncultured Eubacterium sp. Classification (GTDB taxonomy): domain Bacteria; phylum Bacillota; class Clostridia; order Lachnospirales; family Lachnospiraceae; genus Petralouisia. Next base: position 1,862 of record CAYTDI010000002.1, read on the forward strand.
TATTATATAGGAGGAATTCCTTATTTACAAGGGAAAAGTATGGAATTCCAAATTTTTGGCACTTTCTGCATAATTTTTTACTTGTTTGCAACAGCAAAATGATAATTTATCTAAAGTTTTCGTTACTTGCCCAAAACAAAAGAGTCCTACTTTCCCTACTTTACATCCTGCTTACTATTTCGATACTGCACCGGTGTCATTCCGTATTTTTTCTTAAACAAACGATTAAAGTGTTCTACATTCTGATACCCTACGCTGTCTGCAATGTTTTCCACTGTCATACTGGTATTTTTCAAAAGAGTACGCGCCTTTTTCATTCGCACAGACTTTACAATTTCCCCAAATGTTTTTCCTGACTTTTCCTTAATATACTTAGACAGATATGGCTTAGATAAATGCATCTGCTCTGTAAGTTCTTCTAATGTCACGGTCAAATAATTTTCCTGAATGTAGTTCATAATTTCGTTCAAACGCTCATCTCTGCACTGGTCTAACTGCTTTACTGCGTCCAACTTATTTACTGCTACGCAAAGCGCTGCAATAGAGGACTTAATAATATCTTCATCAATACCAACGCCCCAGTACATTTTTCCCTCACAGCAGATTCCTACATAAGTGACTGCCTTTGCAGAAGAACCAGTAGACATGGAGTGTTCTTCGTACACGGACAGTTCGTAGCTTACGTTGAAATACTGTTTCAACGCATTGCTTACTGCATCCAGACGTCCGTTTCCGTTTCCAGCTACGGTGCGCACCTGTCCTCCATGAGAAATGGTTGCCTCTGCCATAATTCCATCTACCTGTTTGAAGTGACACTCTGCTATCTGGAAATAAGGCATATCGTTTACATAATGTTCTTCAAATATCTGATAAACCAGTTGTGGAGAAAGCTCCATATGACGGCGGTCGGAAACACCTTTTACGGTATATCCTACTTCTTCACGCATCTTATCCGGAATTGTCATTCCATAATTCTGTTTTAAAATATAGGCAACGCCACCTTTTCCGGACTGGCTATTGATACGAATTACATCAGAATCATAAGTACGTCCCACATCCTTTGGATCGATTGGCAGATATGGTACGGTCCACTTTCCGTTTAGATTCTTTTCTCGACACGCCATTCCCTTGGCAATTGCATCCTGATGAGAACCGGAAAATGCAGTAAACACCAGCTCTCCTGCATATGGCTGACGTGGAGATACCTGCATTCTAGTACATCTTTCGTATACTTCTACCAGTTTTGACATATTAGAAAAGTCCAGTTCCGGATCTACCCCATGGGAAAACATATTCATACCAAGCGTTACAATATCTACGTTTCCGGTACGTTCTCCGTTTCCAAACAATGTTCCTTCGATTCTGTCGGCTCCTGCCAAAATACCAAACTCTGCATCACAAATACCTACACCACGGTCATTATGCGGATGTAGGGAAAGCACAACATTTTCACGATACTTCATGTGCTTGCTCATGTATTCCACCTGACCTGCAAAAACATGGGGCATTGCATTTTCTACGGTTGTAGGCAGATTGATAATGGCTTTTTTATCAGGAGTCGGTTTCCAAACCTCTAAAACAGCGTTACACACATCCAATGCGTAATCTACTTCTGTGCCTGAAAAACTTTCCGGACTGTATTCAAATGTAAAGTTTCCCTCTGTTTCGTCTGCCAGTTTTTTCAAAAGCTCTGCGCCGTCTATTGCAATTTTCTTAATTTCTTCTTTGCTCTTTTTAAATACCTGCTCACGCTGTGCCAATGAAGTGGAATTATAAAGATGAACGACTGCATGTGGTGCTCCCTTTACAGCTTCAAAGGTTTTACGAATAATATGTTCTCTTGCCTGTGTCAATACCTGCACCGTCACGTCATCCGGTATCATATTTCGCTCAATCAATGCTCGCATAAAATTGTACTCTGTATCAGATGCTGCCGGAAATCCCACTTCGATTTCCTTGAATCCTACATCTACTAAAAGCTGGAAGAACTCTAATTTTTCTTCTAAGCTCATTGGCTCAATCAATGCCTGATTGCCGTCACGCAAATCTACGCTGCACCAGATTGGTGCTTTTGTAATATATTCTTTTTTCACCCAGTCATAAGTTACTTCCGGCGGCATAAAATACTGTCGTTCATATTTTTCATAATTTTTCATTTTCTATCCTCCAACTTTTCCTATTGGTATAAAAAAATCTTCCGTTCCTACTATCCCGAGGGGACAATAGAGACGAAAGATATATATCCTACGCGGTACCACTCTACTTCATGTTTCCATGCTCTCTTTGGCACTTTCATGCCAATCTCTGTAACGGGAGAATCCGTCTTAGCCTACTATATACCACATTTTCAGCCAGAAGCTCCAAGGCGAGTTCACTGTATTGTCCCTGCCATCTCCCACCAACGATAGCTCTCTGTAAGTTTCTTTACAGCTACTATTCCTTTTCTTTGCTTTTCATGGAATTTATCATAACATACATCTTTCGTACTGTATAGTGATAATTTTAATCAGTTTTCTTGATGTATATTATCATGTTTTATAAAAGTTGTCAATGCTCCTGACTTCAAAATATATCACAGATATGACACCTTATACATGCATATGCAGGTATTTTTCTTTTGTAGCAAGTCCGCCGCGAATATGACGCTCCTGCTTATTCACGTCTAATACCTTTCGTGCTTCTTTTGCAAGGGTCGGATTAATCTGCACAAGTCGCTCGGTTACGTCCTTATGTACGGTACTTTTGCTGATTCCAAACTTCTTTGCAGTCTGGCGCACTGTTGCATTTTCTTCAATTATATAATTAGCGATATTGATAGCTCGCTCTTCTATGTATCCTTTCAAAAGAATCCCTCATACATTGTTTTTTTATAATGTATGAGGGGAATAGATTGATTATGCCTTTTGGGTGGACAGTTTTATAATAGAAGCTCTCTAACCAAACCGTTTATTAACTAAAACTCGTCTTTAAGACTACGCTCAAATAATTGATTTAATTTATCTTTTGGATTTGCATTTTCATACAAAACAGAATATACCGTATTACAAATTGGCATATCTACTCCATGTTTTTTTGCCATAAGATAAATAGCTTTTGCTGTTTCACCCCCTCCGCAAGTTCTATGTTTTCTTTACCTAAAATAACATTTTCCCCATATCTGCGATTGTGACTAAACTCTGAAAACACAGTAGCTTCATAGTCCCCCAAATGGCAAAGCCCATATGCACTAACCGGATTTCCCCCCATTTTTTCAATCAATCTGGAAACTTCACGTGTTCCCCTTGCCATTAGTGCCCCTTTCAGTGAACTAAGTCCCAATCCATCTAACATGCCCGCTGCCAAACCAATAACATTCTTTGTTGCTCCACCGATTTCATTTCCTATAATATCTGTTCCAACATAAAATCGAATTAATTCCCCTGACAGCTCATTTATCAAATAATTTTTTGCCTCTTTTTCTTCCGAATCTATTACCATGCAATTTGGTCGACCTTGTACATATTCTTGAACATGTCCCGGTCCTAACCATACGCAGATATGAACATTAGATTCTATACTCTCTTTTACTACTTGCTTTTATTTATTTGTATAAATTTAATAATTAACAAAAGGGTACAAAGTATTTAAACGTAGAATCTCTTAATAATTGAGAAGAGTCGTACATGTTATCTCAACTAAAACCTTTTCCTGAAATATTCCCAAAGATACTCTGTTAATATCTTTACCACACTCTCATTCTTTACCAATGACTTATTTGTAAATATATATGTAAATTAATTAAAATCCTCCTGCATCACTTTATAATGAACATTTCCATATTCATTTAGCAAATAGTACATATTTTTATTATCGCAATAAACCGCTAGTATTAATAAGCCGCATGACTTCCTCTTTAGAAGGAATTGCCGGAATTCCACCCCGTCTCTGTACACATAAGGCTGCGGTTGCATTACCACAAAGTGCGCAATTCACTATTTCATCCCAATTTAATTCTGCTATTGATTTTTTCAATCTTAAATATTCGCTTAGAAAACCACCCCAGAAAGAATCTCCTGCTCCAGTTGTATCTATGGCATTTACTTTAAATCCAGAAATCTTTTCCTTTTGTCCCTTGGCAGCCATTAAAACCCCTTCATTTCCAAGAGTAACAGCAAGTACTTTCGGTCCCATCTGAAGAAGTTTATCTACTGCCTGTCCATAGTCTCGCATTCCTGTTAACAAAACAACCTCTTCATCAGATACTTTCATCACATCCACATAATGCATCACAGATTTTATCCGCTCTACCGCTTCCTCTCTACTCTGCCATAAAGGAGCTCGATAATTTGGATCATAAGAGATTAACGCTCCTGCTGCTTTTGCCATCTCCACTGCCTGTATCGTCGCCGAGCGGGCCGGTTCATCTGTCAATGACAAGGAACCAAAATGAAAAATCTTGCAATCCTCAAACAATTCAGGACACAATTCCTCCTTTTTAAGCTGAGTATCTGCTCCCGGTTTTCTTGCGAAAGAAAATTCTCTTTCACCACTTTGTCCAATCTCAACAAAAGCTAGTGTAGTAAAACAATCTTTATCTTCAATCAGATATTTTGTCCCTATTCCTTCCTGCTGTACTGTATCTCTAAGAAATCTGCCTTGCATATCACTACCGATTTTACCAACAAACTCTGTTCGATATCCCATATGGCTTACCACAGTTAAAAGATTTGCCGGTGCTCCCCCTGGATTTTGTTCAAATAACTTCTTACCACTCTTACTTCTTCCCACTTCGGTAAAGTCTATAAGCAGTTCTCCCAAAGCAACAACATCAACCTCTTTTTCCATTTTTCAAATCCTCCACAATTTCATTGTAACGTTTCCTATTCAAACGATAAAAGAACAACACAACTGCCGTAACAATCCACAAAATTCCCGGAATTGTTGTAAATGCATGCTTCATAATACCAATCACTGCCGAATTCTGTGCTTGATTTGCAACATAACCATACTTTCCAAGCAATGCTGCAAGAAGTGCTGTACCGATTGCCATTCCGATTTTATTTCCAAGCGAAATAAAAGCATACTGAAATCCATCATTTCTAAGTCCAGTCTTCCACTCTCCGTATTCTACACAATCCGGAATAATTGCATAGATTGCCGTATTAAATCCAGAAAAGAAAAATTGTGTAATTCCTGCCAGTGCATAAAATATAGCTGGGGATTCTTTTACATTAAAGAAATACATACAAAGCATTGCTATTCCTGTTAAAAGAGCGAATACCGAAGCTGTTCTTCCTTTATTATTCAACTTTTGAAATACCGGCTGAAAACATGCTGCTCCAATGATAGAAGGAATAATAATACACATAGAATACGTTGTATAGTATGAAGCATTTCCTTCGACATATGTAAAATAATACAGTATATCTGCATTTCTTCCATACAAGGTAAACCCAAAGAGTATCTGTCCAATCAGGGCAAGTATATATGGTCTATTCTGCATTACCGCTTTCATTTGAATCTTAATTGAAATTTTTTCCTTTTCCGGAATTGTTACCTGCTCCTTTGTCTTTGCAAAACAAAAGAAATGACATGCCGCAAAGATACACCCATAAATAATAGCAACAAATAAATACCCATCCTTCGCACTGTGACTTCCAAATTTTCCAATTAATGGAACTGTAATGATATTAATAATTCCAATTGCAATCATTGCTGCTACAGAACGTGAAGTATTGATTTTGGCTCGTTCATCAATATCCTGAGTCATCGCACCGCAAAGTGTTCCATATGGAATGTTTACACAAGTATATCCTAAAACAAGCAAACAGTATGTAATTACCATGTAAATAATTTTTGACGTATTCGACCAGTCCGGATGTGCCCAAAAGGATAGTATCAATAGGACTGACGTAATGGGTGCTGCAATGAGCAGCCATGGACGATATCGTCCCCATCTAGTCTTTGTCTTATCCGTAAGTCCTCCTACAATCGGGTCATTGATTGCATCCCAGAATCTTGAAAACAGCATTAAGGCTGAAACTGCTGCCATACTAATTCCAAATACATCCGTATAAAAAATCATAAGAAAGTTACTAACAAACATCCAGCTAAAATTACATCCTACATCTCCAAAACCATATGCAATCTTACTAATCAATGGCACCTTGCCATTTTTACTCGCATTTTCCATACTTACCTCCTTATCAGAGTTTCTGACAAAACTCTATTCTCTCCTGATTTGGTCCTTTTATCATAAAAAATTTTACACCGTTTTCCCAAAATGGAAGTTCTTCTATTCCATCTGTAACAATTTCATACTTATCTTTACAAATTTTTGAATATGTTTCTTCAATATTTTCAACATCCAATGCTACATGCTGATATGCTCCATCCGCCATTACTGCCTGTCCGTTTTCAAAACTTTCAATACAATAATTTTTTATCTGTAAAAAAGCAACTTTTTCTTTTGCTTTTTCATTGAATGTCTTCATAACTACTTCAAATCCCAATTTTTGATAAAATTCTATTGTTTTTTTCAAATCATTTGTCGGAAGTCCAACATGAGCTATTCCGACAATTCCATATGTATTTTCTCTCATCCTTTATTTCTCCTGAACATTAATGATAACTTTCATTGTTGTCTCACGATTGTCATCAATATACTGATATGCTTTCAGATAATCTTTAAATGCAAATGTCTTTGAAATCAATGGTCTCAAATGAACTTTTCCAGTATTTACCAGTTTAATTCCATCTACATAATCATCATGGCGGTACATCATTGTACTCTTAATGTCTAACTCATGGTCATTTGCCACTGCAAGATCAACTTCTGCCATACCTGCAAATACTGCTACCAGTACGATTATACTTCCTTTTCTTGCATATTTAATTGCCTGTCCCATTGTGATATTATTTCCGGCGCAATCATAAATAACATCTGCCTTGTCCGGACCGAATGCTTCTATCATTGCTTCTCCGAAATCTTTCTCTTTTGTATTCACACATACATCAATTCCACATTCTTTTGCTTTTGCCAAACGAAGGTCACTGACATCAGTAATCATAACTTTAGCAGCTCCCATTCCTTTCGCTACCTGTGCAACCAGATTTCCAATCGGACCTGCACCAAGTACTGCAATGTTCATTCCTGTTACATCTCCTACCTGCTTTACTCCATGTACTGCAACAGCCAGCGGCTCAATCATGGCCCCCTCTTCATAAGACATTTCCTTTGGAATCGGTGTTACTTTAGATGCATCTACTGCGAAATATTCGGAAGCAGTTCCTGTTGTCTGAAATCCCATAACTTTCAACTCTTCACAAAGATTATATTTTCCATGACGGCATGGATAGCAATGTCCACAATACACCTGTGGTTCAATCGTCACTTTCTGACCTTCATGAAATTCCGCAACATCTTTTCCAACCTTTGCGATTTCTCCAGATACTTCATGCCCTTGAGTTACCGGATATTTTGTAAATGGATGTTTTCCATGATATACATGAATATCAGATCCACAAATACCAATATTCATAATTTTTACCAACACCTGATTATCCTTTACTTCCGGAACCGACACCTCTCTGAAAATAATTTCTCCCGGTTTTGTCATTATCTGCTGTAACATAGTGTTTTCCTCCTTTTTGCGTGTTCACTTTTATTAAACGTTTTATTAAAGTAATTACATTATTATTGAAGAATGTTATTTTGTCAATACTTCTTTGTGCACTTCTGCCTATTGCACAAGATTTGTTAATATATTTTGTGCATTTTTTATATAATTTTCTTACCTACACTCACAGCAACATACTTGCGTGATGTCGCTTACCGCTAATTTCATTTGATACAAAAAATCCTCAGAATGAGACTTTCTCTGTCTCACTCTGAGGATTTGACCTATCCTACTTTAAAATCTTATTATATATTTTTAATAAAATCATAGAGAAAATATTTTGCCGCACCAACTGCTGACGCCTCTCTTTTATAAGAACAGTTTTTCAAATATCTTACATCATGATCAAAGCCATTATATAACATTACTTTTTCACCTAAAGGAATCATATAATCTGAAAGATAGCCTCCTACTTCTCCTCCTAAAATAATATCCATATCATATGCCATACGCAAATTCGAAATCAGCATTGCAAGTTTTGTCAGATATTCATCCCATTTTTCATCAACTCCCTTATCTTCCTTTCCCACCTTTTGCATAAACTGTTCCAAAGTTTCCTGTGTCTCATCTGTAAGTGAACTTGCTGCGCAGTATGCATCCGCACATCCCGCTTTCCCACAATAACATCTTCTGCCCTCCGGCACTAGTATCATATGACCGAACTCACCAGCTTTTTGGTTTTGCCCCTGAAATAATTTTCCATTTATACAAAATGCCCCTCCCAATGTATTGTTTAACGAAAGATAGATTGCATTCCTATACTGGTTCAAATCTTCTGCCAGCATCGCTGCATTCGCATCATTTTCAAAATATACAGGATATGAAAATGCTTGTTCCAGAAAAGTTAAGCTGTAATTTTCAAGTTGTAAGGCATGTGATTTTATAACCAAACGTTCTTCCCGGTTAATAATTCCCGGAATAGAAATTCCTATTCCAAGAATTTTTTCCTTATCTTTTATGTCTCTTAGAAAATCATCTGCTATTTCTGCCACTTTCAAATAATACGCTGTATCAGAGAAAAATTTTAACCTCACTCTCTGTGTTTTTTCTACCTCATACTTTAGATTAACTAATGCCAGTCCCACATGATTGGCAGTAATCATAATTCCAACTGCATAACGGTAGGATGGATTAATACTTATCCGTTTTGCCTTTCGTCCCCCAGTAGATTCATACTCACCTGTTTCAATAACAATTCCATTTGCAAGTAATTCGTTTACATTTGAAAGAACTGTTGGCATACTAAGATTTAAATTTTTTGAAAGTTCAACTTTAGATGTTATCTGATTATTTATAATATAATTTACAATTTTTGATTTGGTAATATATTTCTTTTCTGTTCCCACTATTCTACCAGTTCCTTTTATAAAATATTTTATAAAAGGATTTTAACTTCTATTTTCTCATTTGTAAAGTGGATTTTTGATTTATTGTCTTATTTTCCATAAAACCATTCTTCCATTTTCTTGATATCATCTATGTATTTTTGCCGTTTTTACTATAATTTTATATCTTCTTCCATTTTCACCGTAATAAAATTTTCTTTCCACAAACACTCTATTCCATAATACTAATATACTTTTTCGCTTCATTCATAAAAATATTATGTGCTGCTACACAATTTGCAATATCGTCAAAGACCTTAAATTGTTCACAACAAAATTCTCTTCTCTCTCACTTTCTGTCTTATTTTTTCATATAAATTCATTTCTCCCTCCTGCTTCTATAATTTTATCTTAGCAAATGCTTCTGCAAACGCATTATTCACCGGTTCTTTTGCTTCTTTCTTCATCTTATTCATATATTTATTCACATCTTTTTTCGATACTCCACCGCCACGTTCCTGCTTTCTCTTTTCAAAGGCTGACAGTTTTTCCCGATAGCCGCATACACAGGTAAAACGCTTGTTTTCTCCTTCTCCTACCATTTCCATCTTCTTATGGCACTGGGGACAACGGGCATTGGTAACTCGTGACAAAGTTTTTCGATATCCACATTCCCTGTCCTGACACACCAGCATACGTCCGTTTTTATGATTTACCTCTAACATGAGCTTTCCACACTCTGGACACTTTTTATTGGTGAGGTTATCGTGACGATATGTTTTAGCAGATGCAGTAATATCTTTTACAATATCCACCGTATAGCTTCGTATCTCAGCTTCAAAATCTTTCTTTTTCCCTTTTCCTTTTGCAATATCAGAAAGCTCCTGCTCCCATCTTGCAGTTAATTCCGGTGAAGTCAGTCCTTTCGGTGCAAGCTCTAATACTTGTTTTCCTTTAGAGGTTAAATGTATATACTTGTCTCGTTTTTCAATCATAAAGCTATGAAACAGTTTTTCAATAATATCCGCTCTGGTTGCAACCGTTCCAAGACCGCCTGTTTCACCTAATGTCTTTTTCAATTCCTTGTCATTGCTTTCCATATATCCTACGGGATTTTCCATGGCATCCAAAAGAGTTGCTTCAGTAAATGGCACTGGCGGCTTTGTCTTTCCGGTAGTTATTTTCCCTTCCGCAAAAACAATCTGCTGACCTTCGGTAAACTCCGGCATACCCTTCGCAAATTTTTCTTCACTATCTTCCTCTAATTCTTCCATGGCAACTTCTGACATTTTAATTTCCTGCCAGCCCAATTGTTCTATGATTTTTCCTTTTACGGTAAAATGCTCACCTGCACAAAGAGCCGTAACTTCTGTCTGTTGGTAAATGCATGGCGGTAGCAGTACCGCCAAAAAACGAGATACTACAAGCTCATATATTTTTCGTTCTCCGTACTCTAATTCACTTAGGTTTATTCCCTGTTCCGTTGGAATAATGGCATGATGGTCTGACACTTTACTGTCATTTACAAAGGACTTATTTCCTGTTAATGGTGTTTTTAACAACTGACGGCATATGGGAGCATAGTTTCCGTTCTGACACGCTTTTATGCGTTCTTTTAACGTGTCTACAATATCCTTTGTTAAATATCTGGAATCCGTTCTCGGATAAGTTAACACCTTATAATGCTCATACAGTCTTTGCATATAGTCTAAGGTCTGTTTTGCAGAAAAACCATACATACGGTTTGCATCCTGCTGCAATGCTGTCAAATCATAAAGCTGCGGCGCATAAGATTTCTGCTGTTTCTTTTTTACTTCCTTGATAACTGCCTTTTCATTTCTTGTCTGCTCCAATACCTTTTCTATTTCCTCCTTGGAAAAGGTACTGGTGCTGTTATTTTTCTTAGAACGCCAATTCCAAATAACTCCACCGCCCTTTACTTTCATTCCATAGTATTCCTTTGGCTGAAATGCCTTTATCTGCGCTTCCCTTTTTGCAATCATGGCAAGGGTTGGTGTCTGCACTCTCCCGCAGGAAAGCTGTGCATTGTGCTTTACCGTTAACGCTCTTGTAGCATTCAGACCTACCAGCCAGTCTGCTTCTGCTCTTGCTACCGCCGCTTCATAAAGCTTCTGATACTCCCTTGCATCTTTCAAATGGGCAAATCCCTCTCGAATTGCCTTATCTGTCACAGAAGAAATCCACAACCGCTTCATTGGCTTTTTCACCCCTGCTTTTTGAATAATCCAACGTGCAACTAATTCTCCCTCTCTTCCTGCATCTGTGGCTATAATAATCTCTCCAATATCTTTTCGATACATTTGCGTCTTTACGGTCTGATATTGGTGACCTGTTTTCTTGATTACCTGAATCTCTAATTTTTCCGGCAACATAGGAAGTGTTTCTAACTTCCATTCTTTCCACTGACTGCCATAGCTTTCCGGGTCTGCCAACTCAATGAGATGTCCTAATGCCCAAGTCACTACATAGTCCTTTCCCTCTAAAAATCCATTTCCACCCTGCTTGCACTGAAGCACTCTTGCTATATCACGCCCTACACTTGGCTTTTCTGCTATTACTAATGATTTCATATAAATCCTCTTTCATTTCCTTGCTATTTTATTTCTTATTGTAGCATTCCCCACCAAGACTTACTACTTTTTTTCATATATTTTTCTACTTTTTCATAAAATAAACAGATTATATGTACGAGGCTTTTTATGAAATTATCGAAAATGCAGCAGCTTATTTTAATAGAACTTTTTTTATTCATCCTTCTTCTTGGAGCTTATACGGGACATGATAAAACGGATTCTTCTGATATTTTATCCACTTCCTCTAACGAGGTATACCGCTTGATTTCTCAAGAAGAAGCTATTTCTTCTGATTCTGAAAAAAAGGATTACATCAAATGGGTGGATTTTAACGTAACCAAAGAAGCCATGCAGGATGCCTATGAGTATGATGTAACTACTTACGGTCAGGAAACACATTTGGATTGGATTTCACTCCTTGCCTATCAAGCCTGCAAAAATGGTGGAGACTTTAGTCACTATCGTTCCGGTGATATTTCCCTTATTGCCAAAAAACTCCGTGCCAAAGAAACCACTTTAGAATCACTTACTAAAGATTTGAAATATTATTCTTATTATTATGAGGCTTATAACGCAGTATTAGGTGGATTGGTAGGCGAATATGAAGTCCCGGTTACCTTTGATACTACTTCCTCTGATACTACTTCCTCTAATACTTCTTCCTCTGATGAGACGAGTTCTTCCGTAAACACCGTTTCATCGGATAAGAAAAGCTCTGCAAACAAGAACTCTTCCACAAATACCGTATGGGAAAAGAAATATGGCTTAAAGGGATTTCTTCCCCTTGCGAAAAACTTTCCCTACTCCGATTACGATGACTTTGGTGTTTCCCGCTCTTATGGCTATAAACGTCAACATCTTGGGCATGATATGATGGGACAGACCGGAACACCTATTATCGCCGTAGAATCGGGCTATGTAGAAGCCATTGGCTGGAATCAATACGGTGGCTGGAGACTGGGTATTCGCAGTTTTGACGGAAAACGCTATTACTACTATGCCCATTTGCGCCAAAATTTTCCTTACTGCAAATCACTAACCGAGGGCAGTGTAGTAACTGCCGGAGATGTAATTGGCTATCTTGGACATACTGGATACAGCACTACTGAAAATGTGAATAATGTTGACACTCCGCATCTTCACTTTGGATTACAGCTTATCTTTGACGAATCGCAAAAGGAGGGCAATAACGAAATCTGGGTAAGCTGCTATGAACTGACACGCTTTTTATACCAAAACCAAAGTGAAGTTGTAAAAGATAAAGAAACGAAAGAATGGCATAGAGTAAATGAAATGAGAGATTCTGCTGTAACCCAATGGGAAAAACAACAAAAAGACAACTGATTTTTCATATGCTGTATAACTAAAAATGCGAAAGCTTCCACCTCTCAGAATCTTTCGCATTTCTATTACTCTATATTACTTCTATTACTCTATATAATGTACATAATCTGTTTTTCTTGGTGCTGCCTTTGGTTCTTCCCCATTTGCATAGCCAATAACACAGTGTCCGATTCCTTCGTAATCACCCTCAATGCCAAGTGATTTTAAAATTTCTTTTCCAAACGGACTTTCAAACTCTTCTTTCGCACGGTGAATCCAGCAACTGCCAAGACCCTCGTCATGTGCTGCCAACATTAAATTTCCCATTACAAGACTGCCATCATAAAGATAAGTTGGTCTTTCCTTGTTAGCAAGTACAATCAATACCACCGGTGCTCCATAAAATGGATCCATATCCGGATGTCCCATGATTTCTGCATTCTTTTTAGAAAGCTTGTCCCGCAGTTCCTTATTTGTTACTGCAATGATGATTGGAGACTGCTTTCCCATTCCGGTTGCCGCATAAGTTCCTGCTTCTACAATTCTATCTATGACATCCTTTGGTACCATATCTGACTTATAATCTCGAATACTTCTTCTTGTTATCATGTTCTGCATTACTTCGCTCATGTTTCTTCCTCCTAATTTTTAGCAATATTTATAATAAATTTTCCTACTTTATACTTTTCTGGTATACCGACACACAGGGTAGTTCTCACATCCCAAAAACTCCCCGTATCGTCCTTTTCGCTTTGACAGCTTTCCGCCACATTCAGGACAGGAATTTTCCAAGACTGCCCAAAGCTGTTCTGCTGACATTTCCTGCGGCTTTCGTCTGCTCTGTGCTGCTTTTACCTTTGATTCTTTTAACTGTCCTTTTACTTCTTCTGACTTTTGTCCGGACATTTTTATTAAAGGCTGCTGCATTTGATTTTCCAATAACTGCCCCATTTTTTCATAACACTTTTGGTTCATAATACAGTCATTCAATGCCCGATGAGCTCCCTTGGTACTAATTCCAAAATACTCTGAAACATCTCCCAGTTTATGATGTTTTAGCTGTGGAAGACAGTTTTTTGCCATATACAGCGTATCTATGTAATCGTTATAGATTCCCTCTTGAAATGCTTCCATGGCGGCATCATAGATAAAATTGGTATCAAAGCTGTGAATATTATGTCCTACTAAGATTTCATCCCCGATAAATGCTATGAAACCTGCCATCGCTTCTTCAATTTCCGGCGCATCACTTACCATCTGGTTCGTAATTCCATTGACTCTGGTGGCAGATGCCGGTATTCGAATAGATGGTCTGACTAATGTGGAATAGTCAGCGACGACTTGATGTTCTTTTACTTTTATTGCCGATATTTCTATAATTTCATCCAGTCCGGGACGAAATCCTGTTGTCTCTATATCAAAAACAACATAATCTTTCACATACTCATTCAGTCTTCTTCCCTTGTTTCTTACAATCGCCATCTATGATTCCTTTCTCTTTCTTAACCATTTTCTCATCGGCATCTTCTTCCTTTTGCGGCAATGCCTGATATTTATCCGTCTTTTTAAACTCCTTTGTAACATCCTCATATGCCGCCACGATTGCTTCTTTCATCGGGTCATCCTTACTTACCATAGAAACACTATTGCCATACACTTTTTCTACTTCCTCTTTGGAACGGCAATTTTCCAACTGATTCTTAAGATTTTCCCGCATTGCCTGCACTCTTGCTGCCTGTGCATACATCTGCGGATTCTTTACCCGAAGATAATTCATTTCCTCAGAAGTAAGTTTTTTCCCAGAACGAAGCTTTTGCATAATCTTTGCTTCATATGCCTGTTTTTCTTCTTCACTCAATCCCTCTGTTGGGTCTAAATACCCCATCAGTACCGATTCTATATCAAAACTGTCATTATTTGACTGCTTACTGGTTGTGGGATTCACTGCACCTGACACCTTATCAAATATGGTATTCCCTTTGCCATTTTCACCCTTACCAAATACATTTTTCATAATCTGTGACGCCTGAATATTCATCTCTTTTCCTCCATTCCACGCTATACTATAAAATATATCGTCTCTTAGAGGCAGTTCTTTAAGGGTATTCCTTTTCTATTGTACACTCTTTTCTGAAAATACTCTACTTGTTTTTCAGAATTGTGGTATACTCAACTAAGAATAGATTTTTAAACACATAAAGGAGTTATCATGGCTGATTATCAACAAATCACACACGAATTTGCCCCCGTTTTCAACAATGAATCTAAGATTCTCATCTTAGGTACACTTCCGTCTGTCAAATCCCGGGAACAACAGTTTTACTATGGACATCCGCAGAACCGCTTTTGGAAAGTTTTAGCGCATATTACAGGAGAAACAGTTCCTACTTCCATCCCTACGAAAAAAGAACTGCTCCTTACCCATCACATCGCTATTTGGGATGTGATTAAAAGCTGTGAAATTATCGGTTCTTCTGACAGCAGTATTCGCAATGTTGTTCCTGCTGACATTGGATTTTTACTTGAAAACTCCAACATTGACGTTATCTTTGGAAATGGGGCAAAAGCTTGTGAACTTTATAACAAATACACCTTTGCCAAGACCAAGCGTCCTATTGAAAAACTACCCTCTACCAGTCCTGCCAACGCTGCATGGTCTTTAGAAAAACTCTCTGCCTGTTGGGAAGCTGCACTACTGCCTTATATTTAAACTTCCATTGGCTTTCCATCTAATACAGCTTCTAAAAGTGTATCTCCCTGATAGCGCAATTTCAGCGAGAAAAACGGACTTTCCTCTGCCAAGAGCTTCAAGAAAATCTTATCTCCCTCCCATAAATTCAATGAAGTAAGTTCTTCCTTTGCCACCCACTCCAGCGTTCCTTCTTCACATTCCTGTAAAGTTCCTTCAAATCCATCTGCGGTATACAAACACATATATTCCGTGTCCCATCCCGCTGCCAAAAAGGTCACAATTCCACGAAACCGCCACTTGGTAAGGGTAAGTCCTGTTTCTTCCTTGGCTTCTCGCAGTAAACACTCCTCCGGACTTTCTCCCGCTTCAAAGTGTCCTCCGATTCCTATCCACTTATCCTTATTTACATCTACTTCCTTTTTTACTCGATGAAGCATTAAATATTTTCCATCTTTTTCTACATAACATAGTGTTGTCATAGGCGTTCTTTCCATATTTTTTCCTCCATACTAAATACGCCTTAGAATGGCACTTGCTCATCCTAAGGCATATAGTTTTCATTCATTACATCTTTTAACGCATCATACGGAACTGTAATCTCAATGACACCAGCTTCATACTCCGTCAACAGATTTGCATTACAGATAATCACCATTCCCTGTTCATTTAAATAAAAATCATCTTCTGTCAATATATCGGAAATATAACTCTCGTAATCCTCTAACAAATATTCTGCATACTCCGGGGTATTTACCTTGTCCTGTATATACTGCGCCGCTATTTCTCTTACTGCCTTTTCATCGGAAAATACATCTGACAGGGTAAGTAGTTTTCCTTGCACCACATCAAAGGTATATGCCACTACATCCTGATAGGGCTGTTCTTCTCCCATTTCTTCTGTCTGTGCAGCTTTTAAGCTGAGTATTTTAGAAGAAGCATACATTGTCTCATAGTTATAATTATAACGATAATTACTCCATTGCTCTTGTTCTTCTTCCTCTAAACCAGAAAAAGCATCGTCTGCCTTGCTAAAACAGCTCTCCTGTCTTATTTCGTTTTTGGTATGCTGCTGTTCAAATGCACGATTTATGAGACTTTGTGCAGTTTCATTTCCCGTTAATGTAATCACCGGACAATTCTCTTCTATTTTCAGTACCACAGTACCCGTTTCTTCATTCACACGTTCTTGTGAATAATCTGCATAGGAAACCTCCGGTACTGCCCCTTCTTGTCCCTCTTGTTGTTCTTTCTGCTGTTCGTTTGGTGTCTCTGTTTCTTCGTTCTTTTCCTTAGCTCCTGCACAAGCAGTACACAAAAGGCAAATTATTAACAAAAGAGCCATCATTCTCTGTTTCATTTTAAAATCCCCTTTTTATTATTCTCTGCTTTTGTTCTATCTGCCTATTGTAACGCAACTTCCCCTTTCTTCGCAACCCTTATTTAAAAAAAGAGCATATTAAAAAAAGAACGTGTTTCTCATAGTTTAAACTTTTTTCTTGCAGCTTCCGCTAATACAACAACTGCTGCACCAAGTAACAACACATAGCCTGCCACATTGGTTTCATCCCCTGTCTTTTTCGCTTGTGCCTTTGCTGTAAGTTTTGCGCCGTCATTTTCACTGACTACCACTACATCGTCAGATGCATTTCCACTCCGGTTCATATTCTTATCCACGTCACTTCCTGTATTTTTTCCTATATCCGCAGGCATTTTTACGGTGTCTGTGACTGTCCGGTTTGGTACTGACACCTCATTATCCCCCTGATACAGCTCTACAACATTTGTCTGTACGGATACTTCTTTTCCGGCAGCCGCTGCTGTTCCCTGAAAAGTGACTGTCAACATTGTTCCTTCTGCGTTTTCTAATTGGGAATTTACCCATGCATAGGAAACTGCTTTTTTATCATCCTTGTCTGCTAATGTATTGATATCTTCCATTTCCCAGATGTTGTTTCCCTTTGCAAAAGAAACGGTCATCATACTCTCATCATAAGAAACAACAATCTTTCCACTGGTAACTTTTGCATCCTTTTTTACCCCGACTGTCAGTGTTACCTGACTGCCGGAGGTTGTAATATTGGTTGCAAAAATATCTGCTATGGTGGTTGTTGCTTCTGATGCCGCAAATAATGGCATGGTATTTATATGTAACATCAGGACTAACAGAAGTCCACATACGATTCCTTTTTTTCGTTTCATCTCTCTGCCTCCCTTTCTCTATTTGTTGGCTCTTGTATCTAACATCGGTAATGGCTCCTGTGTCAAGGTCATAGGTACTGTTGATACTTCTTTCAGCGTTGCTGCATTTGTTGTACCTGTTCCTAAATCCCCACTCTTATATAAACCACAAATCGGCCATACTTCGGACGGGAACTCTCCTAACTTACTGCACTTAAAGGTATTGCCATTGATTGCATACAAGGTCTGTACTCCATCAAACAGAGACAAAAATAAGTAACCGGTTGTATCATCATAGTACAAGGAGCTGAAGTAATATTGTCCTTTGCTATCTATGTTTACAGCATCCACTTTTCCAAACTGAATATTTTTTAATGCTGCATCTAATGTAAATATATATACATTTCCAGATTGGTCAATGGCATAGAAGTAATCTATTCCATTTTGACTTGTTACATAAGTAATTCCTACTAATGCATTTCCATTTGTGTTTCCTGATAAGTTCAATGCTCCCAAATAATTACCTGCTGCATCCATTACTAAGACATAGCCTCCATAGGTTGCTGCTACATAGCCACTGTCCTTACCATATGCCATGTCAGTACACCATGCCTCTGCCTGTCCTACTGCAGTTGCTGCATATCCATTGTTCGGGTCTACCACATATAATGTGGATGCCTTAGAATCATCCATGGTTGCTGCCATAATCTTGTCACCTACTACGGTTGCTGCCATGTACTCATTTGCCTGTGTTCCTGCTCCAAGATCAGACCAGTTTGCCGGACTACTGCTGTTGAACTTCGCCCAGTGTACTGCTCCCTTTTCATCCCATATAATGCCATTTAAGTCTACGGATAATGCTTTTACTGTTACCGCACAGCTCTTTGTTTCTGCTGTTCCTGAGACATTTTTGGCATTTGTAGTTGCAGTAATATTGGCATTTCCCGCACCAACTGCTGTTACGATACCATTTGCATCTACGGTTGCTACTGCTTGATTGTCAGAAGACCATGTTACTGTATCATCTAAAATACTTTCCGGCGCTACGGTTGCTGCTAATTTCTGTGTATCGCCCTTAAGCAGTTCTATGGATGTCTCATCTAAGGTTACACCTGTGGTAACAGGAGTATCTTCTACACTACTGTTATTTACACGATACATTGCTGTATTTCCGGCATAATCTACGATTGCCACATAGAATACTTTTTCCGGTATTGCAATATGCACTACGGATTCTGCTCCCTGCTGTATCTGATTTACTGCATAGGTATTTAATAAAGTTGCTTTATCTCTTCCATAAACTGCTATTGCTGCTACATAGTTATTGTCTTTTACCGTAACATCCATGGATTTTTTATCCGCACTTGTTACTGCATTTACTTCTTCCGGTGGGGTATTATCAACTGTCATCGGAAAGTTCAGGCTGACTCCCTTACCCGGAACGCCGGAACCTGTCCAATTGTCATAATAAGATGGCAATGCGGTAACTGTAATATTTACTTTCGTTCCTTCCGGTAATGCTGCTCCATTGGCATCTGTGACTGCCCAGTTTAATCCAACGCTTGCAGAAGTACTCTTCCATTCCCCACTGCTTGCGGAATAGAATGCCGCATCCACTGTCCCCTTATCTGCCTTATAGTATATTTCTCCGGTATCTGCATTTGTAATAGCTGCAGTTACATTAGAAGCATTTCGAATCAAGCTGTATGTAATAGACCCAATACTGTCACCACTGGTAGAAGATATTGCATTTCTTTCCGGAAGATATGTATCATCCTTTGCATACATATTGGATTTATAATAGTAGCTGGAGGAATCGCCATTAAACTTATAGGTCATATAGTTAGTTCTTGCAATTCCCGTATAAGTCTGTCCTGCCTCTCCACCGTTTGCTGTTTCAAGATAATTATATGGTTCATACATAGATGCATCTGCCCAGTTTCCATAGAATGCTAACATTGGTACGGATAACTGTACTTTACCGTTCAGATAAATAAATCCATCTACAAACATACCATTTTCAAAGTTATCATTTAAGTACTCCTTGTCTGCATCGGAAAGTTTTACTGTTACAGACAATTTCTTACTGTCATTTACTGCAACAACTGTTTCATTTAAATTAAGATTAGAAGCAGTTCCCTTAATCTCAGAAAGGAAATCATAAACATCTGCGGTGTTTACTACACCATCTCCATTTAAGTCAAAAATATCAGAAGCTGCTTTTGCAGAACTTACAGAACCATTTACGCTTTGCAATAATACCTGTGCATCTGCCTTTGTTACTTTTCCATCTCCATTTAAGTCATATTTTTTCTCTAATCCGGAAATCTCTACCTCCGGATTCAATTTATGAGATGTTCCCAGAAAATAATCATTCTGAATTACTTCCTCTGTTAAAACAGAACTGTCCACTGTATAATATTGCATTTCCTCAGACAGGTTATAGAGTGTAAAGTCAAAGCTGTATACACCATTTCTGTCTGAATCCTCTCCAAGCTCTGCTTTTACTTTTCCATCTGCTCCATTTTTATCCATTAAAATGTATACAGGAGAAGTCGTTGCTTTTTCAATATTAGCAAGACCTGCTCCCTGACTTCTTGGGGAATATTCTTCTCCGTCTTCTTCCGTCAGTGGGGTTGCTGTGCTCATAAGTAAGGACTGTGTTAAGGTTCTTACACTTAAGCCTGTTTTTTCACAAAGATTATTTTCCTTAATGTACTCTGCTGCCAAAGCACTCATTCCTGCAATACTTGGTGCTGCCATGGAAGTACCGCTCATCTGTCCGTACTGCCCATTATCCAGTGTAGAATAAATATTTCCACCCGGTGCTGTGATTTCCGGTTTCATTGACAAATCTCCCGAAACACCCCAAGAGGAAAAATCACTCATGGTATATCCATCTGCTGCATTATGATCTGTACTTACAGAACCGAATATGGTCATTGTTCCAGTGTAAATTCCATCTTTTACAGTTGCTGTTGCGGCTGCTTTTATTGCTGCTCCATCTGCCTGACGAATGGAGGCACATGGAATGGTTGCCCCTGAACCTTCCAAACTCATGGAAATCGTACCCGGCTTATTATTGTAAATCAATATTCCTGCTGCATTAGCATCCTGCGCATTTTTCTGTTTTTCTCTAAAAGTATTCCCGCCACGGCTTACTACTGCAATCTTCCCTGTCATATCAATATCGGAATAATCACTTGCTTCTCCATAACCATCTAAAAATACATAGGCATAATCTGTACCTTTTCCGTTCGTATCTAAAGTACGGATTTCTGTATCTGCCGCATCTGCATAAAATATGTTTGCCGCTCCTGCCCGTACACAATATCCGGTATATCCGGAATTATTGGCACTTGCTACGGTAAATGCATTTATATAAGAACCCGGAGAACCTACGGTATCCATATTTACATCACCGGTAAGATTTGCACCATAAGTACTGTTTTCTGACCAATAACCGGAATTTCCTGCGGAAATGCTTACTACGGTATCTGTATTACTAAGTTCATTGAAAATCTCGTTAATATACTGCTCTCCCGCAGCATACTCCTTGCTCTCTCCTGCGGAGGAAGAACCAAGACTTAAATTTACTGCATCTGCATCCAATAAAACAGCATCTTCTATGGCAGCCATATAATCATCCGAATATGCACCACCATTTTTTCCAAACACTTTCATAACAATAAGCTGTGCATTTGGTGCAATTCCTACCACACCGCTTTCCTGTTTCTGATATCCTGCTCCATCCGGTACATACACATTGGCAGTAGAAATACCTGAAACATGTGTACCATGGTCTCCCTGACTGTCATTGTCATGTGTTACATCTAAGTCCTTATCTACATAGTTGAATGCAAATGGTACTTTATCACTTAGGAACAGCTTGTCCTCTGTTATGTCTGACTTTCTTTCTGCTGCATTTAATCTGCCTAATACAGCGGAAATCTCTGTTTTTCCCAACAGATTATAATCGGCTACACTCTCTCCTGCGTTTTGTGCTGTCTGAGCTAAACCGTAATCAAAAGCTCCTCCATCAAATGACGGATGGTCTATATCTAATCCGGTATCAATCACTGCGATACGCTGTCCTGCACCGGTATAACCTGCTGTCCAAGTGTCATAGCTTCCTACCATTTCTCCTGCAGTAACTGTATTGGGACTTACTGCGTCAGAGGCCGCTACATCATACTTTGGAATCATATACACGCCCGCTACACCCTCTACTGCCTGAATTTTTTCTACCTCACCGAACGCAACATCTGCTGATACTGCATTTGCTAACAATGTAAAATGATAACGAATGTCTAATGTTTCACCAT
Source organism: uncultured Eubacterium sp. (assembly GCA_964436595.1). Lineage (GTDB taxonomy): Bacteria > Bacillota > Clostridia > Lachnospirales > Lachnospiraceae > Petralouisia. Next base: position 23,957 of record CAYTDI010000002.1, read on the forward strand.
CTAATGCTTCTTCCGAAATTTTTTCGGCAATCTCTTCCTGTTTCTTTTCCAGTTTATCTGCGTATTTCATTGCTTTTTTGTTTTGTATAATGGCATCTGTTGAATACCCTTTTTCTATTGCCGATTTTCCATCCACAACGATTAATACACGCACGGTTTCATCCTGTGAAATTTCTTCTGTCTCTTCCGACACGCTCTCTGCATCTGCCATACTTTGGCTTTCTGTCGGCTCTTCTTTTGTCCATATAGAATCTTTTGTATCACTTTGTCCTGTATTGGCTGCAAATACATCTCCGGTCATCCCTAAAAACATTGCCGAAACCAGTACCCATGATAACAAGACATTTTTCCAATTTTTCTGTTTCATGCTTTTCCTCCCATTTCCCTTTTTTTATTTATCAATAAAATATACCTTTGATATATTATTGACATGCTTTTTCACTTTGTTGTTTTAGCAAATTAACGTGTTTATGTCACAAAAAGACATCTGTCCATACAGATGTCTTTATCTGAATTTCTTATGTAATTTCCTTCCCACGAAAAGCACTAAAACCAAACTTAAAACTATCAGACTAAGTACCTGACCGTTTGAAGTCTGTGGGGTATTTTCTTTCTCTTTCCAAACTGCTTGTATATTCTGTTTTTCCATATCGACAGATTGCTCTGTTTCCTTGCTATCCGTAAGCCTGTCTGCTTCTACGAAGGTAACACTTTTTACCCCAAAAACAGCCCTCACGACTTCTATTTTATCTTCCAAAAGGTTGGCAGTAAACATATCGTCTGCAATATCCTCATTTTGAATATCCAGCTTAGAGCCATTCAATACATCCTTAGAAATCCGCTCTATGACATCTTCCTTTTTACTTCCAGCCTCTATTTGTATATTTACTCGTACTACTTTTCTGATATTCTTGTCTTCCTGCTGTGACTCCTCTGCTACTTTCTCTGCATCCGTTTCCACTCTTGGATTTTCAGAATACCGTATCCATGAACTTTCTTTCATTACTTATTTCTCCCCATAAAATTTTATTTGTATTGTAGCACTCATGTTTTTCTATTGCAATGGCTAATTTGTACCATCTATAAATTTTTCAATGGTATACATATGATTCAATGGACCATTTCCTTTTCCAAGATTCATCCCATCCCTTATTGCTCCGGTAATATACCCTTTGGCATATTTCACACTTTCTTCTATCCCAAGTCCCTTTGCTAATCCACAGGCAATTGCAGAAGACAAGGTACATCCCGTTCCATGGGTATTGTTATTTTCAATATGCTCCTGTGGAAACCAGCTTGCCTGTTTCTTCCTATATAATAGGTCGTCTGCCTTTTTTTCATCATGCCCGCCTTTTATTAAAACTGCCCCTGGATATTGCTCCGATAACAGTTTTGCCGCCGTCAGACGTTCTGCTTTTGTCTTTATTTTTCTTCCGGTCAGCAGCTCTGTTTCCGGTATATTGGGCGTATAGATTTCCGCAAAGGGCAGTAATTTCTCACTATAAACCTGAATTGCCTCCGGTTCCATGAGTTTTCTGCCACTGGTGGAAACCATAACCGTATCTATAACGATATGTTTGGGGTGATATTTTTGAAAACAGGATACAAGAACTTCTACCTGCACTGCATTAGATATCATTCCCACCTTTACTGCATCTGGTACAATATCAGAAAATACACTTTCTAACTGTTCTGCTAAAAAATTGGGGGATACTGGCATTACATCAGATACACCCATGGTATTCTGTGCTGTAAGTGCCGTGATAACACTTTCCCCATACATTCCATGCACGGTAATTGTCTTTAAGTCTGCCTGAATCCCTGCTCCACCGCTGCAATCACTTCCTGCTATGGTAAGCACTGTTTTCATGGATGATTCCTCCTATCTTACCGCCAATATCTTTTGCAACTTTTTTACTTCTGCTGCTACATCTTCTACACCTAAGATTCCCGCAGAAATAGCAAGTCCGTTAGCTCCACAGCTTAATGGCTTTTCACAGTTTTCTGCTGTGATTCCTCCTACTGCTACATTTGGAATGGTAACTGCTTTTAAAATATCCCCATAGGTGTCTTCTGCAATAGGAACGGCATCTTTTTTTGTGGAAGTAAAAAACCATGCACCGCTTCCTAAGTAGTCTGCTCCTGCCTGCTCTGCCTGTATCGCCTGTTCCACCGTCTTTGCCGTTGCCCCAATGACTTTATTGCTCCCTAATATACGTCTGGCATCTATAACCGGAATATCAGACTGCCCTAAATGGACTCCATCTGCATTACTTAACACAGCAATGTCTAAGCGGTCATTTACGATAAACTTTGCAGGATACTTTTCTGTCATTTTTCGTATGATTTTCGCCCGTTTCAGATATTCTGCGGAAGAAATATTCTTTTCCCGCAACTGAATATAATCTACTCCTGCTTTTAATGCCGCTTCTATTTTTTCCTCACCGTAGGAAAAATCTGCTATTAAGCATAACCAACGTTTCATTATTCTTTTCCTCTCATCCTATGCACCAATCCCAATGCAATCATTATTCCCACCATTTCCCATGCCTATAATATATCAATATATTCTCCTGCTAATGCTTTGTTCATACTGCGAACTGCGCAGAACTTTCCGCACATAGAGCAGGTGTCTTCATGTTCCGGCTTTCTATCATCACGAATCCTTTTTGCTGTTTCCGGGTCTATGGCACATTCCCACTGAGCATCCCAGTCTAATGCACGGCGGGCCTCTGCCATTTTGTCGTCAATTTCTCTTGCTCCACGAACACCTTTTGCAATATCCGCCGCATGAGCTGCAATCTTAGATGCAATGATTCCTTGTTTTACATCTTCTACATTCGGAAGTGCTAAATGCTCTGCCGGAGTTACATAGCAAAGGAATGCTGCTCCATTTTGAGCTGCAATTGCTCCACCAATCGCAGAAGTAATATGGTCATATCCCGGTGCAATATCTGTTACTAATGGTCCTAATACATAGAATGGTGCTCCCATACAAATGGTCTGCTGTATTTTCATATTTGCCGCAATCTGATCCATTGGCATATGTCCCGGCCCCTCTACCATAACCTGTACATCTTTGTCCCAAGCACGTTTTGTTAGTTCTCCTAAACGTACCAATTCTTCTATCTGACATACATCCGACGCATCTGCCAAGCATCCCGGTCGACAAGCATCTCCTAAGGAAATGGTAACGTCATGTTCTCTACAAATTTCCAAGATTTCATCATAGTATTCATAAAATGGATTCTCTTCTCCTGTCATACACATCCACGCAAATACTAAAGAACCTCCACGAGATACAATATTCATTTTTCGTTTATGCTGCCGAATCTGTTCAATGGTCTTTCTGGTAATTCCACAGTGAAGCGTTACGAAGTCTACTCCATCCTCTGCATGAAGACGTACCACATCAATAAAATCTTTTGCTGTTAAGGTTGCTAAATCCCTCTGATAATGAATAACAGAATCATAAACCGGAACAGTTCCAATCATTGCCGGACATTCTGCGGTTAATTTTCTACGGAATGGAATGGTATTTCCATGAGAAGATAAATCCATAATGGCATGTGCTCCCATATTGACTGCTGCCATTACCTTTTCCATTTCTACATCATAGTCCTTACAATCCTTGGAAATCCCAAGATTTACATTGATTTTAGTCTTTAACATAGAGCCAACCCCTTCCGGGTCTATGCATTTATGATTCTTATTGGCACAGATAACTACTTTTCCAGTGGCTACCAAAGGCATTAATTCCTCTACGGTCATACGTTCTTTTTGGGCTACTTTCTTTAATTCTTCTGTGACAATTCCTTTGCGGGCTGCATCCATCTGTGTTGCATATGTACTCATATTCTATTCTCCTTTTCGATTTGAGGAGGAGCGTTTTTATATCATTGGAAATACTCGATTTTCTTCGCTACTTGCAAAAAAAAGACTTTACCGCTGTGGTTCACGGTAAAGTCTCTACGTTTCTTCTTTTTCATCCGCTCCCTACGACAGTATTAACTGACAGGTTCTAAGAGTCAGGTTTTAACCTTCTCAACCAATATTCGGTCCCTCTGCGTTTTATATATAATTGTTCTTCGTTATCGTAGCTCATTTTATAAGGTTTGTCAATGATTATTCATATATCGGTCTAACTCATGGGATATCTCGATTACATTGTCTAATGCGTTCTTTGCCTTGTCCGCATCTTCCTTATTCTGTCCACTAATTTCCTGTGCCTGCTGTGAGCTTGCTGTTACTTCTTCTGTTGTTGCTGATAACTGTGTAACACTATTGACAATATTTCCATTGGAAGTGGATAAATCCGCTAACATTTTTTCTACTTCCTCAATATCTGCTGTCAACTTATCAGAATTGCTGTTAATATCTTCAAATCCTGCGGAGGCAGCTTCTATCAACTGATCCTGATAATCCGTAGCTGTTGCAGAACTATCTACTGCCGCTTTTGCCTCTGAAGCATTGGTATTCAATTCTTCTAATATATTCGCAATATTTTCTGTTTCTTTTCTTGTCTCCTCTGCAAGATTTCGAATCTGATCTGCAACCACTGCAAATCCTTTTCCTGCTTCTCCTGCACGGGCACTTTCAATAGATGCATTTAAAGCTAACAAGTTGGTCTGACTGGAAATATTGAAAATAACATCTGCAATATTTCGTACCTGCTCTGTCTTTTCCTGTAATCTCGCCATTGTGTCTGCAACATTTTTATTGGTGTCTGCAATGTTCTTTGACTGCTGTCTGATATTTTTCATAACCTCTAAATTCTCTGCCACTGCTTTGCTAGAGGCTGCTGCCACTGCTACCATGCGGTCAGAACATTCTATGGTCTTATCAATGGCATTCTGAATTGCCTGTGTCATAATGGTCTGTTCCTGAATATTTTCTGCCGTATTTAATGTACTTTGAGAAATTTCTAAAACGGCTGTATTTACAATATCCGTAGAACTATCTAAGCTATCCACTACTTCACTTGCCTTTAATGCCTCTGTTCTAACTCTATCGGCAGTATTCAAAACATTTTCCATCATTTTATCCTGTGCCGCCCGTTCGTCTCGCAGATTGTAAAGGGTATCATGGTTAAATCTGTGTCCGATGAAGGTTGTATAAGTAGCGATTCCCATGAAAATTACAACAGTAAGCAGACACATGATATTTTCTATTATTTCCACATCTGTAAGGTCATTCTGCATGATATAATTTACCGTACTAAAGGTATTAATCACACACATAGCAATGGTATACTTTATCATTACTTTTTCCTGATAATACAGTATTACACCGATAAACGGAATCAATACCATGTATTTTAAATACTGACTCTCGAATGCATAGGTAATTAAAAAGTCTACAATACACAGACCTATTATTGCTACGTTTTTTAATATTTTACTGGATGGTTTTTTCATATATACTACCCAGTTTATAATGCTTAATATTGTCACTAAGACCGCCATCATTCCGGTATATCCGGCAGAGCGTACTCCTGATCGAAATGCAATAAATACATTTGCTAATACTATCAGATAGAATACCATCATTCCTATGGTCAAAAAACGGTTTACTTTACTATTCTGCGCTTCCTTGCTGCCAAATTGTCTTACTTTTCGTTCTGTTTCTGTTTTTTCTTTCATTTTTTTCTCCTTACTATGTATATACGGCATTTGCCAAATAAAAATCCAGTCCGGCAATTTTGCCTGTAAACAGTCCAATTGTCATCCTTAGATTTTTCATCGCTCATTACCATTCCACATTATAGCACAATTTTTTCCATTTTTATATAGAAAAAAAGAAGCATTTCCAAATTTTGAAAACACTTCTTTTTTCTATGTAACTTTTCAATTATGCAGCTTGTTCTTCTTTTTTCTTAAATAATTTCTGGAAACAGCTTGCAGCAACTAATACACCAAGTACCATCAGTAATACTGCTATAATTAACTGTAAACCATCTACTAAGAAAGTTGCATTGCCGTTTACTACGTTCTGAACTAATGCAATAGTTTTCTGAACCAATGCTGTGAATGTAACTGCAAGCATTGCAAACATTGGGATATACAAAGTCCATCCGGTACGTCCTGTTGTTTTTAAGAATACTGCTAATGCAATCAATACCAATGCCGCAAGTAACTGATTTGCAGAACCGAATAATGGCCATACATTGCTATATCCGCCAAGGCATAATACCCATCCAAAGAACAATGTAATAACAGTTGCAAAATATTTATTGGTTAATACTTTACGAACAGCTCCCATTTTTGCCGGATCAGTAGTATCTTCATAAAATAATTCCTGGAAAGACATTCTACCAATTCTTGCAACGGAATCCAATGAAGTTAATGCAAGTGCAGATACACACATTGTCATAAATACAGTTGCAACTTCTACCGGAAGACCAAGTTTTTCTAAGAATCCTGCAACACCTGCTGAGAAAATAGCAAATGGTGTTCCATCTGGTGTTGTTCCGTTTACTGCAACAGCTCCAACAACTACCAAAGTAAGGATTCCAAGTAAGGATTCTACAACCATTGCTCCATATCCAACCATTGGCATATCCTTTTCATTTCGAATTGTTTTAGAAGATGTTCCTGAGGATACTAAGCTGTGGAAACCGGAAACAGCACCACAAGCAATGGTTACAAATAAGGTTGGGAACAAATAGGACTTTACTCCTGTTTTATCATCAATAATTGTAAATCCGTTAAATGCATTTAAGTTCATATCCGGATGTGCCACTAATACACCAACTACTGCACCAATAATCATACCAAGCAACATATAAGTTGTCATATAATCTCTTGGCTGCATCAGTAACCACATTGGAAGTACAGATGCCAAGAACAAATATGCCATAATAATATAAATCCATACTGTTTTGTCTGCGTAAATAGGAAGTTTCATACCAACAGCAAACATTGCAACAATGAGAACAATTGCAAGTACACCTTTTACGATTTCATTCATATTGGTAACTTTTTTCAAAATCAGTCCCATGATAACTGCAACTAAAATAAATAACATCGAAACAGATGCTGCTGCACCATTTGCAAATTTTGAAACACCTTTTACTGTTGCTGTATCAAATGTTCCTGCTACCATATCAGTAAATGCTGCAATTACCAATAAAGTAAAGAGCCAACAGAATAACATGAATAATTTCCTTCCTGTCTTTCCGATATATTTTTCAATTAACATTCCCATAGATTTTCCTTCGTTCTTTACAGATGCATATAAAGCACCAAAATCCTGTACAGCTCCGAAGAATAAACCACCGATAATCAACCATAACAAAACCGGTACCCATCCAAATACAGATGCAAGAATTGGACCGGTAACAGGTCCTGCACCAGCGATGGAGGAAAACTGATGTGAAAACACCGTAAACTTAGAGGATGGTACATAATCCTCTCCGTCTTCGAACTTCACTGCCGGAGTCTCTGCCTTTGGGTCAATTCCCCATTTGTTTGCCAGCCAGCGTCCGTACAATATGTAACCTGCGCCTAAGGCAATTACTCCGATTAAAATAATTACTAAACCATTCATAATAGTCACTCCTTTTGTTTTTCAGAAAATCTTTTGCATTTATCAGACATATATAGCAAAGTATGCATCTCTGCTCGGATAGCACTTTATCGGAAATCGCAATGAAGCTTGTGCAAGCACAGCATTTTCATCGCTACCCGCATAAATTAAAAAAGCTCTCGTCTCCAGTATCATTACCAAAGACGAAAGCTCGATTATTTCTTCCGCGTTACCACTTTGCTTGCCAGTTTTCTGACCTCTCTGTCCTATCTCCAACACCATGTGATTTTCAATAGGCTCCCATATAACGGTGGGATTCCGGTGAAGCTTAATCCAGTAGCTCGATTGATGTTTTTTATCTGTCACTTACCGTTTCAGCGTACTGCTTGCAGGGGATGTCGCCAAAAGCTCTCTACTGTCTTACACCATCCGACAGCTCTCTGTAAGAAAAATCTTAAGGTTCGTATGCCTGTTCATTGCATTTGACTTTCTGTTTGACAAAAAATATAACACTGTATTCCAGAAAAGTCAATTGATATTTTTTAATTACACATTGATGTTTTTTAATATTTTTACTACTTCTTATTACTTTGTTAATACTTCAATTGCCTTTAATACCTGATTATCCTGCATTGGATCGTAAGTTGCGGAAGCATCTCCCTGATATTCATATTCCAATTCAATATCCGGCTCAATTCCCTTTCCATGGATATAATTTCCCTTTGGTGTAAAGTATTTTGCCATTGTAACCTTAATTGCGCTTCCATCATCCAGCGGAATCACACTCTGTACAATTCCTTTTCCAAAGGATGTAGTTCCTATGAGTGTTCCATACTCATAATCCTTAATTGCCCCTGCAAAAATCTCTGATGCACTGGCACTATTTCCATTAATCAAAACTGCCATAGGAATGTCAAGACAAGACTCATCCGAATCATAATCCGTTCGATTTCCATATTTATCCTCAGTATATACCAATGTTCCCTTTGGTAAAATCTCATCCAACATCGTGCATACGGACTGCAATACTCCTCCCGGATTATCACGCAAATCTACAATCATAGATACCATGCCCTGACTTTGCAAATCCTTAATTGCTGCATCAAACTGTTCAGGTGTATTATCGGAAAACTCAGATAGCTGTATGAATCCCACATTTCCCTGTAACATCTGGTACTGCACCGTTGGAATATCAATCTGTCTACGTTCTACATCCAATTCCACATAATCGTCACTGCCTTCCCGCATTAATTGCAGATGTACGGTAGTTCCTTCTTCGCCCTTAATATGCTTTACCAGCTCAGCCAGTTCCATGCTGTTTCCCTCTACGTCACCTACTTTTACAATAACATCTCCGTCCTTTACTCCGGCCTCTTCTGCCGGTGTTCCCGGATATACATGAAGGATGGTTACTGTCTTTGTTTCTATATTCTGTGTTAAAACTGCACCGATTCCATAATAAGAACCACTTGTAGTCTCATTCAATGACTGATATTCCTCTGCGGTATAATAGCAGGTATAAGGATCTCCGATTCCTCCTACCATGCCGGCATACATTCCCTCTACCAGCGCATTTTCATCAATATCTTCATAATAATACTGGTCTAAAATATCTGCAAGCTCACCGGCTTTTTCCTGCACTGAATCACTGGATATTACATCCTGTGTACTTTCCTCCGTGCTTTCTGTATTGTTGGTAATACTTCCTTTTTCCGGTAATATATGTTTCTTTCCTGCTACTCTCAGCACACCTGCCGCAATAACCACTAACACAAGTGTCGTTAAAATTCCGACAGCAATTCCCTTACGAAACTGTGACTTATCTGATTCTGGTTGAAAATTTTGTGTGTCCATACGTCTCCTCTTTCCCTTTCTGACTTTTTATAAATAATTCCACGGATTCACATAGCTTCCATTCAAGCTTACACCAAAATGTAAATGATTTCCTGTAGAAATTCCTGTACTTCCTACCTTTGCAATTACCTGACCTCTGGAAACAGACTGTCCCTTAGATACACTCAAAGAAGAGCAATGCATATAGACAGTGTACAAGCCACCTCCATGATTGACCGTAACATAATTTCCGGCAGAGTTGGAATATCCGGCAAATACCACTGTTCCATCCGCTGCTGCAACAATATCCGCTCCATGGGCTGCTCCTATATCAATTCCCTTATGATAACTGGACGCTCCTGCCGTTGGCGATTTTCTTGGACCATAGTCACTGGTAATTCTTTTAGAGGATGGGCAAGGCCATGTAAAGGCAGATACACTCGGTTGCTCTGAATTCCCACCACCGTTATCTCCACCGTTATCTTCCGTGTTATCTCCGGTATCGTCTTTGGCATTATTATCTTTATTTTCGTTCTTCTTCTTTTCCTCTTCTTCCTTTTTCCGTCTTTCCTCTTCCTGACGAATACGTTCTGCCTCTGCCTGCTGAATCTGGGCTATAATCTCATTTTGCGCATCAATTTCCGCTTCATATGCTTCTGCTACTTTTTGCGCATCTACAATCTGACCTTCTGTTTCTGCAAGCTTTTCTTCCTTTTCCTGCACCAACGCCGCTACTGCCTTCTGTTCTTCTTCCACTTTCTGCTTCATGGCTTTTAGTTCGCTAATTTCATTCTTCAGCGTCTCTTCCATTTTGGCAATGTTATCCACTGTCTCTTCGTATTTTACCAGCATATTGCGATCATATTGTGAAATCTGAGCAATATATTCTGCACTATTTAAAAATTCTGCAATACTTCCCGCTGTCAAAAGCTTTTCCAATGCAGATGTATTTTGATTCTCATACATAAACTGTATGCGCAATTTCATATCCTCATACTGTTTCTGTCGGTCTTCTTCTGCTACTGCAAGTTCTGCCTGTGTTTCATCCACAGATGCCTGTTTCTCTGTCAACTGATTCTCTAAATCTGATATCTGTTTTGAGATACTTTGAAGCTTGGTATCTAACTCTTCTACTGCTGCTTCCATATCCTCCTTAGAATCATTTAAATTATCAATCATCTCTTGCGCTTCTTTTAATTCCTCTTCTAATTGCTCTTTTTCTTTCTGTGCCTCCGACAATCCTTTTGCCGTAACATTTCCAATCCCTGAAAAAGCCATCAAAGCTGCCATGCCCATTGCCAACAGAGTTATATGTGTCCATTTTTTCTTTCTTTTTTTCATAAGCACTCCATTTTCTTCGCTACTTGTGCGCCCAAGCGGTGTTGTTTACGACTACTTTCAGCTCCGCAAGCTGCGCATCTTTTACGGAGCATTTTTATATCATAGGAAATTCATGCACTTTCACGCTTTAACATAACACGGTATTTCCTATGATATAAAAAACAACTCGGCAGTTATCCACCGCCGAGCCTCTTTCCTTCTTACACCTTCAGATGTTTTCTTATTGTAAAACGGCTTCCTAAAAATCCGATACCTACACCCAAAAGCAATCCAACCGGCACCAATGTAGAAAATACCGTATCTACCGGCAGGAAGTTCATTATCTTGCTAAGCCAGTGGAATTTTTCTCCAATGTATACAATAATATTTCGATACATCACATATAAAACTCCCAGCGGCAATGCAGAACCGATTAATCCTATTAAAATTCCTTCTACAATAAATGGGGACCTTACAAAATAATCCGTCGCACCTATCAGCTTCATAATTGCAATTTCTTCCCGACGCACGGCAATGCCTACGGTAACCGTGTTACTAATTAGGAATACGGCTACACATAACAAAATCAATATGATTCCCGCTGAAATATATCCCAACAAACGATTAAAATCAGATAGTGTATTGGCAGCCACATCAGAGCTCTTTACCTCTCGTACTCCATCCAAAGATTCTAAGTAGGTAACTAATGACTGCTGCATAGATATGTCATTCATATAAATTTCATAATGTGCTGAATTTGCCAAAGGGTTGTCATTGACAAATCCCTGTGCCATGTCTTCATTTCCCTCAAAATACTCCTTCTGAAATCCTTCCCATGCTTCCTCTGCACTGACAAACTTCTTCTTAGACACCTCTACACGCTTATCAATTTCATTTCCAATGGTATCAATCTGTGTCTGGTCAATTCCTTCATTAAAAAATACCGTAACTGCCACACCGGATTCTGCCTCTTTTACAACACTTTGGAAATTCACAACAATCGAATAGAATAATCCAAATAAAAAGATACATGCAGACATCGTAGCAATAGATGCCAGAGAAAACATTTTGTTTCTCCATATATTTTTGATACCCTGTTTTAAAGTATATGCAAATGTACTAAATCTCATCCTCGTCACCCATTCGTTCATCGCTGACGACGACGCCTTTCTTCATTGTAATTACTCTCTTTTTCATGGCTTTTACAATGTCTAAATTATGTGTAACCACTAAAACAGTTGTACCACGCTGATTGATTTCCTCTAAAAGCTTCATAATTTCCCATGCATTTCGTGTATCCAGATTACCGGTTGGTTCGTCTGCCAGTAAAATCTTTGGTTCATTTACCAGTGCTCTTGCAATTGCCACACGCTGCTGCTCTCCACCTGAAATCTGTTTTGGAAATGACTTATATTTAGCTGCTAGCCCAACCATAGAAAGCATTGCCGGTACTTTTCGCTTCATTACCTTGGTTGGTGTACCAATGACTCTTTGTGCAAATGCCACATTTTCATAAACATTTCTGTCTTTTAACAAACGGAAATCCTGAAACACCACGCCAACATTTCTCCGAAACTTTGGAATATCTCTGTGACGGATTTTTCTAAGCTCCTGATTGTTAATCACAATACTTCCTTCTGTGGGTTCTAACTCTTTTAACAATAGTTTTATTAAAGTCGATTTTCCAGAGCCACTGTCTCCCACCACGAAAACAAATTCGCCCTGTTCTATATGCAAACTGACATCATTCAACGCAGGGATTCCTGCAGAATATGCCTTACTGACATTTTCCAGTGTTATCATGTAAGCCTCCTAAAAATACTTTACAATTAATAATCCAATGACTCCATATACTTCATGTATTTTACTACCATCAACGCAATCTTAAATGTAATGGCATCTTCAAATACTCTCAAATCCAATCCGGTACTTTTTTGCAGTTTATCCAATCGATATACCAGTGTATTTCGATGAATATACAATTGTCTGGATGTCTCTGAAACATTTAAACTGTTTTCGAAAAATTTATTAATTGTAGTCAAGGTTTCTTCATCAAATTCATCCGGAGATCTTCCATCAAAAATTTCCTTAATGAACATCTTACAAAGAGGAATTGGCAACTGATAAATTAAACGTCCAATACCTAATGTGGAATATGCAATCACATGACGTTCTTCAAAGAAAATCTTACCCACATCTAATGCCATGCGAGCTTCTTTATAAGAACGAGACACTTCTTTAATTTCATTTACAATAGTACCATAGGCAATATGAACCTCATGCTCCTCATTCGTACGGAACAGATTTAATATAACCTCGGCAGTTTTATTCAACTCATTATATCCTTCGTTTTCTAAAACTTCTTTTACTACAATAATGTTCTTTTCATCAACAGCAGTAATGAAATCCTTAGACTTACCACCAAAAAGACTTCTTACCTTTTCCAGTTCATTTCCATCTTTTTCACGGTCTGTCTCTACTATAAATACCACTCTTCTTGCCTCAGTGTCAATATGAAGCTTTTTGGCACGATTGTAAATATCTACCAATAACAAGTTGTCCAACAACAAGTTCTTTACAAAATTGTCCTTATCGAAACGCTCTTTATAAGCAACTAAAAGATTCTGAATCTGAAAGCTTGCAATTTTTCCTACCATATATACATCTTCACTATCTCCATTGGCAAGCAATACATACTCTAACTGGTGCTCATCAAACACTTTGAAAAACTGACAGCCCTGCACTACCTGACTATCTGCCGGTGATTCTACAAATGCCATAGCTGCTGTCACATAATTTTCCCCATCCGGGAATGTGGTTGCTAACACCTTTCCTTCCGTATCAATAATGCATAAATCCATTCGAGTGATTCCCTTTAATCCGTCAATGGTATTCTGAAGTATCTGACTTGAAATCATTTGCTTCACTCCTTTTCTTTTCCTTACACTTCTTTTGTCTGTTCCCCTATTATTGTGCATATTTTCATATGCAACTTTCACAAATTTTCTTTTTCATCCCTGAGGAAAACAAAATACTCTAATTTGTATTTTAATGCAAAAGCACAAAAAAAGAAAGAGGAAATACATATTTTTTATGCACTTCCTCAACTTTTTTTTGAAAAATAGGTATTTTTATCCTATACATAGTTCACAAAAAGCTCTAATTCCCCTTATATTCTATGAATCCTTCTCCTAAAACCTCTCGTACATCCCCTACAATTACAAAGGCATTACGGTCAATTTTCGTAACCAATTCTTTCAAAGACACGATTTCCTTCTTAGACACCACACAATATAACATACACTTATCCTCTCCGGAATACATTCCTTTTGCTCTCAGTCCTGTTACACCACGGTCTAACTCCGTCATAATGGTCTGTGCTATCTCTTCATACTTATCTGTAATGATATAAGCCGCCTTAGAAAACTTCATACCCTCTAACATGGTATCCGTTACCTTTGATACAATAAAAATTGCAACAATTGCATACAGGGTAGGTTGTAATCCAAAGACATAAAATCCTATCAACACAATCATCGCATCTAATATCTGCAAAATCTGAGCAATGGAATAGTGCTTTAATTTTACCTGTATCAACGCTGCCACCATATCTGTTCCACCGGTTGTTGCATTTGCCATAAAAATAATTCCTAAACCGATACCGGTAATTACTCCACCAAAAATAGATGCTAAGATATAATCACCGTTTACCAAATCCATTTCCGGAATAATGTAAAGCCATGCAGACAACAATCCTGTGGCAACTGCTGTTCTTCCTACATATTTTTTCCCTTTCACCCACCAGCCAATCAGGAAAATCGGGATATTTAGTATAAGGTTACTAAACCACAATGGAATACCACCTTGAATAATTCCTGCCGTTAAATTCTTTAAAACAATGGCTGCTCCGGTAAATCCTCCAGTAACCAGACTAATAGGGTCATAAATACACTTAATCGCCACTCCCATGATTCCGGTTCCAATAATAATCTTAAGATATGCTTCTATCAGACTTTTTGGGTTGCTTCTAATACTGTCCATTTCAAATTCCTCATTCATCCTTATTATATCGTGACAGCATGCTATGAAGCATTCCCTTGTGTACTAGTTTCTTTGCAAATTCCGCCACTTCTGATACCCCTCGCTTGCGGGCATAATTCACCCCAAGTCCATACCAAATCTTCGCATTGAATTTTCCTACATTCTCTTTCAGAAAATACTCCTGCTGGGGCGTTGGCAATACAGAGAAAATTACATCTGTCTCTGCAATATTAATCTCATTGATAATATTGTCAAAATCACCGGTACATTCTTCAAGTGCATACGAGCCACTCACCTTTAGTTTTGGATATTTTTCTGTTAAAAATTCCTGCAATTTTTCAATTTGTTCACTGGTATCTCCTAACAAATACACAGTTTTATTATTCCGCACAATACGCTTCATAAATTCTTGGGCAAATTCGTTTTCTGCTGTTTCACGCATCCGCTGCGCAGACATAACACCTGCCGCCTTCAATATTTCTTTTTCACTGATAATTGCTAAATCTAATTGTTCAATACATTCCTTAAGCACTTCATCGTTTTGAGCCTTCACCAGCATCTCCATAGAAATATTTTCAATTGTATTCATTGTATCATTGGTCAGAAACACCTCTACTTGAAGCATAGCTTCTCGCACGGTATAGTTGTCCAGATTCATACCAAGAATCTCAATTTTCTTTATCATATAACACCTATTCTTTTCTCGATTTTATTATCCGTACATAAATTCACTTTAGAAGTATACCAAATAGCGGAATTTTTTTCAACTATGGCTTTTACAGATAATTGTTTATAATAGACTGACATTTTCGGACATATACTTATTTTTTTTGTTTTTTTAAATGTCAACTATTTTTCTGCTTTTTTTCTTTTTTTATCAACTTTATCATAACTTCACAAAACGAATGTTCCTTTTTTTACTATGTAAACCACTTTTTTTTCCTTTTTCAATGTGGATAATGTGTATAACTTGGTGTATAACTTACTTTTTTTGATTTTTTCGCCCTTTTTTATGTGGATAACTTTTTCCACTTTTTTATACTTTTTTCCACATTTCTTGACAACTCAAAATTGCTTTGTGCATTTTTCATCCGTCAAGTAATTTTTTCTCTTTTTTGCAAATGTGAGCAAAAGACTTTTTTCTTGCAAATGTATAAACTGTGTAACAATTCTGATAATATATTTACATTTTCTTCCAACTTCCAGCACTATTTGTATATATAGAGCAAAAGATGTTCTTTTCTATGGAACATCCATAAAAAAGAACATCTTTGCTAATTCTATTCACGCTTATTCAATTCTTAGAAAATTCTTCTAACAGTGATAATGCCTCTATAATGAGCATTGGTATACTTGATACCGGTTGCTTCTGTACTTGCATTTACAATTGTATCACCGCCAACATAGATACCTACATGTCCACTATAACATACGATATCACCCGGCTGCATAGCATCCTGACTTACTTCATATCCAACACTTCTCATTCCACTGGAAGAGTGCGGTAAACTAATACCAAACTGTGCATATACACTCATAACAAATCCAGAACAATCTGCTCCATTTGTTAAGCTTGTACCACCATACACATATGGATTACCAACAAACTGGCATGCATAATTTGCAACTGCCTGTCCATTTCCACCGCTTGGCGGATTATAGCTGCGACCGCTTCCAGAATCAGAGGAACCGCTGTTTGACTTCTTAGAAGCCTTTTCAGAAGCTTTTCTTGCTGCTTCTTCTGCTGCCTTTCTCTCTTCTTCTTCTTTTTTCAGTCTTGCTTCTTCTTCTTCCTTAGATTCTGCTGTTGTATAATGGGTGCTTGTCTCTACAAATTCATTTGCTACCCAACCGTCTCCTTCTTCAATAGAAACCTTTGTCCATCCATCAATTTCATCAACAACAGTAAGCTCTTCCCCGTCTGGTACCTGTCCTAAAATTCCTGCTTCTGTACTAGCTTCTAATCGAACATTCAATGTCTGAGTATTTACCTTTGCCACTCTTGTTCCTACGGACTTTGCTAAATCTGCATTACCTACAACAAGAAATTCTGCCTTAATGTATCCTTCTACATTACCGGAATGAATCTGATACCAGTCACCTTCGGTTGCTAAAACGGTTGCTGCAGAATTATTATATAACTTGCCTACTACCTCGCCATCTTCACTTGGAGTAGAACGAACATTTACATAATTATCAACCTGTGCAACTGCAATATCATCATATTCAGATTTTACAACAGGTGTCTCATTCTGAACTACCTGAATCGCTGTGTCAACGCTTGTCTTCTGATTCAAGGACTGTGCCAGTGCCTGTGAAATGCCTGCATTTGCTGAAGCACTTGTACTATCACTTGATGTTTCTGATGCTAATGCAGTAGAAACTAAATTTCCTGCACCTGCTGCCGGTGCTGCATTAACAGCAAGAGAACTACTTGATAATACTACGGTAGCGGTCAAACAACACGCTGCTGTTCTGATTCTGTTCCTATTCATGTTACCCTCCAAAATAATCATACATTTATTACAAATTTATTACAAATCCCATTATAACAAAGGGGCATGGTTATGTCAACTTATTTTTTACAAAGTTATTACAAATTGTTACTACATGGTCAACAAATATTTTTCTATGGAAGTAACTGCATTTGCTCCGTCTGCTGCTGCTGTAATTACCTGCCGAAGCTGTTTGGTACGAATATCGCCTGCTGCAAATATTCCAGCTTCACTTGTTACTGTATCCTCTAACGCCTTCACATACCCTTGTTCATCCAATGCAACAACTTCCTTTACCGCCTCATTGTTAGGCTGAATCCCAACTGCAACAAAGATACCCTGCACTTCTAACTGTGTATCTGTTTCTTCTATGTTATTGTGTACTATAATCTTTTCTACCTTATTCTCCCCTTGAATCTCTTTTACTTCGCTATTCCACAAAACGGTAATGTTTTCTGTTTTTTCTACCTGCTCCTGTAAAATCTTCGCTCCGCGAAATTCATCTCTTCTATGAATCAGATAAACCTGTTCACATCCTCTCGCCAAAAACAACGCATCCTCTAACGCCACATCGCCTCCGCCAACAACTGCTACTGTTTTTCCTTTGAAAAAAGCTCCATCACAGGTAGCACAGTAAGAAACTCCCACACCTACTAATTCTTCTTCTCCCGGCACTCCCAGTTTTCTGTGGGTTGCTCCCGTTGCAACAATTACACTCTTGGATTGGAATATTTCTTTATCAGTTACAACCTCTTTTAAATTTCCTGCTGTCTGAACCTTTTGCACCTGCGCTGTATGAAAGCTGACGCCTAATGTGTCTGCATGCTCCCGAAACTTCATTCCCAGCTCAAATCCACCGATTCCCTGCAAGCCCGGATAGTTATCCACTTCATAAGTATCTAAAATCTGTCCACCGCTTAACGGCTTTTCCTCGATTACTAACGTATTCAATCGTGCTCGCTGTGCATAAATAGCTGCGCTCAGTCCTGCCGGACCACTTCCTAAAATAATAACATCATAAATCATATGTTTCCTCCTGTCATTTATTTCCATTCTTATTTCTTACTTTTTATCATTTACTTTTAGTACTTATTTTTAGTACTTATTTTTGTTGCTTTTATATTGCTTTTCCTCCATTTTCATGCCATACTGTAAATACAGAAATGTAAAAGAAAGGGGGCGTTTCCTAATGGATATTGCTTCTTTATCAACTGCCTTAAGCACAACCCAGCTTCAAAATGATGTTGGTGTTCTCATGCTTAGCAAACAGTTAGACACCGTAGAGGTTATGAGTGACTCCATGATTAAAATGATGGAGCAGTCTGTCAACCCAAACCTTGGTGCAAACATTGACATTTCCATTTAAATATGGAAGGAAAGGTACATTTGTGAAAATACAAATGTACCTTTTTTCTTTTAAAAAAGCAGCACCATAATTACAATGGTGATGGCTACTGCCAACAGTAATGGAATGGTAATAAGCTTTTCTTCTGATTTTTTCCGAAAAATCGTTTTTATATACTCTCTGCGACCATTCATTTTGCAAATTTGAAGATAAATTGCAATAGCACCTGCAGTAGTTCCAATTGCAATAATAAACCAAATCAGAATACCAAACAGTAATAAAATTACCGTTTCGCTTCCGTAGTCCAAGAAATTACCTGCCTGCGTCACTTCCTCGGTGGTATTCATTGCACCACTTTTTTCCATTATCCAGCTTAAAAACGCGCCTGTAAAGTTCAAAGTAAAATGCGCCAGCATAGAACTTAATATACTTCCAGTGCCCTCTACCAAAAATGCCATATAAATTCCCATAACAAATGTATATGCAAACTGATTTACGTTCATATGCATACATCCGAATAAAAAGGCACTTAATATGATTGCCGAAAATACTCTTTTTCTGCGATAAGTCTGAAGCAATACTCCACGGAATACAAATTCTTCTACACAAGCCGGCACTAATGCCACCAAGACGGTAGAAACTATCAGTGGAAACTGTGACATTTCAGACTGCATAGACGCTGTTCCTGATTGTGTAAACATGAGTGTTATCATATTTAGTACAATCATCAACGGATACATCAAATAAGTAGTAACCACTACTAATACACCTGTGGAAAAACTGATTTTTTTGTATGGTATCAGCTCTTTTATGGATATTTTTCTCATACGGCAATACAAAAATGCCGGTGTCACAACAAGCAACTGACTCACAATAATGCCTGCATATGTTGGCAATTCAAAAGGTATTACCCTTGCAATCAATAAACTTGCAGCAACATATAAGGCTACAATTACTAAATATACACGATTTGCTCCCTTATTATCTGTCATATTCCCTCCTATTTCTTTCTGATGCAATGTTCTTTGATTTCTATCTTACGTTCCTTGTATAAATGACCTACTGCACGTTTGAATGCATTTTTGCTCATTTTTGTTTCCCGCATAATTACTTCCGGAGATGCCTTATCGGTAAATGGCAGTACACCTGCATACTGGTCTAACAACTGCAAGACCTGTTTTGCATCCTCCTCCATCTGGATATATGCTTTATCCCGCATGGTAAGGGTTAATTTGCCATCCGGCTTCACCTCTACGATTTTGGCTTCTATCACTTCTCCGATTCTAAGATGACTGTGGTCTTCATGTCTTGGAATCAATGCCGAGTATTTATCATCTACTGCCACAAATGCACCAAAGTTATTACTAAACTCATAAACTCTTCCATGAACTGTTTCACCAGCTTCATAAGAAGAATCCATGGAAAGCAGTTCATACATTCCACGCATACTTGCACAAAGACGTTTACTCTTATCAATATAGAGACGAACTAATACCTCATCCCCCTCATGCACCTTAGCGGTCTGTTCTTTATATGGAAGAAACAAATCTTTTTCCAATCCCCAGTCTAAAAATGCACCTATCTTTTGCACGGAGACTACTTTAAGTGGGGTATACTCTCCCATTTTTAACTTTGGTTCTGCCGTAGTAGCAATGATACGGTCTTTTGAGTCTTTGTAGATAAATACTTCTATCTCGTCCCCTTCTTTGATTTGTTCCGGCACTCTTTTTCCCGGAAGCAGAACTCTTTCCTCTGCCCTTGCGTCTTCTGCCAGATAAACACCAAATTCTACTCTTTTTACTACTGTTAATTTCTGTTTTTCTCCTAAACGGATCATTCACTGACCTCCAATTCTATGATTGCATATGGATTTCCCTCTCCATCTGCTAAATTTACAACGGTTACTTTTTCCTGTTCTTTTACATAAGGATATATGGTATCTCCATAAATGGCTGCTTTTCTATATTCTGCACGCATTTTCCACACTTGTTTTCCCTCTTCTAAGTATTCCTGTGCCATTCCAACATAACGACCATTATTCACATGCTGATTGGTATCAATGTGATACTTATGCACCGGAAATGCTTCCTGTGCCTCCATTCCCTCCGGCAGTTGAATCTTTCTGGATTCACAATTCATCGGTAACTGCGGCTCTAATTTATAGACTTCCATAAGTTTCGGTGTTAATCTTGTAGGACGCCCCTTTTTTAAGTCCAGCAATGTCCAAATAGAATTGGCATATGCAAGCATTTCTCCCTCAGGGGTCTCCATTGTGAAATTACGAAATCCGAAAAATCCTTTAAAATCATACGGCCATGTACTTATTTTAACCTTTTCCCCATACATAGGATACCTTTTTATCTCAATCTGCCAAGAAGATAATACCCATGCTAATCCCTGTTCCACTAAATAATTTATCCCAACTCCAATGTCATCAGAATGAAAACAACTGCAGTCCTGAAAATAATCTAAAATAGAATTTAAAGTAATTCTACCCTCTTTATCAACTTCACTATAACGTATTCTGCTTTCAAAACTATACATACTTCTCCTCGTTCCTTCTTTCGTTGTTTCCTATGATATGAAAAAAACCATCACACGCTGTGATGGTTTCTAGCTGGCCCACAAGGATTCGAACCTTGAAATGACGGAGTCAGAGTCCGTTGCCTTACCGTTTGGCGATGGGCCAATGTTTTTCAACATCATGTATTATACATGAGATATTTATGAAATGCAAGCCTTTTTTTCAAATTTTTTAAAAAATTTTTATTTTTCCCTCAATTGCTGCAAATTCAACCTGTTCTCCCCACTGATAAACAGCGGTTCCGTTGGTTCCTTCCGTCACTGCTTCCTGCAATTTTTCTTTTTTCCCACTTGGTACAATCAGCTTTACCACCACTTTATCGGTGTATTCTGTATCTATCACAGGCACTTCCTCTTGTGCAAGAATGTACTGCACTTTTCCAATTCCATTATAATCTGTATGAATTTCTAAGCTCTGTCCCTGCATTCTTTCTATAATAATACTGTTTTTTAATCCCTCCTGCACCGATTTCTGATAAGCCCGTACCAATCCACCGGTTCCAAGAAGTGTTCCGCCAAAATATCGGGTCACTACCACAGCAATATTATGAATATCCTCCCGAAGCAAAACTTCTAACATGGGTCTTCCTGCTGTTCCATTCGGTTCACCGTCATCACTGCACCTTTGCAGTTCCTGATTTTTCCCTGCAACAAACGCATAACAATTATGTCTGGCATCCCAATACTGCTTTTTCATCTTGGCAATAAACGCTAATGCTTCTTCTTCATTCTCTATTTTTGCAACGGTTGCGATAAACCGTGATTTTTTTTCGACAATTTCTCCTACACCGCCTTCGTATAAGGTCTTGTAAGGCTTGTTTTCCATCTCTATTTCTCCGTATTTCTTCCTTTATTTGCTTTTTAGTGTACCATATTATCTATTTTGACGCAATTCTCTTCTAGGAATCTTAAGGATTTTTTGCTTTATTTCATAAGTCTTTTTTGCTATAATGGTGAGGATATATAAAGGAGGCTTACTATGAATTATGGAAAAAAAGGTGCTTCCCGGAAGGACAAGCGTATTACGTCCACCGGAACCTTGATACGCAAGAAATTTACCGTAATATTCTGTAAAGCATTACTTGTTTGCTTTTTAGCAGCGATTGTAATCGGCGGCTGTGCAGGTGTCGGCATTCTAAAGGGCATTATTGACGATGCTCCCGACATTAACGACATTGATCCAACACCGACAGGATACCTCTCTGTGGTATTAGACGACCAAGGAAACGAAATCGCAACTCTTGTTGCTTCCGGTTCTAACCGTGTATATGTTACACTGGATAAGATTCCTGTGGATCTTCAACACGCTTTCGTTGCTATCGAAGATGAACGTTTCTATGAACACAATGGTATTGATATTAAGGGAATTATCCGTGCCGGTTTTACCGGATTGACCACAGGACATTTTTCCCAAGGTGCAAGTACAATTACGCAACAGTTACTGAAGAATAACGTATTCGAGGGCTGGACCAATGAGTCTTGGTCCGAAAAGGTAGAACGTAAGATTCAGGAACAGTACTTGGCAGTACAGCTTTCCAAAGTAAAATCCAAAGAATGGGTACTGGAAAACTATCTTAATTCCATTAACCTTGGACAAAATACTTTAGGTGTACAGTCTGCTGCCCGTCGTTACTTCGGAAAAGATGTTTCAGACCTTACACTTTCTGAATCTGCTGTAATTGCCGGAATTACCAAAAGCCCATCTGCTTACAATCCGGTGAGCCATCCGGAGAAAAACGCAGAGCGGCGCAAACTTGTTCTTAAAAACATGAAAGAACAGGGTTATATTTCAGACAAAGAATATGAAGAGGCACTTGCTGATGATGTTTATTCCCGTATTCAGCAGGTAAATGTCGAATATGTAGATACTAATCCAAATTCCTACTTTATAGATGCTCTGATTGACCAAGTGGTTCAGGACCTAGTAGAAAAAAAGGGTTACACCGACACACAGGCATACAAAGCCATTTATAACAGCGGACTTACCATTGAATCCACACAAAATATGGCTATGCAGGAAATATGTGATGAAGAGGCAAACAATCCGGATAATTATTCCGGTGACGTTGAATATTCCTTTTCTTACCGCTTAACTGTAAATAAAGCAGATGGAACAACGCAAAATTACAGTGAGCAGACAATGCTGGCTTATTATCAGAATGCTGATTCTAATTATGATATTAACTTTTCTTCTGTGGAAGATGCACAGGCTGCCATTGATGCCTACAAGGCAGAGATTTTGGAAGATGGTGATACCATTCCAGAAGGTTGGGAATCTGTTATCTTTACCCTGCAGCCACAGACTGCAATGACTGTCATTGACCAGTCTACCGGTGAGGTAAAAGCAATTGTCGGGGGACGTGGTGATAAGACCGGAAGCCGTACATTAAATCGAGCTACGGATACTGCCAGACAACCCGGTTCTACCTTTAAAATATTGGCGGCATACGCGCCTGCACTTGATACCGCCGGCATGACACTTGCCACTGTACAAGACGATGCACCATTTACTTATTCTAATGGTACATCTTTACGAAATTATGATAATTCCTACCGCGGCTTTACTACTTTACGTTATGCTATTACCAAATCTATCAACGTAGTAACCGTAAAGACCCTTACTGATATTTCTCCGCAGGTGGGATATGATTATTTGGAAAACTTTGGATTTACTACCTTAGACCAAAAAGATATTGTGCAATCTCTGGCACTTGGTGGTATTACCAACGGTGTAACCAACTTAGAATTAACTGCTGCATATGCTACCATTGCAGACGGTGGTACTTATACACGCCCAAGATTCTATACACGTATTTTAGACCATGATGGCAACGTATTAATTGATAATACAGCAGAAACACATACCGTATTGAAAGAGACAACGGCATTCCTATTAACAGATGCCATGAAGGATGTTGTTACTGTCGGAACCGGTTCTCGAGCTGCTTTTTCCGGACAAGCAATTGCCGGTAAAACAGGTACTACTACGAAAAACAGAGATGCTTTGTTTGCCGGTTATACACCTTACTATACTTGTGTTGTATGGTGTGGCTATGACGATAACAGCCCACAAAATAAATCCGGACAGACAAATGCTCCGAAAAACCTTTGGCGAAACGTCATGAGCCGTATTCACGAAGGTTTGGAATACAAAGACTTTACACAGCCAGATGGCATCGTAACCGCTACTGTTTGTAAAAAGTCAGGTAAACTTGCCGTAGAAGGTCTTTGCGATTGCGACCCAAGAGGAAGTATGGTAGAAACGGAATACTTTGCTGCCGGTACAGAACCTACGGAAGTGTGCGACCACCATATCAGCGCAACCATCTGTACGGCTTCCGGCCTGTTGGCAAATGAATTCTGCCCTGCTGAAAATCGTCAAACCAGTGTATACATTATCGGAGGCTCTCCAAATACAGAAGACGGTCCATATCTACTAACTGATACGCAAAATCAGTGTACCTTACACACCGCTGCTTCTGTCATTCCACAGCTTCCAGCTTTAGATACATCTAACACGAAGCCTGATGATACCGGAGAGAACGATACTAAAAACAATACAGACACAACCCAAACACCAAATAACAATACAGGAATTGATAATACCGGTAGTAACCCGGAGGATTCATTAGATAATTCTCCTATCAATACCGGTCAAAACTAAAACAACCGCAGGAAAGAACTTGTACATCATTCTTTCCTGCGGTTTTATCTACGTTTCTTATTATTTTGCTTTTTTTCTTTCTTCTGTTCTCAATTGTAATTGACACAAAACCCCATCTGTGCTTACCTCAACATTACACTGCTCTGTGAATGTTTCAACAATACAAGAAACAACCTTTACTTCATTCCGTATTACAGAATTTTCTTGATATTCTTTTATTTTTTTCTCCGGCACTTTTGCTTTTATGACTACAATAGGGCGAAATGGCAACTCAAAATTCATTGTAATGGTAATGACATAATCCGGGGATATTATTGCAACCTGCGTTAATAATAGCCACAATATAAAGTGAAGCTGCTCATAAAAGCCTGTTTTTGGATTCACCGGTCTTTGATTTATATCAATGATAATCTGCTGCATGACACCATCTGTTTCAAATTCCTCTTGAATACGTCTGCATACTGTTTCTATATTATCACAAGCTGCGTAATCTCCACCTAAATAGTAATCTAAGATTTTTTGTTCAAAGGTATGAAATACTTTCTGTTCTTCCTCATTGAGTGGAATTTGAAAGTTTTTAACACTCCAAGGCAATATCCTGCTCATAAATTGCCCCATCTGCTTCCATTCCCGTTCTCCTGTTGCTGTGGATTCTTGTTTTGCTATATTCTCTATGGATTTCTGCTTTAACTCTAGAACCTTCTGCTCCTCCTGTTCAGCCTGTCGCATATCATAGTATGCAAATCCGTCCTGAATTGCATGGTAAAAGTCTCCACGATAATTCACCGGTTTTAAGAAAATGCGAAATATATCTCTCTCATTTACCAATACACGCAACTGTGCCAAATTTATCGTAGTAGTATAAACAATACATGCTGTATAAGGAGAATATCCATTCAAATATGCAAGGAGTTTCATTCCATCATAAGTAGAAAGATTCATTCCCGTAATTACAACCTTATAATTCTTTTTTCGCAATAATATGGCTGCCTCTAAACCGCTGTCTGCAGTATCAATCTCAAAATCATAATCCTGCATTGCATTTAAAAACTCCTGTATTTCCATTTGGTTACGATTAATAAATAATACATTATTTTTCATAGCCTTACCCCCATAACACATCTCTTTTCTTTAATCTTATAATGTTTCTTTTAAAATTGCAAGTAGTTCCCACAGAAAGAGAGCTCGGAAACAATTCCGAGCTCTCCGCTAAGGATACGCACCTTGCGGAGTTGAAAATAGTCGTAAACGACACCGCTCGGGCGCAAAAGAGTCCGGCAAGCAGACTCTTTGTTCATAAATTTTCATTTTCTCTTGTTCACAATTTATTCACGATACATTCAAAAATCTTTCACCTTGTGAACACGGAAACTTCATTTCTTATCCATATAATAAAATCATAGCAAATGATAATCCCCAGTAATTAAAAATTACTATTTGAATAAACTTTTTCATAATATGCCAAGTGACTTATGTTACTTGGCATCCTCCCTTTTCAGGGAGGTTACCGTTATTCTTTTTATACTTCGAAGATTAAATCTCCATAAGATGGCATTGGCCACATTTCCTTATCAACAATCATTTCCAGTTTATCAACAGGTGCTCTTAATGCTTCCATTGCAGTCTTTACTTCATCACGATAGAATACTGCCTGTTCTCTTCCTTCTTCTAAAGCTCCGCCCTTTTCTGTAACGTCTACTAATTTTGCAAGAGCAGTCTTTACATCTGTCAATAAATCAGATGTTTCATTTAACAATTCAACCTGAGTACTTACATCCGCATCACAAGCCGCTTTTACTGCATTTATGGATGTTGCAAGTTCTGTTGTATATTTGATAACTGACGGAATAATCTGTTTTCCTGTAATATCAATCATAGCTTTTGCTTCAATATTAATTGTCTTTGCATAAGTCTCATATTCGATTTCAACACGAGACTCTAATTCGGTCTTTGTGAATACATGGAATTTTTCAAATGCAGCAACACTTTCTTCTGCAATATATGCCGGAATTGCATCTACCATAGATTTAATATTTGGCAATCCACGTCTTTCTGCTTCCGCAACCCATTCATCTGAATATCCGTCACCGTTAAATACGATTCTCTGATGCTCTGTTGCATATTCTTTAATCAAATCATGTACAGCTAAGTCAAAATCTTCTGCTTTTTCAAGTACTTCACAAGCTTCTGCAAACGCCTCTGCCGCAATGGTATTCAATACGATATTTGGCTGTGCAACGGAATCCTTAGAACCAACCATACGGAACTCGAACTTATTTCCGGTAAATGCAAATGGTGATGTTCTATTTCTATCGGTAGCATCTTTCATAAAGTCTGGTAATGTCTTAACACCAGTTTCTAACTTCTTACCAGTTAAGCTATGTGTAGCTTCTCCGGTACTGATTAACTGAGATAATACATCTTCTAACTGCTCTCCTAAGTATACAGAAAGGATTGCCGGTGGTGCTTCGTTAGCTCCTAATCTGTGGTCATTTCCTACATCTGCTGCAGATGCACGAAGTAAGGAAGCATGTTTATCTACCGCTTTTAAAATACAGGTTAATACTAATAAGAACTGAATATTCTCATGTGGTGTTTTACCCGGATCTAATAAGTTAATTCCATCATCGGTTATGATTGACCAGTTATCATGCTTACCGGAACCGTTTACTCCTGCAAATGGTTTTTCATGAAGTAAACACTGCAGTCCGTGACGTCCCGCTACTTTCTTTAATGTTTCCATTACCAACTGGTTGTGGTCTACTGCTACGTTTACTTCTGCATAAATAGGTGCTAATTCATGCTGTGCCGGTGCAACTTCGTTATGCTGTGTCTTAGCACTTACACCAAGCTTCCATAATTCTTCATTGACATCTTTCATGTATGCTGCAATACGTTCACGAATTGCTCCAAAGTAATGGTCATCCATTTCCTGTCCCTTTGGAGGCATTGCACCAAACAAGGTACGGCCTGTGAAGATTAAGTCTTTTCTCTGTAAGTATTTTTCTCTGTCTACAATAAAGTATTCCTGTTCTGCTCCAACAGATGGAGTTACTTTCTTAGATGTTGTATTTCCAAATAATCTTAATAAACGTAAGGACTGCTCGTTAATTGCTTCCATAGAACGAAGTAAAGGTGTTTTCTGGTCAAGGGCTTCTCCTGTATAAGAACAGAAAGCGGTTGGAATACAAAGTGTTCCGCCTGCTGCATCTTTTCTTACGAATGCCGGAGAAGTACAATCCCATGCTGTATATCCTCTGGCTTCAAAAGTTGCTCTTAATCCTCCGGATGGGAAAGAAGAAGCATCCGACTCTCCCTTGATTAACTCTTTTCCAGAGAAACTCATCAATACCTTTCCATTTGGCATTGGAGCTGTAATAAAGGAGTCATGCTTTTCTGCTGTTACGCCTGTTAATGGCTGAAACCAATGAGTATAATGAGTAGCACCCTTTTCAATTGCCCATTCTTTCATCTCATGTGCAACCACATCTGCTGTTTCAAGGTCTAGTTCTTTTCCTTCTTCAATTACTTCCTTTAATTTCTTGTAAGTCTTTTTCGGCAAACGTTCCTGCATTACAGAATCGTTGAATACATATTCACCGAAAATCTCTGCCACGTTAATCAATTCGCTCATTTCTCTACATCCTTTCTCTCTCTCATTCTTAAACATACAAACGCAATCCCTATATTATAACAAGTAATTATTTCGTGTTATGTAAACTTATTAAAAAAGGGCATTCCAATCCTATTGGAACACCCTTGTTCTACACGTTTGTTTCATGTCTGCTATTAAGATACTCTACTTTTTAGAAAAAATCAATAGTATTTTTAGAAAAATTTTATTTTTCCCAATTCAGACAAAAACACTTCATTTTGGGTTCTTTTTTTGTTTAAATTACCAAAGTAGTATTTTCCTACCTAAAAAGCAGCAATTATTCTGCTTTTCCTACAGAACCAAATAATTCCATTTTTTCTTTTACAGTTGCCTTAATAGCTTCTGCACCTGGAGCTAATAACTTACGAGGATCAAATCCTTTTCCCTCTACGTCTTTTCCAGCTTCGATGTATTCACGAGTTGCTTCCTGGAATGCTAACTGGCACTCTGTATTAACGTTAATCTTAGATACTCCTAAGTCAATTGCTTTTTTAATCATATCTGCCGGGATTCCTGTACCACCGTGAAGTACTAATGGCATAGCTCCTGTTTTCTGCTGAACTGCATCTAATGTCTCAAAGCTTAATCCTGCCCAGTTTTCCGGATATTTACCATGAATATTTCCAATACCTGCAGCTAACATATCTACTCCAAGGTCTGCAATTGCTTTACATTCATCTGGATCTGCACATTCACCAGCACCTACAACACCGTCTTCTTCTCCACCGATAGAACCAACTTCTGCTTCGATAGACATTCCCATAGCGTGAGCAACTGCTACTAATTCTTTTGTCTTAGCAACGTTCTCTTCGATTGGATAATGAGAACCATCAAACATAATAGAAGTAAATCCTGCTTTGATACATTTATAACATCCTTCATAAGTACCATGATCTAAATGTAATGCAACCGGAACTGTAATTCCAAGTTCTTCATCCATTGCCTTTACCATTGCTGCAACAGTCTTGAATCCTGTCATATACTTTCCAGCACCTTCAGATACACCTAAAATAACCGGAGAGTTTAACTCCTGTGCTGTAAGTAAGATAGACTTTGTCCACTCCAAGTTGTTGATATTGAACTGACCTACTGCATAATGGCCAGCTTTTGCTTTCTTTAACATTTCTGCTGCTGATACTAACATTTTCTGTTCCTCCATTGATTTTATTATTTGAAACCACTCTGCGGATTTTCCGCTTTATGTTTATAGTTTACTCTATTTTCGTAAAAAAAGAAAGAGGTGACACTACAAAATCTCATCCATAAGTTTGTTAAAATTTAGACAATTTGTCCAATACCTTGCTCTTTTTGCTGTCTTGGAAGAAACTTTGCATCTGATTTTACCATAATATCTACTGCTTTCTCCTCGTTTTCAACAACAACTTCCTTATGACTTCCGCCGTATTCTCCATCTAATGTCCATGGAATCTCTTCCTCTGAAATAAACTTAACCTTATCTGCCTTAAAGGAATAAATATATTCTGTGCTTTGTCTCATATTTGTAAGACAGGTAATAATCTCATTTAATTCCAACGGATTTTTCGGCATGCGTATCAAGGTTACTTCAAATACACCATCATCCAGCTTGACATCTTTTCCTGTAATATTTTTAAATCCTCCGGCAGAGGTAGAATTGCTTACCATTCCATATATGAAATCGTCCTCTATCACTTTATCTTCATATTCTACTCGCATATGATAAGATTTTATCGACGGAAGGCGTTTTAAAGCTTCTAAAATATATGCTGCATGACCAATGCGATTTTTCAGTTCCTGACTTGTTCCATAAGAAACATCCGTAAAAATGCCAAAGGCAGCTATGTACACAAAATAATCTCCGTTAAAACTTCCTATATCACAGGAAAATGGCACACCTTGTACTGCCACTTCCGCTGCTTTTTCCATTCTTTTTGGTATTTTTAAAGAACCTGCAAAATCATTGGTACTTCCTGCCGGTATATATCCAATTGGAACTCGTTCCTCTCTGCGCATCATTCCGGTTACGGTTTCATCTAAAGTACCATCTCCGCCACTGCACACTACCAAGTCATATTTTCCTGCTGTCTTTTCTACCAGATGCATGGCATCCTGTGGACATTGTGTGGTATGAACCGTAACACGATACCCACTTTTTACAAAAATATCTACAATTTCTAATAGTTTGTTTTTAATTTGTCCTTTTCCTGAATATGGATTCAGCACAAATAAAAGCTTTTTTTTCTTTTTCATCCCAACCCTCAAGCTCCTTTATCCCTTTGCTTTTCCTCGCATCTCTTCCGCAATTTCACATATCTTACGCAATCGATGATTCACTCCGGATTTTCCTACCGGCGGCTCTAAAAATGTTCCCAGCTCTTTTAATGCCGCTTCCGGATATTTCAGTCTTACTTCTGCAATTTCCTGCAGGTTTTCCGGCAGACTTTCTAGTCCTACTGTTTCTTGAATATAATTGATATCTTCAATCTGCTTTACCGCAGCATTTACAGTTTTATTAATATTGGCAGTTTCACAGTTTACCTGCCGATTTACAGAATTACGCATTTCTTTTAAAATACGCACATTCTCCAAATTCATCAGTGCTACATGTGCTTCCATAATATTAAGCATATCTACAATCTGAGCACCTTCTTTTACATATACCACATAATTCTTTTTTCGTGATACGATTTTCGCATCTATATCGAAACTATTAATGATTTCCATTAACTGTGTGGCTTTCTTTTCTGTGGTGCATACAATTTCAAAATGATAAGACTTTTCCGGGTCACTCATAGAACCCGCACTCAAAAATGCCCCTCGAATAAATGCTCTTCGACAACAACTGTTCTGTACCAGCAGTCCATGCACCAATTCATCATTTCTGATATCCTGTCCTTGTTCGTTCTGCCATTTCACTGCCTTGAGTACTTTTTGTGACTCTTTTTGATTCAACAGGGAAATCACAAATATCCGGCTTTTATGAAGATATCCGCCCTGACGTACTGCAATTTTTACTTCTGCATGAAATGTTTTTTTCATCAACATAAAATATTTTCTTGCCAGTGATATATTCTCTGTATAGACTCGTAATACCGAATCTTCTTCTACTCTGCCTTCAAAGGCTAGAATGGCGGCTATCTCTGCAATTTGACAATGTCTGCTTTTTTGAAACTGACGGGACAATTCTTCTTTTACTTCTCCCGAAAAAGACATAATCAATTCCTCCTCAAAGCATCCTTTTGAATATCTCTATGCTCTATCTTAATACCAAATTCTTTTTCATTTTCCAATCTATGATACAAGGCATTTGCCAGTGTAACTGAACGGTGTTTTCCTCCGGTGCATCCAACACTGATTACTAACTGTGTTTTTCCCTCTGCAATATAATTCGGAATCAGAAAACGCAGCATATCTTCTAACTTATCCAAGAACTCATTCGCTTCCTTGTACTTCATCACAAAGTCTTGAATCTCTTTATCATTTCCGGTTTTTGCACGAAGTCCTTCTACATAATAAGGATTTGGCAAAAAACGTACATCGAATACTAAATCGGAATCTGTTGGTATTCCGTACTTAAATCCAAAGGAAACAATGGTAATGAACAGATTGCGATAGCTTTGATTCTGCACAAAAATCTTCTCTAATTCTGCTTTCAATTCTCTTGTTAGCATATTACTGGTATCTAAAATATAGTCCGCCTGCTTTTTCAAAAACTCCATACGCACACGTTCTTCTGCAATACCACGATCCACCCGTTCGCCACCAGATAGCGGGTGGGTTCTTCTCGTCTCTTTGTAACGCTTTACCAATACCTCATCTGTGGAATCCAGATAAAGAATCTGAAATTGTTTTCCGTTTTCACGCAGATTTTCCAGTACACCCTGAAGTCCTTCCAAACGCTGTCCGCTTCGGATATCAATTCCAACCGCAACCTTTTGTGTCTCTGACCCCGGCATATCTGCCAACTCTGCAAATTTTTCAATTAATGCAATGGGAAGATTGTCAACACAAAAATATCCCATATCTTCCAGCATCTTTAAAGCAGTACTTTTTCCAGCTCCGGACATTCCTGTCAAAATTACAAACTTCATTGCATTTCCTCCTCTAAAACTCACCGACGTATTTTACCTCTGTCTCCAGCTTTACGCCAAATTGCTGTTCTACCCTGTGCTGTACTTCTTTTATCAAACCATCAATATCTGCCGCTGTGGCGTGTTCTTTATTAATTACAAATCCGCAATGCTTTTCTGATACCTGTGCACCGCCTACCTGAAAACCACGCAGACCTGCATCTTGAATTAATTTCCCTGCAAAATATCCTTCCGGACGCTTAAAGGTACTTCCGGCACTTGGATATTCTAATGGTTGTTTTAAAACACGCTGTTGTTTTAATTCTTCCATTCTGGCTTCTATTTTCTCTTTTTCTTCTGAAACCAAATGTAACTCTGCACTCAGCACAATATATTCTTTCTCAGGAATGCAACTATGACGATATCCAAAGTCCAGTTCTTCTAAGGAAAGTTTCTTTTTCTCTCCCTCCTTGGTAAGTACTGTAACGGAAGTGATAATGTCTTTCATTTCTCCACCATAAGCTCCGGCATTCATTACCACTGCGCCACCGATTGTTCCCGGAATTCCTGAAGCGAACTCCATTCCGGAAAGTCCTTCTTTTGCAGCCTGTCTTGCTACCGCTGACAGCATTGCACCTGCCTCAGCTATAATTTTATTTTCTTCTATGCGAACCTCACTTGCCGGCTTGCCAAGTTCTATCACTACACCACGGACTCCCTTGTCACCAACCAACAAATTGCTTCCATTTCCAATTACCATAAACGGCAACTGATATTGTCTGCATAATTTTAATACCTCCGGTAATTGTTCAACGGATGGCTTGATATAGCAGTCAGCATTACCTCCCACACGAAAGGTAATGTGACTGCTCATAGGTTCTTCTATTTTATATTGTTCTTTTTCCAATATCTTTTGTAATGATTCTAAAAATGTTGGATTCACGCTATGCCTCTTTCAAAAACGCTGTATAGCCACGTTTTGCTTCATAAATATCTACTTTACTAATAATTTCCCATGGCGCATGCATATTTAACACTGCTACTCCACTATCGATAACTGACATATTATAGTTTGCCAGAATGTATGCGATAGTTCCACCGCCACCCTGATCTACTTTTCCAAGCTCTGAAGTCTGGAATGCTACGTCATTTTCATCCATGATTCTTCGTAATTCTGCCATATATTCCGGATTAGCATCGTTAGAACCGCCTTTTCCTCTGGAGCCGGTATATTTATTGAATACCAGTCCCTTTCCGAAATAAGCTGCATTCTTTTTCTCCATTACAGATGCATATAATGGGTCATACGCTGCACTTACGTCAGAAGAAAGTACTTTTGAGTTTGTCATGGCACGATTAAAGGCTATCTGACTGTAACCACCCATTGCTTCTAAGATTTCTGCTACTGCATAAGTAAAGAACTTAGACTGCATACCGGTAGCTCCTACACTTCCAATTTCTTCCTTATCTACCAAAAGGCATACGCTTGTTTTCTCACAGATTCCTGCTTCTAAGGCTGCCACAAAGGATGGATATGCACAAACTCTGTCATCATGCCCATATCCCATAATCATGCTGCGGTCAAATCCATAATCTCTGGCTTTTCCTGCCGGCACTACTTCGATTTCTGCTGATAAGAAATCTTCTTCTTCTATATTATATTGTTCTTTTAATATATTTAATACATTTGCTTTTACTGCATCTTTGCTCTTTTCTTTTTCTTCTTCATTTAAGAATGGGATGCTTCCAACTAATACATCAAGCTGCTCACCCTCTACTACTTTTGCCGCCTTTTTCTCCATCTGCTCTCCTGCAAGATGGATTAATAAGTCAGTGATACCAAATACCGGATCATCTTCCTTTTCACCAATGCTTACGTTAATACTTGTTCCATCCTTTTTTACTACGACACCGTGCAGTGCTAACGGAAGTGTTACCCACTGGTATTTCTTTACTCCACCATAATAATGGGTATCTAATAATGCCATATCTGTATCTTCATATAATGGATTCTGTTTTAAATCCAATCTTGGAGAATCAATATGTGCGCCTAAAATGTTCATTCCCTTTTCCAATGGCTGTTTTCCAATAACAAACAGCGCTAAAGTTTTTCCCATATTCTGGGCATATACTTTATCTCCGGTTTTCAAAGTCTTCCCTGCTGCAATCACATCATCCAGATTTTCAAATCCTGCCTGCTTTGCCTGTGCGATTAATTCTTTTACACATTCTCTTTCTGTCTTACAGTCTGATATAAATTTTTTGTACCCTTCGGCAAAAGCAAATACTTCTTCTCTTTTTCCTGCCGGATACTTTTCCCATGCATTTTTTCGTTCCATTTCCAGTTCCTCTTTTCTGTCTCTATTTATTATTCATTCTCGTCATCACTATTTTTTTGCAGATTTGCCTGAACACGACGATATAATTCCTGTGCAGCATTGTAACCCATCTTCTTTTGTCTGTGGTTAACCGCTGCGGACTCACAAATAACTGCAAGATTTCGTCCCGGACGAATCGGCAGAGAATGACATACTACTTTATTTCCTAAAAATTCGGTATATTCCTCTTCTAATCCAAGACGGTCATATTCGTTTTCTTTCTTCCAGTCTTCCAGTTTGATAACTAAATCAATGTTCTGTTTTTCCTTTACACATTCTACACCAAACAACGTCTTTACATCAATAATACCAATTCCACGCAGCTCAATAAAGTAACGTGTAATATCCGGTGCAGTTCCTACTAACGTGTGTTCGTTAATTTTACGAATTTCTACTACGTCATCACTTACCAGACGGTGACCTCTCTTAATCAACTCCAATGCAGCCTCGCTCTTTCCGATTCCACTTTCACCGGTAATTAAAAGTCCCTCGCCGTATACGTCTACCAATACACCATGAATGGAAATACAAGGTGCAAGTTCTTCTTTTAAATAGTAAATAAGCTCCGCTACAAAGGAAGATGTTGCATAATCGGTAGATAACACCGGTGTGTTATTCTCTGTGGCAATGCGTAACAATTCCTCATCCGGCTGTAAGTTTCGGGAAAATATTACACACGGAATATTATAGGAGAAAAACTTTTGATATATATCAAGTTTTTCACTTTCCTCTAACTTTTGCAGATAAGTGTACTCTACCATACCAATAATTTCAACTCTATCTTTTTCAAAATGTTCAAAATATCCGGTAAGCTGTAATGCAGGACGGTTTACGTCTGAAACGGTAACATATCTTGACTTTACATCTACCTCCGGATTTAAAACCTTTAAATTCATTTTATCAATAATCTTTTTTATACTTACACCTGTCATACTTTTTCTCCTTCCCGGAAACTTTCCAGTTTTTGTTATATGCTGTCCTTATTTTAGCATAGAACCCCTACTTCTTCAACTATCTGCGGAGTGGAAAAATTCATAAACCGCCCGTGCTGACTGTTCGTTCATGGTATCTATTTGGGCTAAGCTTTCTACATCCGCTTCCCTAATTGCATCTAAGGATAAGAAACGACGCATTAATGCCTTTCTTCTTGCCGGTCCGATTCCCGGAATATCATCTAATACAGAATGTACCTGTTCTTTGCTGCGCAATGACCTGTGATATTCAATGGCAAATCGGTGTGCTTCGTCCTGCACTCTGGTTATCAGCTTAAATCCCTCACTGCTTTTTTCAATGGGAATTTCCTGATTATTATAGTATAACCCGCGTGTCCTATGATTATCATCCTTGACCATACCACATACAGGAATATTAAGCCTTAGTTCGTCAAGTACCTTTAATGCAATATTCACCTGACCTTTTCCACCATCCATCATAATTAAATCCGGAAATTTAGTGAAGCTTCCGTATTCTTGTGCTAAGTTTTGTTCTTTGCGTTCCTCACGTTCCCGCATACCATGAGTAAATCTTCTGGTAAGTACTTCATACATAGAACCATAATCATCCGGTCCTGTAATAGTTCTCAGCTTAAACTTACGGTAATCACTGCGCTTTGGTTTGCCCTTTTCATAGACAATCATTGAACCTACCGTTTCAAATCCGTTAATATTGGAGATATCAAATGCTTCTATTCGGTTTAAATGTTCCATTTCTAACAGACCTGCAATTTCTTTTAATGCCCCAATGGTTCGTCCCTCTTCACGTTTGATTTTTTCCTTATCCTGACTTAATACCATTGCCGCATTTTTTGCCGCCAATTCTACCAGTTTTTCCTTGGTTCCTTTTTTGGGCACACGAATATATACCTTTTGTCCACGTTTTTCTGTCAGCCATTGGCTGATTACCTCTGCTTCTTCAATCTCCTCCGGCAGCATAATTTCTCTTGGAATAAATGGTGTTCCTGCATAAAATTGTTTTATAAACTCTGCCAACACCTGACTTTTTGTATCATCATTTCCTACACGCACATGAAAATGGTCTCTTCCGATTAACTTACCATCTCGTACAAAAAATACTTGTACTACTGCATCTTCTCTATCTGAGGCTATGGCAATAACGTCTTTATCTTCTCCATCGGAATTGGTAATTTTTTGCTTTTGTGCTATCTGTTTTACACTGTTCAAAAGTTCCCGGTATTCGATTGCCTTTTCAAATTCCAGATTTTCAGATGCCTGCTGCATCTTTGCTTCTAATTCTTTTAATACCGGCTGATAGTTTCCGTTTAAAAACTCTATTGCTTTATCTATACGTTTGCGATACTCTTCCTGACTGATATATCCCTGACAAGGTGCCATACATTGATGAATATGATAATTCAGACATGGTCTGTCCTTGCCGGTATCTCTCGGAAGTGTACGATTACAGGTACGCAACTGATAAATTTTTCTTAATAATTCTATGGTATCTTTTACAGCTCCTGCACTGGTATATGGGCCAAAATAACGAGACTTGTCTTTTTTCATCTGACGTGAAAAGAGGACTCTGGGAAAGGCTTCTCCCAGAGTCACTCTAATATAAGGATACGACTTATCATCCCGTAACATAGTATTATATTTTGGTCGATGTTCCTTGATTAGATTACATTCTAATATCAAGGCTTCCAGTTCTGAATCTGTAATAATGTATTCAAATCTTGCAATCTGCTTTACCATCTGGTCTTTTCGAATTCCCTCGTTATGACTGGGGCGAAAATACTGACGGACACGATTACGAAGACTGATTGCCTTACCTACATAAATAATCGTATCATCTGCATCATGCATGATATACACTCCCGGTTTCTGCGGGAGTTTCTTTAATTCTTCCTGAATATCAAACATTATTTCAATCCTTTTAATAATTTATCCAAATAATCCTCATCTTCCTTTGGATTCTGTGAAACAACTGCAGCTTTTTCCTGCGGCTGCGCTTTTATTTCAGCCGGCTTTTGCTCTGGCTGTTTCTGAATTACCGGAATTGGTGTTTCTTCTGCAATTTCCTTAGTCTGTTCCACCTTCTGCTCTACAACCGTTTTTTCTTCTTCCGGCTTTACTTCCTCAGCTTCTCCTGCTGTAACTACTGATTCCTGCTGCTCGTCCTGCTTTTCCTCTGCCTGTTTTTGTTCTGCCTGTTTTTCCTCTGCTTGGAATTGCTCTGCCGCCTTTTCCGCTTCTGTCTTTTCTTCTGGTTCCGGTATTCCTTTCAGCTTGCGGAAAATCTTCATAAATTCCTTACCGGTAATTGTCTCATGCTGATACAGGTAATCAGAAATTTCATCCAGAATCTCTCTATTCTCTGTTAAGAGTCTCTTGGCTTCGTCATAGCTTTCTTTCAATATTTTCATGACTTCCTGATCAATCTGAGCCGCTGTATCTTCTCCGCAGTTGAGACTTGCACGTCCGTCTAAGTATTGATTTTCAACAGTTACCAGTCCCATGAGTCCAAACTTCTCTGACATACCGTACTGTGTTACCATAGCTCGTGCGATTTTTGTTGCCTGTTCAATATCGTTAGATGCACCGGTTGTTACAGAATCAAATACAATTTCTTCTGCGGCACGTCCACCCATATAAGTAACCAAATGAGCAATTAACTCGTTCTTCGTCATCAGGAACTTTTCTTCCTCCGGTACCTGCATGGTGTAACCCAATGCCCCCATAGTTCTTGGTACAATGGTAATTTTCTGCACCGGTTCTGCATCCTTTTGCAATGCAGTTACCAAGGCATGACCAACTTCATGGTATGCAACCATTTTCTTTTCCTTTGGTCCCATAATACGGTCTTTCTTTTCCTTACCTGCAATAACTACTTCTACGGATTCAAATAAATCTGCCTGATTTACATATTTTCTACCACTTTTTACTGCATTAATTGCAGCTTCGTTAATCATGTTTGCCAAATCAGAACCAACTGCTCCTGAAGTTGCCAATGCAATTGCTTCTAAATCTACACTTTCATCCATCAATACATTTTTCGCATGTACTTTCAGTGTCTCGACTCTTCCCTTTAAGTCCGGCTTATCTACAATAATTCTACGATCAAAACGTCCCGGTCTCAGCAATGCCTTATCCAAAACTTCCGGTCTGTTGGTTGCAGCCAAAATCAAAAGTCCCTTGGAGGTATCAAACCCGTCCATTTCTGCCAGCAACTGATTTAATGTCTGCTCACGTTCATCATTTCCACCATAACGGCTGTCACGGCTCTTACCGATTGCGTCAATTTCATCAATAAATATAATACATGGTGCCTGTTTCTGTGCTTCCTTAAATAAATCTCTTACGCGGGAAGCTCCGACACCTACGAACATCTCTACGAAGTCAGAACCTGCCAATGAGAAGAATGGTACTTTTGCCTCTCCTGCTACTGCCTTTGCCAGCAACGTCTTACCTGTTCCCGGAGGTCCTACCAGCAATGCTCCCTTTGGAAGCTTTGCTCCGATATCTGTATATTTCTTAGGATTGTGCAAAAAGTCAACTACTTCCTGTAAGGATTCCTTTGCTTCATCCTGTCCTGCCACATCTTTAAACGTAACTCCAGTGGACTTTTCTACATAAACCTTGGCTGTAGTCTTTCCTACACCCATCATTCCACCGCTTCCCATCTTGCGGAAAATTAAAAAGTACAACAGCACCCACACCAATGCCAATGGAATAATGTAACTTAATATATTCCAAAGAATTGCAGAAGACACATCCTCTATTGCTCCTGACATCTGAACATTATGTTCTTTTAATAATGGTATCAAATCATCATCATTTAACTGTGCTGTGTAATAAGAAATCTTAGGCAGAGCACTATTCTTTCCTTTATCGGTTGTCTCTATCTGGATTTTTCCATTTTCAAAAACAACACTCTCCACTTCATCTTTTTCTACCTTTTCCAAAAAATCCGTATACGAAATCTCCTGATTCAAAGCCTTATTCACGCAACTGTTAAGCATGCTTACAAAGAACAATACCAGCAATGCGGTCAGACAAAAGATTAAGATTGTCATTCCATTTTTATTGTTATTACCGCCTTTGCCATTATTATTCCCACCACCATTATTGTTATTATTTCCTTTGTTCTCCATTTATTTCCTCCTAAACATACCGCATCTTCTATTGGCGATACGTTTATTATTATATGTTTATTCTCATGGAAAATCAATATATTCTTCCTAAACTTTTCTTCATATTTATTAAGTTTTTCTAAACTTCTTTTGTTCTTATAAAAAGTTTTTTTAAAAAGTTCTAGCTTTCTTTAAAACATGGTAGTATAATATATTGGTTATTGAGTACAAAATTATACACATATATATAAAAGGAGGAACTACCTATGCCCGTAAAATACGTCTTTGTCACCGGTGGTGTTGTATCTGGACTTGGTAAGGGAATTACCGCCGCATCCCTGGGTCGTTTATTAAAAGCCCGTGGATTCAAGGTCACTATGCAAAAATTTGACCCATACATTAATATTGACCCAGGAACTATGAACCCGATTCAACATGGAGAGGTTTTCGTTACCGATGACGGCGCAGAAACTGACTTGGACTTAGGACATTATGAACGTTTTATTGATGAAAGCCTGAATAAAAATTCTAACGTAACTACCGGTAAAGTATACTGGTCTGTACTTCAGAAGGAACGTCGTGGAGATTATGGCGGAGGAACTGTTCAGGTAATTCCTCACATCACCAATGAAATCAAGAGTCGCTTTTATCGTGACTTTACAACTGAAGAAACACAGATTGCCATTATTGAAGTAGGTGGAACTGTTGGAGATATTGAAAGCCAGCCTTTCTTAGAATCCATTCGTCAGTTCCAGCATGAGGTGGGACACGAAAATGCGATTTTGATTCACGTTACTTTAATTCCATATCTTCATGCTTCCGGAGAAATGAAAACCAAGCCTACACAGGCAAGTGTTAAGGAACTGCAAGGAATGGGTATCCAGCCGGATATTATTGTCTGCCGTTCTGAACAGCCATTAGATCAGGGATTAAAAGATAAGATCGCTCTGTTTTGTAATGTACCAAATCAGAATGTACTTCAGAACTTGGATGTGGAATATTTATACGAAGCACCACTTGCTATGGAAAAAGAACATTTAGCACAGGTTGCTTGTGACTGTCTCCATTTAGATTGTCCAGAACCAGACTTAAGCGACTGGACAGAAATGGTAGATGCATTACGTCACCCAAATAAGGAAGTAGAAATTGCTTTAGTCGGAAAATATACACAGCTTCACGATGCTTATATTTCTGTTGTTGAAGCGTTAAAACACGGTGGTATTGCAGAACGTGCTACTGTAAACATCAAATGGGTAGACTCTGAATTATTAAACGAATACAACGTAGACGAAACATTAGGAACTGCACAAGGTATCATCGTTCCCGGTGGATTCGGTGACCGTGGTGTAGAGGGTATGATTACCGCTGCAAAATATGCCCGTGAACACAACGTTCCATATCTTGGTCTTTGCCTTGGTATGCAGGTTGCTATTATCGAATATGCTAGACACGTCTGCAAATTCAACGATGCACACAGTATTGAATTAGACCCACAGACTACACACCCTGTTATCGCTCTTATGCCAGACCAGAACGGTGTAGAGGATATTGGCGGTACTTTACGTCTTGGTTCTTATCCTTGTGTACTTGATAAGAGCTCTCAGGCATATCAGGTATATGGTACAGAAAATATTGAGGAACGTCACCGT
Source organism: uncultured Eubacterium sp. (assembly GCA_964436595.1). Taxonomy (GTDB): domain Bacteria; phylum Bacillota; class Clostridia; order Lachnospirales; family Lachnospiraceae; genus Petralouisia. The sequence continues at coordinate 65,582 of CAYTDI010000002.1, forward strand.
CATCGTTATGAATTTAACAATGATTACCGTACAGCCCTCACCGAAAACGGATTAAAACTGTGTGGTCTTTCTCCAGATGGAAGAATTGTAGAAATGATTGAAATTCCAGAACATCCTTGGTTCATTGCAACTCAGGCACATCCGGAATTAAAATCCAGACCAAACCGCCCACATCCATTATTCAAAGGATTTGTAGAGGCTTCTGTTAAGACTCAGAGATAATTGACATATGTTAAAAGCACATCATGCTTCGTAGACTTACTACAAATTATGATGTGCTTTTTCTTATCTGATTTATTTTTTATAATACATTCATAAGTTCTGTTAAGTTCGCAAACACTCCCACTTTTTCATATGGGGAAAAATCCTCTTTCGTAGTAGTTCCTGTGGTAACTGCCGCAAAGGAAACACCTGCGCTCTGCGCTGTTTTCGCATCTACTAAGCTGTCTCCCACATAAAGAACCTCATCCTTCGCAAGTTTCCATTCTTTTAATACCTTTAATGTTCCCTCCGGATCCGGTTTTGGATTGGATACATTATTCCCTCCTACAATTTTAGACACATATTCTGTTGCTTCACATTTTTCTAAAATTCCTTGGATTCGGTAATCAAACTTTGTGGTTACTACCGCAACACGCACACCATTCTGCTTTAGATATTCTAAAATTTTTCTGGCATCCGGATACAGTTCTGAATTTTTGGTCATAATTTCATCTGCTTTTTTTACAAAATATTGCCGAAACGCTTCTCCTTTTTCCAAATCTTTATCACCGGTTAACACCTGATAGGTTTCCGGTAATGACAGCCCGATGGTTCTTCGAATTGCTTCCCGTTCTGCCGGCTCATACCCCAGCTTTTCTAATGCTGCGTTTGCACTTTCAATAATGCCCTCGGTGGAATCTCCTAATGTATAATCAAAATCAAAAATTACTGCCTTATATTGCATTGCTGTCTCCTTTTCATTTTCCTTTTATGATTATTTTAGCATGACCGACTCTTTTCCTGTTTTTCTAAAATTTGTTTTTCTCATTTTCTTTTTCTATTTTTCACATATCTTTTTTGCACGTTCTAATGCCTCATCAATATGTACACAGAAGTTTTCCCTGCCTATCAGCTCTACAAAATGGTCTTTTTCCATTACTTTCATCGGCTGTTCATTTACATGAGAAAATACCAGTGTAATATTTTTTCTTACACATTGCTTGTACAGTTCTTCTAGGGAATGCATTGCAGTTGCATCAATAGCATTTACGCTTCGCATACGAAGCACCAGACATTTATCGGTTTCTTCTAAAGAGATTTCTAAAATCTTATCTGCCGCACCGAAGAATAATGGTCCGCTGATTTCATATACAATCGTTCCCTTTGGCACAACTCTTAAGGAAATGCTGTCCGGATCAGTATCCTCTTCTTCGTCCACATATTTCCAGCCTTCTACTTCTGTTTCATCACTCATACGCTTCATAAACAGCATAGCTGCCAATACAATTCCTACTTCGATTGCTACTACCAAATCGAAAACAACGGTCAATACAAAGGTAGCAACTAATACAATAATATCACTCTTTGGTGAAGTTTTTAACAAATGAAGAAACTTTCTCCACTCGCTCATGTTATAAGCTACCATAAATAAGATTGCCGCAATGGCTGGCATTGGAATCAATGCTGCATAAGGCATTAATACTACCAAAATCAATAATAATGTAACGGCATGTACCATTCCTGCAACCGGAGTACGACCTCCGTTTTTTACATTTGCTGCAGTTCTTGCAATTGCTCCCGTTGCCGGAATTCCGCCAAATAATGCAGATGTAATGTTTCCTGCTCCCTGCGCAATCAATTCCATGTTAGAACGATGACGTCCATTTACCATACTGTCAGCTACCACACAGGATAATAAAGATTCAATAGCTGCAAGGATTGCAATGGTAAATGCATCCGGTAACAATTCCTGTACCATACCAAAGGAAAAGTTTGGCACAGAAAACTTTGGAAGATCACTGGAAATCTCATATAAATCTCCAATGGTATTTACTTTCATGCCTAATCCGCTTACCATACCGATTCCCACTAAAACAGCAATGAGAGATGGTGGGATTTTCTTGAAAAATCCCGGCAGGTATTGCCAAAAGATTAAAATAGCAAGACAAACCATTCCTACAACAAATGCCTGCCAATTAAATGTATCTATAAACTGAAATACTGCTTTTAACTTGTCCGTAGTTGCAATTAATGGCTCTTTTGTCACTACGGTAAGTCCTAAAAAGTCCTTAATCTGTCCCACTAAAATGGTAATGGCGATTCCGCTGGTAAATCCTGTGGTAATGGTATAAGGAATAAACTTAATCAGATTTCCAAGGCGTAATAATCCCATAAGAATCAAAATGATTCCTGCCATAACCGTTGCAACAATCAGTCCTTCCATGCCATTTTTGGCTACAATTCCTGCTACAATGGTTGCAAATGCCGCTGTTGGCCCTGCTATCTGTACTCTGGAACCTCCTAAAAAGGAAATTACAAATCCTGCCGTAATCGCAGTGTAAATTCCCTTTTCCGGTGTCACACCGGAAGCTAATGCTAATGCAATTGATAGTGGCAATGCAATAATCGCCACTATGATTCCTGCAATCACATCTTTTACAAATTGTTCTTTGCTGTAATTTTTCATGGTTGTAAACAGCTTTGGTACTAATTTTTCCATAACTTTTTCTCCTCTGTAACTTTTTCTTCTGTAACTTTTCCTCTGTAACTTTTCCTCTAGAAATTTACTCCCTATAACTTTATACTTCCTCAGGCAGTTCTGCTAAAATATGTGGAAATATTTCAACACTTCGTCTTAAAATTCCCTGCATATATGCAATGGCAATTCCATAGTTGGTAATTGGCACATTCTGATCTCCTGCACATTTCTGACGGTATTTCATTTCACGCTCATTTAGCATACACCCACCGCAATGGATAATCAACTTATATCCGGATAAATCCTCCAGAAATTCTGTTCCTGAACTCAATTCTATTTGAAGTTCTTTTCCGGTATAATTTTTCAACCATTTTGGGAGCTTCACCGAACCAATGTCATCACATTGACGATGATGGGTGCATCCCTCGGATATCAGCACTTTATCGCCATCTTTTAACCGTTCAATTGCCGCCGCCCCCTGTACGACTGTCTTAAGATTTCCCTTATATCTTGCAAATAAAATGGAAAAAGAGGTAAGCGGAATATCCCTTGGAGTATCTTCACTAACCTTGGCAAACACCTGACTGTCTGTGATTACTAATGATGGCTTTTTCCCTAACTGCTCTAGTGTCTTTTTCAATTCATACTCTTTTACTACAATGGCTGCAGCATCTGAATCTAAAATATCTCGAATGGTCTGTTGCTGCGGTAAAATCAATCTTCCCTTTGGCGCAGCCTTGTCAATTGGCACTACTAACACCACAAAATCCGAGGGGTTTATAATATCTCCCACAATCTTTCGTTTTGGTTCTTCTGTGCCTGCAAGTCCCACTATTTTTTCTTTTAATTCTGTTATGTGAAATCCGTTCTTTGCGCTGATGTCTATTGCGTAGTCCTCATCAGGAACACTACCATTTGATAAGTCCTGTTTGTTAAATGCTACTACATAGGGAATGTTTTTTTCTTGAAAAATGTGAAGCAGTTCTTCTTCTACGGATGTGATTCCTATTGTTTTATCTACTACTAAGACTGCCACATCTGTTTTATTTAAAATCTGTTTAGTCTTTCGTACACGCTGTTCTCCCAGTTGCCCTTCGTCATCAATTCCCGGTGTATCAATAATCATAACCGGCCCCACAGGAAGCAATTCCATTGCTTTTTGTACCGGATCTGTGGTCGTTCCTTTTACATCCGAAACCACCGCCAGCTCCTGTCCGGTAACTGCATTTACCACACTGGACTTTCCTGCATTTCTTCTTCCGAAAAAACCGATATGTACCCTTTCTGCAGAAGGTGTACTATTTAGTCCCATCGTTTTTCTCCTTTCGAGGGGAATATACCGTCTTGCTGCTAACTCCCGGCAATTTTCCCAGCTTTCCAGCCAAAGCACTGATTACATCCTGAGGTGCATCTACTGCGATACTAATAATATTGATTCCCTTTTTCTGATAGGGAATCCCCATTCTTCCAATAATGTATTCCCCATATTCATGCAAAATACGGTTCAATTCATCTACAAAAGCCCCTTCTTCTACAATAATTCCAATAATTGCAACTCTTGACTCCATATTTTCCTTCCTATTCATCAAATTCCACAGTCACAAAGAAACCCTTGGGGGTCTCATGCACTTTTACTACTTTTCCTTCTCTTGATTTCAAACGTTCACTAAAGGTATAGTTTGCAGACATTGCATATGCTTTCCCTAAAGTGTAATAATAAGAAGTAGGGAGTTTACCCTCTGTGATAGGTAAAACATCCCCTTCTTTTAACAATCCTGTTCGTTCCATTTTAAATTCCATCTGACGCATCTGTAACACTTCCTTTTTAATTGCGTTTCCATGTTGATGGTACAAATAATAATAACATTGGGAACAATTCCAAACGTCCCGCAAGCATATCAAACATCAACACATACTTTGCCGGATCAGAATATACAGAAAAATTAGAAGTTGGCCCTACCATTCCAAATCCCGGTCCAATATTATTCAAAGTAGCTGCTACCGCCGTAAAATTGGTGGTAAAGTCCAAGTTATCCAACGAAATCAATAACACTGAGACTGCATAAATAAAAGTATAGGCAATAAAAAATACAGAAATAGAACGCAAGGTTTCCTTGGTTACCACATGCTTTTCTAAGGAAATCTGACGCACCCGCTTTGGATGAATCAAATAGGAAAACTCATTTTTTGCAAGCTTTGCCATAATCATCACACGGGATATTTTAATTCCACCTCCGGTACTTCCTGCACATGCTCCTACAAACATCAGTATTAACAATATAAACTTTGAAAACTCCGGCCACTTATTAAAATCCGTGGTAGAAAATCCGGTAGTTGTAATAATAGATGCAACCTGAAATGCCACATGGCGCAGTGCTTCTCCGATTGTTTCAAAAAAATCTCTTACATTCACAGTAATCAAAAGAATTGCTGCTGCAATGACACCTAGATAATAGCGCATTTCCTCGTGTTTTAATGCCGCTAGTCCTTTTCGTTCTCGTACCAGAAAATATACGTTAAAGTTGATTCCAAATAATATCATAAATATGGTCAGAATAATCTGTACCGCCGCTGAATATTCCGCTGCTCCGCTATTTAACAGTGCAAATCCTCCGGTACCCGCTGTACCAAAAGACAACGTTATGGAATCATACAAGGACATTCCCGCCACTAATAACACAATAACCTCTATAATTGTCATTAGTACATACATTTCATATAAAATTCTCGCTGTATGGCGCACTCTCGGTACTAATTTTCCCACGGTAGGTCCGGGACTTTCAGCCCGCATTAAGTACATATTATACCCACCTGCCAGTGGCAACACCGCTAATATGAGCACCAATACGCCCATACCGCCAATCCAGTGTGTAAAACATCTCCAAAACATGGAACAGCGTGACAATGCTTCTACATCACTTAAAACACTGGCTCCTGTGGTAGTCAAACCGGAAATCGTCTCAAATAACGCATCTGTATATGTCTTGAACTCTCCGGTAAAGAAAAAGGGAAGTGCACCGGTAAGACTCATAACAATCCAACTTAAAGAAACCGTCACGAATCCCTCTCTGGCATAAAAAACCGTACTTTTTGGTTTTCTTAATTTTCCCAGCGCACCTACTGCCAAACAGCCTAAGGCTACGAAAAGAAACATCCAGCCTTCTTCTTCTCCATAACACACTGCCACAATACAAGGCAGTGCTAAAAACAATGCCTGAAATTCTAACACCCAGCAAAGAATATATCTGATAATTGAATAATTCATTCCTCTACTCCATTCCTTCCTTGCCTATTTTAGAATATCTTTCAAATCATGGAATCCACGATTTGTTGTTACTACAATAACAGTATCGCCTATTTCAATGATATCTTGTCCACCCGGAGTAATAATTCTTCCACGACGATTGATACACGCCAACAATAGATTATCCTTAAGGCGCAGCTCTTTTAATGGAATCCCAATTAACTCTGACTGGTCATGTACACGAAACTCCAAGGCTTCTACCTTATTTTCAATCAATTGATACAATGTTTCGATATTACTTCCGATGGAATTTTGCATTGCCCGCACATACTGGATAATGTACTCTGCAGTAATATTTTTCGGATATAATACACTTCCTAAATCAAGGTTGTCAATAATCTCATCATACTCAATGCGATGAACCTTTGTTACATTCTTTGCTTTAGAAATGCTTTTTGCAAAAAGAGTAAGCATAATATTTTCTTCATCTAAATTAGTCCATGAAACAAATGCCTGTGTCTTTTCAATTCCCTCTTCATGGAGCAGACTGCGTTCTGTTCCATCTCCGCAAATAATCATGGCCTGCGGCAAAAGCTCACTTAATTCATTGCATCTTTCCTTGCTTTGTTCAATAATCTTTACTTCTATTCCCATTGGAAGAAGCTGCTGTGCAAGATAATATGTGGTTTCTCCACCACCGATTACCATACAATTTTTAATGCGGTTAGTTGCCATTCCGATTTTCTTGAAAAACTCGTTTGCCTTTTTCGGTGAAGCAACTACGGAAATAATATCCTTTGGTTGTAATTCAAAATTTCCAGACGGAATAAATACTTCTTCTCCACGTTCTACCGTACATATCAGTACATCACAATGAAGCTTTGCTGATATATCTGTTAATGGGCGTCCTGCTAAAATAGAATCTTCACCTAACTTACACTTTAAAAGCTCTACCTTTCCCTTGGCAAAAGTATCTACTTTGATGGCAGACGGAAACTTTAACAGCCTTGCAATTTCATTTGCCGCCGCCTGTTCCGGATTAATAACCATAGACAGTCCCAATTCTTCCTTAATAAATGCAATTTCCTTGTTATAGATTGGATTTCTCACTCTGGCAATGGTATGACATCCTCCTGCTTTTTTTGCAATCAGACAGCATAACAGATTTAATTCGTCAGATGTTGTTACTGCTATCATCAAATCTGCTGCCTCAATACCTGCCTCTTTTTGTATCAAAAAGCTGGCTCCATTTCCTACAATTCCCATTACATCATAACGATTTGCTACACTTTCCACCTTGGCAGCATTGGTATCTACCACGGTAATGTTATGACCTTCTTTGCTTAATTGTTCTGTCAATGTAATTCCTACATTTCCACAGCCCACTATAATAATCTGCATAACTCCTCCATTATTTATCTATCATATTTTTGAATCAAACCAAGTCCAATTGGATATGGTCCGGTATGCACACCAATCGTCGCTCCGATTTGGAAAATATCTATATCTTTTATATTGGAATATGTCTTCATAGATGCAAGCAATGCATCACGAAACTCTACTGCTTCTTCACGGTCATATCCATAGCCTACCACTATCTGATAATCATCAGGAGATTTTCCTATTTTTTCAAAATGCTCTTTTGCCTGCTCAATAAGACGTTTCTTGCCTTTATTGCGATTTCTGGTAATTCCGGTAGGGAAAATTTCTCCCTCACGCAACATAATTAGCGGCTTAATTCCCAATGTGGAAGCTGCCGTACCCATTACTTTACCAATTCGCCCGCCGTGAATCAGATACTCGTAATTTCCTACGGTAAATATAATTCGTCCGGTAGACTTAATGCGTTCGATTTGTTCTACTGTTTCTTCAAATGACAGTCCGTTTTCCTGCATTCTCGCTGTCTCTAATACAAGCAATCCTTGTAACACCGTATTTACCATAGTATCGATTACTTCAATACGAACATTAGGATAATCGTCTTTTATCATATCTGCTGCTGTTTTGGCAGAATTGTAAGAGCCACTAAACTTTGTGGTAATGCAAAGACAAATGATATCCAGTCCTTTTTTTGCATATTCTTCAAAAACTTCTGCATAATCCTGCACTGATGGCAAAGATGACTTCGGAAACACCTTTGGGTGGTCTACCATTTCCTGATAGAAGGTTCTTACGCCCACTTCTTCGATTTCCTTCTTGTAATTTTCTCCATCAAATGTTACATAAAAAGGTACTACTCTAATTCCTTTTTCCCTTGGGATATCGGCTCCTAAATCACAAGAACCATCCGTAATAATCTGATATGCCATATATTTCCTCATTTCTATTTTTACTTAACAAACGCAAGCAAGGGAGCCAATGCTCCCTGCCCGCTATTATAATACCATTTTCCGAAAAAGAAAAGGCTTTTATGTTTTGTTTTTACTATTATACTAAAAAGTTACCTGTTTTTGCTCCGGTTACCTGTATCAAATCCTGTGGGTTCAGACATAACGTAGTTCCGATTCTTCCGCCACTAATATACACTTTTTCATACTTGCAGGCATCCTCTTGCAGTATTACCGGATAATTCTTTTTCATGCCTAAGGGACTGCATCCGCCTCGGACATATCCGGTAATATCCGTAATGTCTTTTACATGTATCATTTCTACGGATTTTTCTTCTACCAATCTTGCGGCATGTTTTAAATCAATTTCTTCTGCAATGGGTAAAACAAATACATAATACTGTTTGCTCTTTCCTTGAAGTACCAATGTTTTAAAGGATTGTTCAATAGGTGCTCCGGTCTTTTCTGCAGTATGCATTCCGTCAATAAATTCATCACATTCATACTGCAATACTTCATATTTTATCTTATTCTTATCTAAAATACGCATTGCATTGGTTTTGATTTCTTTTTTCTTTGCCATTGTTCTCACTTCCTATTTCATTAGAAATTCAACAAATTCTTTTGCAATTTCCGGGTGTTTACTATATTGAAATACTATCAAATACATATCTTCATCCCCATATAAAAGCCCGTACTTATTCAGTACTTCATTATCCTTTACTAAAATTGCATCTGAAAGACAAATGTCCTCATGCTCTTCCACAAATTCTTCCCCCATAAGGTCTGAAATCTGATACAACACATCTTCTTCTTCCCCACCATATAGGTCATAAACACTTTTCGGACAAACCATTACATCTATGCTTCCTGCCCCCACCTGCGTAGACAGTTTCATTTTCGCACTGTAATCTAAGCTTGGTTCCTCATCATCTTCCTCCTTGGTAAGAAATACACTGGTATCTAACACATACTTATGATGTTCTTCCTCATCGCCAAGGATTTTACGGAAATCTTCCATAAGATCTTTACTATCTTCCGGGGCATTAATCACAGTTGCATAGATATAATTTTCATCCTTTAAATCGTCTATCCAATGCGAAATACCTACTGCAAGAAGAATCAGTAAAATAACTACCCCAATATGAAACTTATAATAGGATAAAATATACTCTATTTTCTCCCAGCCATGCATGGATGCTAATTTTTCTCGCTCTAACTCCCTTTTTTCTTTTGCTGTCATGTCAGATTCATGCTTTTTTTGAAATTTCGTATCCATCCTTTTTCCTCTTTTCTATTGGTATTTTTTATTTCCCTTGTGCTTCTATCTGTTCCGCTAAATCATTTAAATAAACCCAGCGCTCCATTTTTTCTTCTAGCTGCACTTCTGCTTTTCCCTTTTCTTCTAATAATTCCCTTAGTTTCACGCTGTTGGTAGCATTTCTTTGTATCTCTTCTTCCAGCTTTTCTACTTTTTCTTCTAATTTTGCAATGTCTTCGTCTATCGTTTCGTATTCTCGCTGTTCCTTATAGGAAAACTTTAACTTTTTAGGGGAATAATTTGGCTTTGCCTTATCCTCTGGAGAGGATTTTCCCTCTGTTTTCTTATTTTCTGTACCAGCTCCTTTTCCTATACCGTTCTTTTCCTGCCGCTCTTTTCTTGCTCGAATATAGTCCAGATAACCTCCCTCATACTGCTGCAAATGCCCATTTTCTTCAAAGGCAAAGATACGTTTTACTAAACGTTCCAAAAAATAACGGTCGTGGGATACGGTAATGACAATTCCATCAAAGGAATCTAAGTAATCCTCTAATATAGTCAATGTTTTAATATCCAAGTCATTGGTAGGCTCGTCTAAAATCAACACATTAGGCGCACCCATTAAAATTCGCATCAAATACAGTCTTCTGCGTTCCCCTCCGGAAAGCTTTCCGATAGGTGTCCATTGCATCGTGCCGTCAAACAAAAATCGCTCCATCAATGCAGAGGCACTCATTTTTCCATCCGGGGTCTGAATAAATTCTGCCACTTCTTTTACATATTCAATGGCTTTCATGGATTCGTCCATATGGGAATTATCCTGAGAAAAATATCCTATTTTAATGGTTTCTCCGATTTCAATTGTTCCCGCATCCGGCAACACCTGACCTAATATCATTTTTAACAGCGTAGACTTTCCGCAGCCGTTTGGTCCGACAATTCCAATTCTGTCATTTTTCAAAAAAATATAAGTAAAATCATCAATCAGCTTTCGCTCGCCATAGGACTTTGAAAGTCCATTGATTTCTATGGTCTTTTTCCCCATACGAGAAGCTAAAGACGTCATTTCAATACTGGTTTCTTCTATCGGTCCATCTGCCGCCAACATATCTTCTATTCTCTGAATATGTGCCTTTTGCTTGGTAGAACGTGCTCTTGCCCCTCTTGCTAACCATGCCAGCTCTTTCTTCAAAATACTCTTTCGCTTGCGTTCACTTGCCAACTCCATATTTTGACGCTGCATTTTCAGTCCTACATAGTCTGCATAACTTCCGGAATAACTGTAAATGTTCCCATGCTCTACCTCTACAATTCGATCTACCACTCTGTCCAAAAAGTAACGATCATGCGTTACCATGACCACTGCACCTTTAAACTTTACTAAAAAGTCCTCTAACCACTGGGACATCTCGTTATCTAAGTGGTTGGTAGGCTCGTCTAAAATCAGGATTTCTACCGGCTGAAGCACGGTATTTACCAAGGCAATTCGCTTTTTCTGTCCTCCTGACAAATGCTTTACTGTCTGCTCTACGTCTGTAAAGCCAAGCTGATATAGCATGGACTTTGCTTCGCTTTCCAATACCATATCCTGCTGATCTAATCCACGCAATGCTGCCTTTAAAATGGTAAGAGTGTCTTCGAATACCGGTGTCTGCTCCAAATATGCCATTTTCACCTGGTTTCCCATGATGACTGTTCCGTCATCCGGTTCTTCTACCCCTGCCAAAATTTTCAGCAATGTGGACTTTCCCATTCCGTTTACGCCGATAACACCTACCTTTTCTCCCTCCTGAAGACTAAAGGCTGCATCTGACAGCAAGGTTCGCTCTGCTGTATATGCTTTTGTCAGATGTTCTGCTGTTAATATATTCATGCTTATTTCTCCTCACACACCTGAAAGATATAGAATTTCAAATAATAGGACTCTTCCTCACCAGCCCAAAGAATCGGATGATCCGGTGCCTGAGTACGAAATTCCACCTGACGCAAACGCTTATGTACATTGGCTGCCGCCTGATGAAGTGTCTTGGTAAACAATTCATAATCCATAAAATGGGAACAGGAGCAGGTAGCAAGGTATCCTCCGTCACGCACTAATTTCATTCCTCGTAAATTAATCTCACGATATCCTTTTACTGCATTTTTGATGGAATTTCTAGACTTGGTAAATGCCGGAGGATCGAGTATTACCACATCAAACTTTTCTCCCTTTTGTTCCAGTTCCGGAAGCAACTCAAATACATCATGACACTCAAAGCGAACTGTTTTTTCCAATCCGTTTAATACAGCGTTCTCCGTTGCCTGATCTACCGCAAGCTGAGACGCATCCACTCCAAGGACACTTTCCGCTCCCGCAATTCCTGCATTCAACGCAAAGGAGCCGGTATGTGTAAAGCAGTCTAATACTTTTGCCCCTTTACATAACCGTTGAATTGCCTGTCTATTGTACTTTTGGTCTAAAAAGAATCCTGTTTTTTGTCCGTCTTTTACGTCTACATAATACTTTACACCATTTTCAACAATTTGAACCTTGGTATCGAATGGCTCTCCTATAAATCCCTTTACAAGTTCCATTCCCTCTTGTTTGCGTACTTTTGCGTCGCTTCGTTCATATACGCCTCGAATGGTAATTCCGTCTTCTGCCATACATTCGATTAAATCTTTTGCAATCTCTTCTTTGAATCTGTCAATTCCAAGGGCTAAGGACTGTATCACCAATACATCCTCAAACTTGTCTGCTACCAACCCCGGAAGCCAGTCTGCTTCTCCGAAAATCACACGACAAGCACTGGTATCTACGGTCTTTTTCCGATACTCCCATGCATTTTTCACACGCATTTTGATAAATGCTTCGTCAATCTCCTGCTCCTTTTTTCGTGTCATCATGCGAATACGAATCTTGGAATTGGTATTGATAAATCCCTTTCCCATAGGATAACCGTCAAAATCATGTACGATTACAATATCACCGTTTTCGAAACTTCCCATAACGGAATCTATTTCATTGTCATATATCCATGCACCGCCAGACTTTAGGGTGCGCCCTTCGCCTTTTTTTAATGTAACAACTGCCTGTGCCATACTTAACCTCTTTCTTTGCATTTCTGCTATTTGAGTATAAGTATAACACAGGCAATGTCATTTTTATAGATTTTTAATTGTGATATTTTTATAAACTGCTTTAATACTCCTTTTCGATTTTGAGTTCTGGAAACTGATTCTGAATAAGTTCTAACTGCTCCTCGTTTTCTGCAAGAGGTGTATCTGCTATTCTAAAAAAGCTAAGATTTTTTAATTTTAATATATCTGCTGCTTCCGATACATTCGTTCCTGTCAAAACTAAACTACTTAAATTTTCTAATTGACCTATCATACTCAAATCGGAAATATCACAATGATGTAACGATAAAAACTGTAATTCTGTACATTCCGAAATAACCGAATAATCTATATCTGATTGATAATACAAGTTAAGACTTTTTAGTTTTTTCCCTTTTTTCAAAAACTCTACATTATCTAATTCACAGTTTCCTTTATCATTAGATAAATATATAGTGGTTAAATTTGGACACTTTTCTAATATACTTTCCAGCTCCTTTTCTATCTGCCTCACTCTTTCTTTATTTTCCGGCTGTGGCATTTCTCTATCAGCAAAAGCATAGTATGCCATTGTATATTGCGGATAACCAATAATTAATCTTTTTAAATTAGAACATTTTTCAATATCAACCAAGGTATCGTAATAACCTGTATACCCAATATTCAATGTCTCTATGTCTTCTAAATCCTCTATACGGAGTTTATCCACAGATTCTACTCCCACATTCTTTGCTATCAACTCTGCCATTGTTTCATCTTCAAATACAACTTTATGGGAATTGCTAATTTTAACTGCTATTATAATGGCAATAACTATGACTGCTATTACAATCGGAAAAACGATTCTCTTTTCCATTTTTATGTTTCTTATATTTCGCATTTTATTTTTCTCTTTCTTTTACCTGGAAATCCGGATTTCCGGAAATTGTTTTTGAATAAGCTCTACCTGTTCCACATTCTCTGTAAGTGGAGTTCTTGATATACTTAATCCCTCTAAATTTTTCAGTTCTAATATATCCTTTGCTTCTGATACATTGGTTCCTTCCAAGTATAAACTTTCTAAATTATTTAATCCGTTCAGCATACTCAAATCAGAAATATTACATTCACCCAGCGATAAAACCCTTAATTTTAAACATTCTGCTATTGCTGAATAGTCTGTAAACGATTGATTTTCCACCGAAAGCACCTCTAAATTCTTTGCATTTCTCAAAAAATTCAAATCATTTAAGTTTCTCTCCTTAGAAGATAACTTCAGCTCTTCTATATTTGGACAATTTTCTAATATACTTTCCAACTCTTCTGCATTTCCAGCAAGCGGTGTATCCTCAATTTCCAATTCTTTCAGCGATTTTACGTTTACAATCTCTCCTGCTTTTGAAACATCACATTTTTCTATCCATAAACTTTCTAATTCTGTAAGACCATCTAACATATTTAGCTCTGTCATCTTACACTCTTCAAAAGACAGCATATTCAAATGTGGTATTTCTGAAATTGGTGAATAATCAATATCCCCCTGATAATCCAAACTTACAACAATAAGTTCTTTTCCTTTTTTCAAAAACTCCACATTATCCAATTCACAGTTTCCATCTTTATTGGATATATAAAGCGTTGTTAAATTTGGACACTTTTCTAATATACTCTCTAATTCTTTTTCTATTTGTTTTACTCTTTCCTTACTTTCCGGTTCTGGCATTTCTCTTCCCGCAAAGGGATAATATGACAGAGGATAGTTTGGATAACCAATAATTAATCTTCTCAAATTGGTACATTTTTCAATATCAGCTAACGTTTCATAATACCCTGTATAACCAATATTTAATTCTTCTATCTTTTCTAAATCAGACTCTCTAAATTTATTCACTTTTTCCACTCCAGCAGACTTAGATATCATTTCCGCCATTGTTTCATCCTCAAATACAACTTTATGGGAATTATCAATCAAAACTGCTATGATAAGTGCGATAATTGCCATTAACATCACTATTGAAATAAAAATAACAGTACTTTTTTTCATATTTTTTATATTTCTTATATTTCGCATCTTATTTTTCTCTTTCTTTTACTTCTGAATCTCGATTTCCGGAAATTTGTTTTGAATAAGCTCTACCTGTTCCTCATTTTCTGCGAGAGGCGTTTCTGTAATATTTAAATATTTCAACTTTTTAAGTTTTAATATATCCTCTGCTTGGGAAATATTGGTTCTTGCTATATTTAAGGTACTCAATTTGTCAAGATCACCTATCCCCTTTAATTCTGAAATATCACTTCCATACAATGACAAAGCCTTCAATTTCTTACACTCTGAAATAAACGAATAATCTAGTTCTGATTGATATTCTATATACAATAACTCCAATCCATTTCCATTTTTTAAAAATTCCACACTATTTAACCTACAATTTCCCTTTTCATTAGAAACATATAGCGTTTTTATGTTAGAACATTTTTCTAAAATCACTTTCATCTCCGACTCTATCTGCTTAACTCTTTCCTCACTCTCTGATTCTGGAATCTCTTTTCCATTTCTATGGTAGTGACAAAACGCATATTCTGGATTTCCTATAACTAATTCATCTAAATTTTGACACTTTACTATATCTAATAATGTATTATAATAACCCGTATACCCTATATTCAATGTCTCTATGTCTTCTAAATCCTCTATACGGAGTTTATCCACGGATTCTACTCCCACATTCTTTGCTATCAACTCTGCCATTGTTTCATCTTCAAATGCAACCTTATGAGAACTATCAATTAATACGGCTATTACAATGGCAATAACTATGACTGCTATTACAATCGAGAAAACGATTCTCTTTTCCATTTTTATAATTCTTATGTTTCGCATTTTATTTTTCTCTTTCTTTTACTTCTGAATCTCGATTTCTGGAAATTTGTTTTGAATAAGCTCTACCTGTTCCTCATTCTCTGCGAGAGGAGTACTTGATATATTTAATTCCTTTAAATTTTCCAGTTCTAATATATCCTTTGCTTCAGAAATATTTGTTTCTGTCAAATCTAAATTCTCCAAATTTTTCATCTCTTTTAAGATACTAAAATCAACACTATTACATTTCCATAATCTTAACGTCTTTAATTGATTGCACTCTAAAATCGCAGAACAATCAACTTGTGGCTGTTCTACAAGAGTAAGTTCTTCCAGTTTCTCTGCTTTTTCCAAAAAATTCCAATTACTTAATTCACCATTTCTTTCGCCATATGCCAACGTTAACTTCTTTATATTGGGACAACTTTCTAAAATAAGCTCTAACTGTTCTTCATTTCCTGCAAGAGCCGTATCTGCCAAAACTAATTCTGTCAACGATTGCAATTTTAATATGTCTCCTGCTTCTGAAACTTCACTCTGTATTACCTCTAGACACTCCAATTTATTAAGATAACTCAACATATCTAATTCTGACATCTTACAACCTTGAAAAATCAGAGTCCGCAAATCGGAACATTCTGAGAGCGTGGAATAGTCAAGTTCTGGCTGACACCGAAACGCAAGACTCTTCAATCTTTTTCCATTCTCAAGAAAGGATACGTCACCTAATTCAAAATATTTTTCCTGTCCTATTAAGTCCAATCTCTCTAATTTGGGACAATTTTTTAATATACTTCCTAATTCTTTCTTTATCTGTTGAATTCTCTCTTCACTTTCTGGTTCTAAATCATGTTCTTTATATCCATGTTCTTCTGGATACAAACTGAAAGCCCTACCAATTTCTAACTTTTCTAATTGCTGACACTTTTCTATATCTTCTAATGTACTATATTGCCCTGTATATCCAATTTTAAGCCACTTGACCTTATCCAAATCCTCTACTCTAAAATTCTCCTCACTCATTCCTGCATATGAAACTATTCTATTGCCCATTCGTTCATCTGCAAACGTAACCTTTCGTGCATTGTCTTGAATGATTGGTGTGGCGATTATGACTGTCATAATCAATATTGCCACTATCACAAAAACAACTATAATTCTTTTATTTTTTTTGTTCATTACTTCTCACCTATTCCTTTATCATACCTGTAAACAAATCATTATACATTTGATCAAGCTTTTCATCCCGTACCACCTTCCCCCTAAATTCTAATACATCTTGTGGATGAATTAACAACATCTCGCGTGTCAAATGTTTTGATAAAACTGTTCCAAAATATCTATTTATCAAAGATATTTTGTCATCAGTTGTATTCCCTACATACGGATAAAACACATGACTATTATTTTCTTGTAAATCAAAATCCACAAAATTTACACAACAATCAAATTCACTGTAGATATCTGCTACACAACAAGACTCATATTGTCTCTCTATAAACCTTACATTTTCTTCCGCTTGCTCCCGACTTGTAGTCGTATCTACATAAAACTCCATCACATCTCCCACAATCGGAACATAACCAACAACCTTTCCTAGAACTTCTTCCCCTGTCTTTTCAGCAACTTTCTGAGACAGTCTTTCAAATGCATTGCCGATAAGTTGACCCTTTCCTTCATCTATTACAAAACTTCCCGCCTCATTCGCAAACGAATAATTACCAAAATAATTTGTAAGCATATATTGGGAATAATCTCGTTCTTTGTTATCAACTGATGCACCATTTATTGTTCTCCCTATTACAACAGTTGATTTTCCTAATGTAGTATAACTTGGGGACATCGCACTTCCTATATTTTTATTTTCCAATATTCCTAATATCAATTCACCATTTTCATTTTTCTGAACCGTAATTGTTGGATAGTCTGATTCGTATTCTCCACGAAACGCTCCTATTTGCTTCACAACATTTAACAACGTCATACGTTGCAAAATACTATTTCGCTGTAATCCGCAAGCCAATACTCCCATATCATCACCTTCAGTTCGATACTTTTGAAGCAACTGCAGTGTTCCCTCTGCATAACCAGCAACTCTTTTTCCTATCTGTGCCATTTTTTCCGAATCTACTTTCCATTCTGAAAAATCTTTTTTGGAATTATTGGCTATATATCCCATCTGTTCCTCAAGCCATGTGTAGTCATAATCTGTTCTTTCTCCCATCATCCCTTGCATAAATACAGCCAACTCCTCCTCATCCGCCATCAAATATGCCAACGCAAGCACATCATACTCTGCTGACGTAATTTTTCCTGCATCTTTTTTGAGGATTTTCGTCACTTCTTCCATATCAATCGTAAGTTCTCCACTCTCTGACACCTGAAACACCCTATTATAATAAATGTCATGGATTTCCAAGCGCCAGCCTGCATTCATATCCGGATGATATGTTCCGTCATAAAATGCATGGGTAATGTTATCCAATGCGTTTTCTATGGTTGCTCGTATTGCTGTTCCCTCTGTAAACAGTCCACTGGTAAGAGATTCAATTCCATTATACTGATTTTCCTTTTCCTGCCACGCATCATACAATTTCTGTTCCAACTCTGCCATTGCCTCATAATGAACCACTTTCGTATTATAATTAAAACGCAGGGTTGCTGTTTTTGCTTTTCGTGCTTTTGCCCTATATGTCTCAGCCTTTTGCTCATTAAAATGCTTTTCTGACATCTGGACTCGTTTCTTTTCTAAAATAACACCACCATTCAATTCCTGAAATCCTACTGCTATTTTCAAAAATCGGAAATCCTTTATATCACATTCATTGGCAGTCCGCATTGTCTGCAAAACCGTCTTATAATCTTCCATTTGCAATTTTAATGCATCAAACGCTTCACTCTTTACTTGTGTATCCTCTTGAAAAGCACTTAATTTTTCTTCTATTGCATATGTTGCTTCGTTGTCATTTTCTAATTTTGTAATTGCCGCATCGCATTGCGCTTTGATGTTTGCCGGACTTAAATAAGAATTTTCATTCATATACTTTTCCCTCTGTATTTTTCTCGTCTTTTTCTTCGTCTTGTCTGTGTTTTATTTTGGATATTTGAACATGGAGTTCTTCCATATCATTTTCCATTTGCCGCTTTCGCCGTCTTACTTCCTCACGAAATTCATCGTCAAATTCTATTTTCTTTCGCCGAAATGCACTTATCATATCCTCTTTTTCATATAAAAGCCGCTGTATTTTCTCGTCTTCGTGGGAACACTCTGCCCGCATTCGTTCTGCATTCATACGGGAATGAGTAAGCCACATATCTTCCTCCTCTTCTTCTTTTAAAACACCTCTTGCCTCATATTCATAGGTTTCCTGTTCTTCTTCTAATTTTTTAATTATTCCCTGTAATTCTTCTATCTCTTTTTCATGTTTCTTTTCCATACGGTACTCCCTGATGTTTTTCTATTTCAAATTTGTAAAACTGGTATTCCATATCTCTTTTAACTGCTCATCGTACTGTTGAAAAGTCACACCTAGACTTTTTATATTCTGTGCTTCCTGTTCCATGGCATTTTGCATTCGCTGCAATACCTGCTGTGATTTTGCATATGCCTGTTGTCCTTTGGCATTGGCTGTAATTGTTGTTCGTGTATCTGATGGATTTAATGTAACTGATTCAAGATAGTGAACTGCACCTGAAATAGTTGTGACACCGGCTTCTACTGCCGCATGATTTACTTTGATTTCTTTATTAGACATACGTTACCCTCCCTTCTTAATCATGCTCCCAATTTTCCTCTACTTAGTTTAACAAATCTCTTATATACTGTCAATTTTTTCCATTTTATTGGCACTTGATTTTCTGATAATCTCTCTCATAAAATCACTTACAGCATCTTATGAGAGAGATTTTTCCTATTTTTACTATTGTTTTTCTACTGCTATTTTTCTGCTACTATTTTCCTGCTGCTGATTTTTCCGTTACTATTTTTCTGCTACTGATTTGACAATTTTACTAACTTCTCTAACACCCCATATGCTTTTCCAGAATCAATGGATTCTTCTGCCAGCTTTATTCCTTCTTCCATAGAAGTTGCCTTTCCACCTGCATACAATGTCGCTCCCGCGTTCAACAACACGATTTCTCGTTTTGCTCCCCGTTCTTCACCTTTTAAAATAGCGGTGGTAATCTTGGCATTTTCTTTGCCATCTCCACCTTGCAATTCTTTTAAGGTTGCCCGCTTTAATCCAAACTGTTCCGGCATTACTTGATAGGTACTTACCTTTCCGCTCTTAATTTGTGAAACGGTTGTTTTTCCGGTAAGGGTAAATTCATCCATATGGTCTTCACCACTTACAACGAACCCATTTTCTACACCTAAGCGATTCATAGCTTTTGCTACCATATCTGTCATAGCCGGGTCATACACGCCTACTACCATGCACTTTGCATCGGAGGGATTTGCAAGTGGTCCTAAAATATTAAATACGGTACGGATTCCCATCTCCTTTCTTGCCTGCCCTACATACTTCATAGATTTATTGAAATTCTGGGCAAACATAAAACCAATACCTGCTTCTTCCACACATTTCGTTACCACTTCAGGCTCTGCCATAATATTGACTCCTAATGCCTCTAACACATCCCCTGCGCCGCTCTTACTGGAAATGGAGCGGTTTCCATGCTTTGCAATGGGAAGTCCTGCTCCTGCTGCCACAAAGGCAGAAGTTGTAGATACATTAAAGGTAAAGGTTCTGTCACCGCCGGTTCCTACCAAGTCCACATAGTTTCCTGTCTTCGGTGCAATATGTTCTGCCTTTTCTTTTAACACTTCTGCAAATCCGGTAAGTTCTTCCAAGGTTTCCCCTTTCATACGCATTGCCGTCAAAAAAGTCCCAATCTGCGCCTGTGTGGCTTCACCACTCAGCATGATATTCATTACTCTTTTTGCCTCTTCTTCTGTTAAATCCTGTCTATCTACCACCTTTTGAACTGCTTCTTTCATTTTTAATCATTCCTCCTTATTTACTCTTTACAACCTTTATAACCGATTTAATTCCCGCTTAAATCTACTACAATATTCTGCCGCCGCTTTTGGTGTATAATCATTTTCTTCTAACACTTTAATAAAATGAGAGCCTACAATCGCACCATCTATAACCTCTTTCATTGGCACTACATCTTTTGCATCTTCAATGCCAAATCCCATCATTACCGGAATTTTAGATACTTTTTTCACACTGGCAAGGTACTCCAAAATCCTCTTGTGGAAATTTCCACTTTGCCCGGTAACTCCCATACCGGAAACACAGTATACAAATCCTCTTGCATTTTCTAAAATCTTAGGTACTCGATCTGCTGATACCGGAGACACCAGTTGTATCAATATTGGTGCATTTTCTTTTTCCAAAAACTGCTGCAATTCTCCTTGTTCTTCTAGTGGCAAATCCGGAATAATCAATCCGTCTACTCCACTACTGATACACTCATCTACAAAGTTTTCTAATCCGAAATAAAGTGCGGTATTATAATACATCATAAAAATAATGGGAAGCTCCACACCCTCTGTTCGCACCTCTTTCATCAGGGCAAACACCTTTTTCAGATTTGTACCAAGCTGAATAGACTTATAAGAAGCCTCTTGAATAACAGGTCCATCTGCTACCGGGTCCGAAAAAGGAATTCCCAACTCCAATACATCTGTTCCAGCCTGTTCCTGTGCCTTTATCAGTTCTTTACATTCTCCCATACTTGGAAGTCCTGCGGTCATATAAGTAATAAATGCCTTTTCTCCCTTTTCCTGAAGTTGCTGCATTCTTTTTTCAATTCTATTTTCCATCTTCTTTTCCTCTCCTATTTCAATACTCTAATTCAAATATCCTTTGCCTGCCATATAATCTGCTACGGTGTGCACGTCTTTGTCACCTCTTCCTGACAGACAAACAATCATAATATCATCCGGTTTCATTTTCTTTGCCTGCTTTTTGGCATATGCAATGGCATGAGCACTTTCAATAGCAGGAATGATTCCTTCTAATCTACATAATTCCTGTAACGCATCCATAGCTTCTTTATCTGTAATAGCAACATACTCTGCCCGTTTGGTATCTTTTAAATATGCGTGCTCCGGCCCTACTCCCGGATAATCTAATCCTGCGGAAATAGAATGTGCCAGTTCAATATTTCCATCCTCATCCTGCAATAAATAAGAACGCATTCCATGAAGAGTTCCCGGCTTTCCAAGTGCCATAGCACTTGCGTGCTTTCCGGTTTCAATTCCCAGTCCTGCTGCTTCTACTCCAATAAGCTTTACAGATGGCTCTTCTATAAAATCTGCAAACATTCCGATGGAATTAGAACCACCGCCCACACACGCCATTACTACATCCGGAAGTCTTCCCTCGGCCTCTAAAATCTGCTTTTTACTCTCTCTGCTGATGACACTTTGAAATTCTTTTACTATTTTTGGATAAGGATATGGACCTACGGCAGACCCGATAACATAAAAGGTATCTTCTGCTGTTTTTGCCCATGTACGAATCGCCTCATTTGTGGCATCCTTTAGCGTATTGCTTCCTGATGTAACGGAAACTACCTTAGCTCCCAGCATTTGCATACGAAATACATTCAATTCCTGACGCTTGATGTCTTCTGCTCCCATATATACAGTGCACTCCATACCAAACAACGCTGCTCCCGTTGCAGTTGCCACTCCGTGCTGTCCTGCTCCTGTTTCTGCGATTACTTTTGTCTTTCCCATACGTTTTGCCAACAAAATCTGACCGATTACATTGTTAATCTTGTGCGCTCCCGTGTGATTTAAGTCCTCACGTTTTAGGTATATCTTTGTTCCATATGCTTTACTAAGTTTTTCTGCATAATACAGTGGATTTTCTCTTCCCACATACTGTTTTAAATAGTAATGATACTGTTTTAAAAACTCCTCATCATGTATAGCTTCTTCGTATGCTTTATCTAACTCTTCCAAGGCATTCATCAAGGATTCTGATACATACTGTCCGCCAAATTCTCCATAATATCTTTCTTGTTTTCTTTCCATGTTGTCCTCCATTCTGTGTTATTTACACTAGGGATTTTTCCCTTACTTTTTTTACAAATTCTAAAATCAATGCTTTGTCCTTACCGGACTTTTCTTCTTGTTTTCTCTCTACACCAGAGCTTACATCTACTACATCCGGAGAAAACAATTCTATTCCTTTTCTTACATTTTCTATCTGCAATCCCCCTGCTAAAATAAACTGTTTTCCTGCAAACAATGTATTTCGCATTTTTTCTATACTTTCTTGGTACTGTCCCCAGCCAAAGGTCTTACCACTTCCTGCTGTCCCCGCATCTATCACATATCCTTGGATTTTCTTGTGCTGTTCTAATTGCTCCACGTCTTTGATTTCTTTGAGATTGCAGGCACGCCAAATAGGTATATGACTTTTTTCTAATACTTCTTTTTTCAATTCTCCATGCACCTGCAAAATATCAAATCCTGCCTGTTCTATCTGCTTTAGCTGTTTTTCATTAGGCATTACGGTAACTGCTACTTTTTTTATTCTGTCATTTAACATACTGCCAATTTTTTCTGCATCTTCAACCCTTACATTTCGTTTACTTTTTTCATAAAAAACAAATCCTGCATAATCTGCCTGTGCTTCATTTAAGGCTTTTGCATCTTCTATTGTGGTCAGACCGCATATTTTTATCTTGGTTTCTCCCATTTTCCTCACACCTTCTTCCAATGCAGTGCCAGCTCTCTTGGATTTTCAGCCTCCATCAATGCCCTTCCTATTAGAAAAGCATCTACCCGGCTCTCCTTTAAAAATTTCACATCATACGCTGTTGCAATACCACTTTCTGCCACTAGAATTTTATCCTGCGGCACCATCTTGGATAACCGTCTGGTAGTGTCTAAGCGAATGGTAAAATCTCTCAAGTCCCGATTATTTACCCCAATAATTTCTGCATTTAGTTTCAATGCCCGCTCCATTTCCCATTCGTCATGGGTTTCCACCAAGGCATCTAATCCCAATTCTGTTGCCAAGTCATAAAAGTCCTTGAGCTGTACATCATCCAAAATCGCCGCAATGAGAAGAACGGCATCCGCACCAATGACCTTTGCTTCATAAAACTGATATTCCTCAATCATAAAGTCTTTTCGGATAATAGGAAGTGGTGACATCTTGCGAATCTCTTTTAAATCATCCACATTTCCATGAAAATGGTCTTCTTCGGTCAGACAGGAAATGGCATCTACCGAAACGTTATATTCCTCGATTCTATCCTTTAAACTTATTTTACTGGAAATTCTTCCAAGACTAGGGGATGCCTTTTTTACTTCTCCGATTATGGAAATTTCAGGCTTTGCAAGTGCCTTATAAAATGCGTTTTTCCCTTTCTTTTCCACCGGCTGCTTTTTTATCATTTCCTCTGCCATTTCCCGCATCTTTTGCTCACTGATGTTTGCCTTATGCTCTGACAGTCGTTTTTTCTTATCTGCTACAATTTCATCTAATATCAAATTCTCACACCTCTTTTCTATATCACACCATTTACAAAATTATCTATCATGCGCTTTCCGTGTTCGGTATAGATGGATTCCGGATGAAACTGTAAACCTACTACCGGATAGTCCTTGTGGCACATTGCCATGATTTCTCCGTCCTCTGTTTCCGCTAAAATCTTCAAACAATCCGGAAATCCCTCTTTTTGCACTGCCAAGGAATGATATCTTGCAATTTTTACCGGAGAATCAATTCCTGCAAAAATACTTTCTCCTCTATGTTGTATCAAAGACTGTTTTCCATGATATAACCTTTTTGCATAAGAAACTGTTCCTCCTAAGGCTTCTCCAATGCATTGATGTCCCAGACAGATACCAAGCATGGGAATCTTGTCATAAAACGCTTTTACTACCTCCATGCAAACCCCTGCTTCTTTTGGACTTTTCGGTCCGGGCGACAGCACGATTTTTTCCGGCTGCATTTCTTTTATCTCTTGAATCGTAATTTTATCGTTACGCACTACCTTGATATCCTCTGTAAAAATCCCTATATACTGATATAAGTTGTAGGTAAAGGAATCGTAATTATCAATCAAAAGTATCATATTTTCCTCCTTACAGATGTTCTTCTTCCACCAATGTTTTTGCCAATGCCATTACTTTATTACAGCATTCCTCATATTCCATTTCTGGTTTGGAATCTGCCACAATTCCAGCTCCTGCCTGCAAATACACCTTGTTTCCCTTTTTCACCATGGTTCGTATGGTAATACAAAAATCCATGTCTCCACCAAAATCCACATATCCGGTAGCTCCGCCATACAGACCTCTGCGGCTTTCTTCTAGTTCATCAATAATTTCCATTGCTCGAATCTTCGGTGCTCCACTTAACGTTCCTGCCGGCAGAAAAGATGCAGCTAAGTCAAATGGATGATATTCTCCCTTTTTTCGTCCTTCTACCATAGATACGATGTGCATTACATGAGAATAATTCTGAACTTCCATAAACTGCGTTACTTTTACCGTTCCAAACTCTGCAATTTTTCCCATATCATTTCTTGCAAGGTCTACCAACATTACATGTTCTGCACGTTCCTTTTCATCCTCTAAAAGTTCTGCCTTTAGCAATGCATCTTCTTCCGGCGTCTTTCCACGCTTTCTGGTTCCTGCAATGGGACAGGTAAATACTCTGCCTCCTTGCTGCTTTACAAGCACTTCCGGCGAGCTTCCGATTACCTCAAAGTCTCCATAATTGAAGTAATAAAGATATGGCGAAGGATTTAACTCCCTTAATTCCTTGTAAAGCTCAAACCCTTTTTGTCCTGTCTCAATGGTCCAGCGTTGCGACAACACCGTTTGAAAAATATGTCCCTCACGAATATATTCCTTTATCTTTTCTACCTTTTGGCTATATTCCTCTAAGGTGTCGGATTTTTTTATGATTTTTCCATCATGCACAAATTTTCGTTCTGTCTTTGATTCATTTTTTACCGCCTGTACTTGTACAAGCATTTCTTCTGCCAGCTTCTTTGCACGTTCGTTTCCTGCTTCGCTCTCTTCTTCTAATACCACCGCCGTCAATGTCTCTGCCACATGGTCTACCACAAGAAACTTTGTCATCAGCATCATTTGTACAGTTTCTATTCCTATTTCGTCCGGATTTTCATCTGGAAGCTGTTCACAGTAACGCACGAAATCGTAACCCAGATTTCCAACCAATCCCCCATTAAAAGAAAGTCCGTCTACATCTTTTCGAATCTCAAATTCGTTATAATACTCTTTTAACAACTCCAAAGGATTTCCTGTTCTGACCTCTTCCTGCCCTGCCCTTTGAATCACCAGTGAATTTTCTCTTGAGGTCAATGTTTCTTCCGGATTTGCCCCAAATATGGTATAGCGGTCATAGTTCTTGTCATAACTTTCCAGTAAAAATCCCTTTTCTTCACCTGCCAGCTTTTCATACATTCCGATTGCTGTTTCATTTACGATACTTACCGTTTTTTTGTATACTCTTAAAATACGTTTCATACTGACTCCTTTCTAAACCTTTATGCATTAACGCTGCAAGGTCTTTCACCCCAAGCAGTGTCATTTACGACTACTTTCAGTACCACCATCTGCGCATCCCTGCTCGGTGAGCTGCTTTATAGGAAATTGCAACGAAATTTCCTATAAATTAAAAAAATCCCCGGTAAGAACATTTCTGCTCCTACCAGGGACGATATTGGTCGTGGTGCCACCCTGCTTCATTATAGTTGGTATTTTTATATCACAGGAAAATCATGTACTTTTGCAGCTTTCACACAACGCATTATTTTCTATGATATTAAAAAACGAGATATTTCAAATTAGAAATATCTCGCCACCAATTCTATAATCTCAATCCGATACACTATGATATCTTACCTCTGTAACGTGAGGACACGGCATCCGCTACTATTAGTTCGCTTTGCATCTCACAAACCCATTCCCATAAAACTTTCTTATCGACTTCCACCAAACACCGACTCTCTGTAAAGACCATTTCTATGGTACTCTTCTTGCTCATTGATTTTACTTTTTTAAATTGGTTATCAGTCTAGCACAACACTTTTTCTATGTCAACCACCTTTTCATTTTTTATTTAAATTTTTTTATTCAAATACTACCGGTTCTTCAATATTTTCCATTTTCACCACAATACATGGGTAAGAAGATACCTCGTTGATTCGTTCTCCTTTTTGTGGTCCGGTTAAAGTAGTTCCGAAATAAATCGCATTTTTTGCCAAAAAACATTTGTCTATGGAAATACTGTAACCACCAGTTTTCTGCTCCCCATACCCTACTGCCAGATATAGATTTTTTTCATCCGTATAGGTCAGCTTAAACCCATCCTTTTTCTTCTCTTCCATGGTATTTAACAGCTCTTTCGGAATCTCCGACTGATCAATTACCGTAAATTCTACATCTCGCACCTTTTTTACTTCAGTCTTTTCCATCCCGCATCCACAAAATGCCCCAAAAAAGAACACAAGCCCTGCAAATAATAGCATTTTTCCCATTATGCTATTTTCTCTCATTCGGTTCCCTCTTCGTCATTTTTTCTAATATTATATGACTGAACCACATTTTTATGATTGTATTTCTGTGCGTACCTTTGTATAATAAAAGAAAAAACATACGAAAAGGATTCTATTATGATACGTTTAATTTTAATCTTACTTTTTGTTATTTTGTTCCTATTGATTTCAATTCCAATTCAACTTGTGGAATTAATTATCAAAAAGTTCAATCCCTATGCCGCAGATATCAGCAGTCTTCGTATTGTACAGTGGGCATTTAAAGTGATTCTTTTTATTGCGGGAACGAAAATTACCGTTATTGGAAAGGAAAATATTCCAAAAGATACGGCAGTACTCTATATTCCTAATCATCAAAGTTATTTTGACATTATTATCACCTATTCCATGTGTCCCGGACTAACCGGTTATGTCTCCAAGGATATGCTGCAAAAAGTTCCCGGACTTAATATTTGGATGAAACGATTGTACTGCCTGTTCTTAGACCGTAAAGACATCAAGGCAGGACTGAAAATGATTTTAACCGGAATTGACCAGATTAATCGAGGCATTTCTATGTGTATTTTCCCGGAAGGTACACGAAACAAACATCCCGAACAGGGACTTGCTCCTTTCAAGGAAGGAAGTATGAAAATGGCTGAAAAGTCAGGTTGTCCCATTGTTCCTATTGCCATCTCTAATACAGGAGAAATTCTGGAAAATCATTTGCCAAGAGTCAAAAAATGCCATGTTATTGTTCAATATGGCGAACCTATCTACATAAAAGACTTAAGCAAGGATGAGAAGAAATTCCTCGGTGCTTATACTCAGAAAAAAATCGAAGCAATGTTAGAAACACACAGTGCTTTGCTGTAAACTATCATCTTCCCCTACGAAAAACACAAAAAAGCAGAGTCAGAAATGTTTTCTTACACTTCTGGCCCTGCTTTTTTCTATTTTCTTACAAAATTCTCTTAATCCATCCTTCCGGAGCTTCAATATGTCCCATCTGGATTCCTGTCAATGTATCATACAACTTCTTGGTAATTGGTCCCATTTCATCCATTCCGCTTGGGATAAGAATTTCTTTGCCATGGTCTATAATTTTACCGATAGGAGAAATAACGGCTGCTGTTCCACAAAGACCTGCTTCTGCAAAATCTTTTACTTCATCAAAGTATACTTCTCTGTGTTCTACCTGCATTCCTAAGTAATGTTCTGCAACATACATAATAGAACGACGTGTAATAGATGGTAAAATAGAATCAGACTTTGGTGTAACTAACTTACCATCTTTGGTAATGAAAATAAAGTTCGCTCCACCTGTTTCTTCTACCTTAGTTCTAGTTCCCGGATCTAAGTACATATTTTCATCAAATCCATCTTCATGTGCTGTAACGATTGCATGAAGACTCATTGCATAGTTAAGTCCTGCCTTGATATTACCTGTTCCGTGTGGTGCTGCACGGTCAAAATCACTTACACGGATTGTAATTGGCTTTGCGCCACCCTTGAAATATGGTCCAACCGGAGTAACAAAAATTCTAAACTGATATTCTGTTGCCGGTTTTACTCCAATTACAGGGTTCGTTCCCATCATATAAGGACGAATATACAAAGTTGCTCCAGAACCATATGGTGGAACATATGCTGCATTGGCTTCTACTACTTTCTGAACAGCTTCCACAAAACGCTCCTCCGGAAATACCGGCATTTCCAGTCTTCTTGCAGAATCAGCAAGACGGCTTGCATTTAAGTCAGGACGGAAAGTAACAATATGACCATCCTCTGTGGTATATGCCTTTAATCCTTCAAAAATAGTCTGCGCATACTGGAATACTCCTGCACATTCATTCAATACAATGTTTGCGTCTTCCGTCAACGCTCCGTCATCCCATGCACCGTCTTTAAAATACGATACATATCTCTTGTCAGTCTTCATGTAACCAAATCCAAGATTAGACCAGTCCAAATCCTTTTTTTCCATAATAGCATCCTCCATTCATTTCCTCATATAATAGATGCTATAACCTAGAGTTATAGTTTTCTATCGTACTATTCGTTTATCTTATTTTATTCCTCTAAACAGCATTTGTCTAGTATTAATTTCTTATTTTTTACAATTTTTAATTGCTTCTACAACCTTTGGATATTCCATAAAATGCGATGCCTTCACTAAAACAGTATCTTCCGGTGCTAAATAAGCCAATAATTCCGGCAGCATTTCTTCTCTGGTTTTAAAGTAAAACACCTTGCAGCCGCCCTTTTCCTGTGCACCTTTTGCCATTTCCTCGGAAAGTGTTCCTGCGCAAAACAGTACATCAATCTGACTTTCTGCCACATACTGTCCCACTTCATAATGAAGCTGTTTTTCATTTTCTCCAAGCTCTCCCATATCTCCAAGCACCGCAATTTTTCTTGCAATTCCGTTTTTCAGTACATCAACAGAAGCTCGCATAGATACCGGATTTGCATTATAACAGTCATCAATCACTACCATGCCATTAATGTCTAAGAGATTCGTTCTTCCACCAATGGTTTCCACGCTCTCGATTCCCGCTTTGATTTCTGCTAAGGTAAGTCCCAACGCCATTCCAACGCCGGTTGCCGCCATGGCATTGTAGATATTATGTTTTCCCGGAATTGGGATATGCACCATTATATCTCCCTGTGGTGTATGAATCTTGCTATTCATGCCCTTTAATCCTAAGTTTTTCACCTCAGAAGCAACAATATCTGCCTTGTTCTTTTGTGCTTCTCCATCTATTGCATAAAAAACCGGAGATACACCCTTTACCTGCTCAATGGTAGACAATTTATCGTCGCACCCATTCAGTACAATATGTCCGTCTAGTTTTAAAAAGTCAAAAATCTCACTTTTCGCCTTTAAAATGCCATCTCTGGTTTTCAGATTCTCCAAATGACAGATTCCAATATTGGTCATAACACAAACGTCCGGCTTTGCCATCTTTGCCAAACGATGCATTTCGCCAAAATCAGAAATCCCCATCTCCACAACTGCCACTTCATGTTCTTCCCGAATACGAAGTAAGGTCAATGGCAATCCAATTTCATTATTAAAGTTTCCTGCCGTCTTTAACACCTTGAACTTCTGGGATAATACAGACGCAATCATTTCCTTAGTGCTGGTCTTTCCCACACTTCCGGTAATTCCTATGATTGGTATAGTAAGCTGTTCCCGGTAAAACTCAGCAATATCCTTCAACGCCTGTTCGCTGGACTTTACCAAAATATAAGGCTTTTTGCAATCCATTAATTCTTTTTCTGATAAAGTTGCTGCTGCACCTTGTTCCATTACCTTTGGTATAAAATCATGTCCGTCTACCCTCGCTCCTTTTATTGGAATGAACAGATATCCCTCTTCTACCTGACGGCTGTCGGTTACCGCACCTTTTATCTCTTTCCTGCGTTCTTCGTCACTTCCTATATAGATTCCACCACACGCCTTTGCAATGTTTTCCAATGTCATGTTTTTCATAACGCTACCTCTTACTCTTATTGACTCTGTCAATTATTGATATTTTTTAAGGGAAATCTCTATGAGCTTCTCACAAAGTTCTTCAAATCCTACTCCAACAGCCTGTGCTTCCTGTGGCAGCAAACTGGTTGGTGTCATACCCGGAAGCGTATTTGCCTCTAAGCAGAACATTTTATTTTCCTTATTTAATAAAAAGTCCATACGGGAATAGGTGTTTAACCCAAGTACCTTTGCCACTTCTTCTGCATAATGCTGCATTTCCTTGGTGACTTCTTCCGGAAGCTCTGCCGGACAAGTCTCTACTGCACTTCCTGCTGCATACTTATTTTTGTAATCATAAAATCCCTGAATCGGTGCTATTTCGATGACCGGAAGTGCTTTAAAATCAATCACTCCAACGGAAAATTCTCTTCCCTCTATATAATCTTCAATAACCACTTCCTCTTCCCACCGGAATGCTTCTTCTAATGCCTTATTATACTCTTCTTCTGTCCGCACAATAGACACACCTATACTGGAGCCTCCGCAACATGGCTTTACAACGCAAGGCAAGGTCAATCCTGTCTTTTTAAAATCACACTCACAATTTTCTTTTTTCATGGAAATTCCTGCCGGTGTTGGAATCCCATTTGTCTGAAACAGACGTTTGGAAAGTCCTTTATCCATTGCAAGGGCACTGCTCAAATAGCCTGTTCCGGTATATTTAATGCCGAATAAATCAAATGCTGCCTGAATCTTACCGTTTTCTCCATTTTCTCCATGCAATGCCATAAATACAATATCTGCCATGCGGCAAAGTTCAATGACATTCGGTCCAAAAAAACAGTCTGACTGGTCTTTTCTGCTCTTTTTTACTGCCTCTAAATCTGGTGCTGTGGTTGAAATTCCTGTTACTTCTACGCTCACTTCTTGGGAACGTTCAAAAATTCCATTCAAATCCTCTGTTTTGTCACTATATCCCATAAAAACATCCAGCAAAATAACTCTATGTCCATTTTTTCTCAATGCTTTACTTACCATATTTCCTGTCACGAAAGAGACATCTCTTTCTGTACTCAAGCCTCCGGCTAATACTACTATATCCATTTTAGAACCTCCTAGGTTTTTATAATCGTGTTCATATTATACCATTTTATGTAGTGTGACAAGAACTTAGAAAAGATTTCAGCACTTTTTACAACAGTAAAACACTTTTTTCTTTACTTTCTCTAGACTATAAAATTCTTCAAAAAAATTTCCTAATATAGAAACAAAGAATCAGCAAAGCTGATTCTTCGCGCCCGAGCGGTATCGCAATGCGATTATTTTCTTCTCCGCGAGGTGCGCATCCCTACTCGGAGAGTTGCTATCTAGGAAATTACAGCGAAATTTCCTAGATAGTAAAAAGGGATACCGCCATTGCGATATCCCTTAATGATTCCATATTCAAATTTTAAAATTCCGGTTCAATCAGTCCGTAGGTATTTCCTTTTCTCTTGTACACCACATTCACTTCTTCTGTTTCCGCATTCTGGAATACAAAGAAATTATGTCCTAACAATTCCATCTGGATACAAGCATCTTCCGGATACATTGGTTTCATACCAAAACGCTTGCTACGGATAATCTTAATCTCGTCATCATCCTCAACTTCCTTTTCGATGTACTCTCTCTGGAAGTTCGCTGCTGCCTGCTTCTGGTCTACAATCTTATTCTTATATTTTTTGAGCTGTCTCTCAATTACCTCTTCTACAAGATCAATGGAGACATACATATCATTGCTTACCTGCTCGGAACGGATGATATTTCCTTTTACCGGAATGGTAACCTCAATCTTCTGACGTTCTTTCTCTACGCTCAAGGTTACAATGACGTCTGTTTCAGGAGTAAAATAACGCTCCAGTTTTGATAACTTCTCCTCCACCGCTTCTCTTAAGCCTGGTGTAATTTCAATGTTTCTTCCGCTGATGGTTATACGCATGATGCCCAACCCCTTTACCGTTTATTCGACAATTTATTGTCTGAATATATTATAGCATATTTCTAAAATGAATACAACATTTCCTTTTTTTTCTTTTTATGATATTCTTTTTCTATGTGGGGTTTTATGAACCAGAATACAATCACTATTTTTATTATATATTGCGAGGTATTTTATGAAACAACAAATTGCTTTTATTACCGGTGCTTCCCACGGAATCGGACGTGCCATTGCAAAAAAACTTGCCGCTGAAGGCTGGTCACTTGCTATCAATTGCAACTCTTCTAAACAGGAATTAGAATCACTTGCCTTGGAATTACGAGAACAATTTCATATTCCATGTATAACACTCATTGGAGATGTGGGAGACGAAAACTTTATTCAATCTGCCATTGCACAGATTCATCAAGACCTTGGTCCGATTACTGCTCTTATTAATAATGCAGGAATTTCTCACATCGGACTTCTTTCTGACATGACATTAGAAGAATGGAATCGGGTCATCCGCACCAATCTCACTTCGGTTTTTTGTTGCTGTAAACACACCATTCCGGATATGGTACACGCAAAATCCGGTCATATTTTAAATATTTCTTCTGTTTGGGGAACAATGGGTGCTTCCTGTGAAGTGGCTTACTCTGCTTCCAAAGGCGGCGTTAATTCTTTTACCAAGGCTCTCGCAAAGGAATTAGCTCCTAGCGGTATTGCTGTCAACGCCATTGCCTGTGGTGCTATTGATACCAGAATGAACCAGTGCTTTTCTTCGGAGGAACGAGCTGCTCTTTGTGAAGAAATCCCTGCCGGACGCTTTGGTACCCCTGAGGAAGTGGCAAATCTTGCCTTTGCCCTGCTGACTTCTACCTCTTACCTTACCGGACAAATTCTTACGTTAGATGGCGGTTGGCAATGACCTGTGCTAACCGTTCTATTTTGTCCGTTTCTTCGCGTAAATCTGAGTGCTTGCATAAAGGATTTGCGCGCACTGCAATAACAAAAAACTCGCAATGTATGTTTCTCACAGTTCACGTTCGTGAATCTCATATGCGTTTTGCGCATTTTCATGGAATGTCATAATTTTCCAAGTAAAATATTTCTAAGCCTACGAAATAACACAAAGGATGCGAAAGGGGTATTATATGAATTTTGGCACCCGCTTAGAAAATTTATTGGAAGAACGAAATATTAGTCAAAAACAATTAGCCAGCGATTTACATATTGCAGCATCTACCTTAAACGGTTATCTGCGCAGAAATCGAGAACCTGATTTTAGTACACTTATCGAACTGGCAGACTATTTTGACGTTTCGACAGATTATCTTTTAGGCGTTACCAATCTCCGTTCCCTTTCTTCTACTTTAGATGACTATGATGAAGACGAAGGCGATTTAGTCAGCATTTATCGTGCACTGAAACCCAAAGAACGGAACTATCTGTTAAAACAGGCTCACATTTACTACAATCAGGATTTGGATTCCTCTTCAAAGAAAAAGTAATTTTTCATATTGCGTACTTTTGTACTCATTATGCGTATTTTCTCTTTTTTTTAGGCAATACTTTTAGTAAAATACTGCTATCAATGTTGCAAAAGAGAGGTCGTTTTATGAATTTCAGTGTCCGTCTTGAAAATCTCATAGAGGAAAACAATATTACGCAAAAACAGCTTTCTACAGAACTTCATATTGCTGCCACCACTTTGAATGGTTATGTAAATAATCACCGTGAACCGGACTTTCATACCTTGATTCGTCTTGCTCATTATTTTGATGTCTCTACGGATTATCTGTTAGGTCTTACCGATGAAAAAAAGCCTATTCCATCATCTCTAAACAGCGCAGAGGGAACTCTGATTCGCCTTTATC
The DNA here is from genome assembly GCA_964436595.1 of uncultured Eubacterium sp. Classification (GTDB taxonomy): domain Bacteria; phylum Bacillota; class Clostridia; order Lachnospirales; family Lachnospiraceae; genus Petralouisia. The sequence continues at coordinate 99,897 of CAYTDI010000002.1, forward strand.
GCGCACTTCTTCCAGAACGTCAGGAGCTTTTAATTGAACAGGCTCTGTTTTACCAAAAAGTAGACGATAAGTCTCTCAAACCGTCTAAATCATAGTATTGGAACGTTTGCCTTTTGGGCTTTTTTTGTGTATAATAAAATGCATATTTTAGAACAAAAGTGTGCTTCGCACATTCTCGCGACCTAGTTTCTGATATAGCACACCTTTTGTTCCGCGCGCGAGCAGTGCGGCTGTTACCCACTCTGCGAGGTGCGCATCTTTTGCGGAGCATTTTTATATCATAGGAAATCATACACTTTCATACTTTAACCTAACACGGTATTTTCTATGATATAAAAAATTATATTTGTATTGTTATAAAAGGAGTCTAGTATGAGGGAACAATTAACTGAAAGTGATGTCAGAAAAATTCAGGAAGAAATTGAACACCGCAAGCTGGTGGTTCGAAAAGAAGCCATTGAAGCTGTAAAAGAAGCTCGTGCTCATGGTGACTTAAGCGAAAACTTTGAATACCATGCTGCTAAAAAAGATAAAAATAAAAACGAAAGCCGTATCCGCTATCTGGAGCGTATGTTAAAAACCGCTGAAATTGTATCAGATGTTTCTAATGAGGATGAGGTTGGTATCAACAATACAGTAACCGTCTATTTTGAAGAGGATGACGAGGAACAGGTATTCCGTCTGGTTACTTCCATTCGCGGCAATTCCATGAAACACCTTATCAGCACAGAATCCCCTATCGGAAAAGCTATTTTAGGAAAAAAGGTGGGAGAACGTGCAGAAGTAGTTGTAAATGACAGTTACAGCTACTATGTTGTTATTCGCAAAATTGAAAACACCACAGATGACAGCCATGACGCTATTCGTGGATATTAGTTTATTGTGTTTCCTACCCTTAGCGGAACATTTTTTATATCATAGGAAATTGATGCATTTTCACGCTTTAACATAACATGGTAATTCCTATGATAGGTAAAAATATCACAGAAAAAACGCATTGCCTCCACAACACCAAGTGCCATGAGACAATGCGTTCTTAGTTTTTATTTTAAGAAACAATATTCTATGTTCGTTTTACAATGTTCGTATCCCTAACTCGACAAAATTTCTCTTGTATTTATACATTAACATGATAGATTCTTAATTGCTTCCTAGTAGTCATGATAGTTCATTATTAGACGTGCACGGGGTAAGTTACTGGAAGTTCCAAAATAATTCCAAATTACTTTTTAAAATTTTCTCAACGAAAATATTTTTGCATTCAATATGCATTTCCATAATAGACAAGTCTAAATCTACTTTATAAAAATTGGCATTTTCACTTTCAAAAACAGAAATATCTTGTCCGAAATAACCAAGTTGGGATTTTCTCATATCTCTTACCTTAGTAATCTTTCCTCTATTAGCATCTGTTTCATATAATACCTTATAGCAAGATGAAAAACATATTTTCCAACAAGTTTCTTAATCATTATCAATAAGCACTTCTACTTCATCTCCAAAATAAGATGCTTTCAAATCTAATATTTCAGCATCCCAATAATCTGTTCCATCAATCAGTTTTTGCATTTCATTATTCATCTTATTCATTAAATTCTTTTATAGCCCAAAGCATAATAACAAAACAAATCACACTCTAGGCTAACTATGTATTTATAATATCTTTTAAATTGAAACATTGTATAATTTCTAAAAACAAACCACTGTATACGTTGTAAAATAATCTATATACTTTTACCTATGGTCTTATGAGAAAGCATAGAACAAATTAACACTACACCCAACCATGTGCTTTTAAATATTTATCTGGGATTCTTAATTCTAATTCTTCAATAACTTTTCTTAAATAACTATCCATATCAATATCAGAGTAACATTCATGTTCATTAATTATGCGAATTAACTTTCCATTTCCTACCTCTATCGAAAAACCAATTATATCCAACTCATAATTAAATACAACTACAAAATAATCATATGCTATAAATCTAATTTTAAATGCCCATTGTCCTGCTTCGCTTACTACATCAAAAATCTCCTATCCCACTCAATTAACTAGTATTTTTCTATATTTAATATGCCATCTTTTTATAATCTTTGACACACTCTACACTAATTAATACAAATTGCCTGTGTTTCTATGTTCTCATCAAATTTCACATTTTCTAATTTACATTTTATAAATTTCACATTTTCTAATTTACACTTCGTGAAATCTGTATCCACAATGGTACACTCTCGAAAATAAACATCTCGAAAATACGAATTAGTCAATGAACATTTTTCAAAATAGCATTTCGAAAAATTACTTTCTTCAAATTTTCCATACATAAATGTTGTTCGAAAAGCATTCATTGATAATATTTTTGTTTTTTCAAAAAACATATCATCCCAAGCAGCCTTATTGATTACATTTTCTTTCAATATACACTCTTTTAAAAAACTTCCTCCAAAATTTGAACCACTTAAATATACATTTGAAAAATCACATCTATTAAATTTTACACCACCAAAAAAACTATTATTTAAATCAAATTCCGAAAAATTAACCCCTGTGATATCTATATCTTCATATTTTAAGCTACATTTTTCTGCTATATCCCCTTTTGAATATTTTGTATACTTAATTAAATTCTCCATAAAATCCATTTTTCTCACTCCAATCTTACGGCCAAAATAAAATGCTGTTTTCTAAACCTTGTTTCTCTATTTCCACTTTCAACTCAATAATATGATTTTTACTCATATTTGAGGTATCTATAATAACATTTTCATTTTCAGATAAAGACTTTTTAATTATATTCATTGCTTTATCTAATCTAAAACCACCTTTATTGGGTTTGTAATTTGAATTAAAAGACTTCACATCCCACGCTTGCCCATTTCCATCAATAAACTCTGCTCTCCCAGTTGCATCCCTTGTAATATTACTAAGCACTCCTCTTTCTTCTAGTTCAAGTCCAACTCGAGCTTCATGTTTTCCTTTTTCAACATCAATAGGACGTGTAGAGCCATTATGCGCTGGATCTTCTGCAAGTGCCTTAAGTTCTTGTTCATTTCTTCCACCTGTATATCTACCGTTAGAATACTTCTCACTCCACACTTTCCCAACATTTCCATAATACCCTGCTGCCACCACTGTATTTACTCCAACCACTACTCCACGGAATGCTTTCTCTGCCATATCCCATGTTTCATCTTCTATGTATGATTTGGCACTGACACTTTGGCGGATTTCTTCTATCTTTTCCGAATCAATTCCATCTTCTCCTACGATATATAACACCGTGGAAAAAATATCACTTACTATGGCGGCTTTCTTTTCCGGCTGATATTTCTTTACTGCCAGAGAGTAATTTATCTTACTTCCGTAATCTTCCACATGATATAAATCACAGATTTCACTGATTAGTTCATCCTGTGTAATCTTTCCCTTTTGAAACTGCTCTTTTAACGATTCTACACTGGCAATCAGTTTTCTTTTCTGGCTGATTCCTGCCTCTGTGCTTTCCACATCGATTTCATCCTCCAGATTTCCACTTCCTATGGAGTACTTTAAGATTTCCCGTATCTTTTCCTCCATGGCACTGCTTTGGGAGTTTCCACGTTTCACTCCGATAAGGGCTTCTAACTTCCTTTTCTTCTCGTTATCCTCTCCCTCCAAAACTTCTACTGCCTTACGGTATTCTTCACTGTTTAGGGAAATGGTTCGCATACTGATTTCCCCTGCAAGATTTTTTAGTTTCGTCTGGAAGTTCTGCATTTCTTCCTTTGCGCTGGCAAACTTTTCCGCATACTTTTTGTCTACCGCCCGCACATTTTCCACAATCTTTTGAAACTTCTCTTTTGTCAGGTTCATGCTGTCTGCATACTTCCGGTAATATTCTTCCATTTCTCCGTTGGCTGCATAGGTACAAAGCATTACCGCATCCGGCTCTCCTCGAAGCCAGAAATCCGAAACCGTATCTAAAAATGTCCCCTGCTTTTTTAACTCTTCAATAATATCATAAATTTCCTCTATTGTGTCTATTGAAAAATCCCTCGTGTCCATCCCTTTTTCTCTCCTCTCCCTTTTTCTCCCAGTAACAACTGCATTTTCAGTATACTGTTCTCCTCACTTTCTTCATATCCTTCTTTTATCTTTTTTAATGTCTCAATGGTTTCATTTATAAAATATTCATCCAGAATCCCTATGACTTCATTTCCGGCATTTACCAGCTCATTGACACTGTCCCTTGCCTGTCCTGCGCCCTCCAGTTCTCCAAGGCTTTCCCTCACTATCCCACAGCAATCCTGTAATGCTTCCAGTTCTGTAATTCGCAGATTTAATTCTGTATAATCTACTTCTAAGCTATTCTTCATAAAGCTCCTCGTCTGCCTCCTCAAACTCCTCTTTCCACTGTTCCAGCCCGTCTTCCACGTTTTGGAAAATGGTTTCTGCATCTTCTTTTAATGTCTTGGTTTTTTCTATATATTTCACAAGGTTATCGTGTACCTGTCCCTGCTTTACACTTTTTTCCACCACATTTCCCATGATTTTCTGATATTCTTCCAACAGATCCATCACATTTTCTTTCATTTCCCGAAATGAGGTTTTCTCCATGGTTACCCTTGAAAAACTTATCCTGATAAACTCAATAAATCACCCCACATCTTTTTCTTTTTCGGCTACAAAGTCAGCCACAATTTTTTTATTTTGGATTTTACTGAATCAGCAGTCTATGGATTCATAGACTAAGACAATTCCCTTTTCCCTTATTTCTTCTCTTGTATACTTTCCTCATAACTTAATTATTATTGTAATTTTTTTCCTGTTTCTTGTCAACGGTTTTATTTTTAGCAAAAAGGGAGTGCACCACCAGCTTACGCCTTTCCATGATGCACGCCCTCTTTTCTTCTCATTTATTTACTTGTTATGTACTGCTTATTCTGCAAGTTCTTTTACTTCTTTATATTTTGCTAAATCTGTGTACAATTCTTTACCATATGGCAATCTCTTTGCTTTGACTGCCTTGTAAATCATATAAACGAATACAAGTATATTTATAATCAATGCTAAAAGACTTACTACAAATAATGCAGTTTCGTTGTTGGTAGACTGTACTGCAAACTTTCCTTCATCAATAAAGGATGGGAATGTCTGCGCAAACATACACCACAGCGCAAGAGTGTGTGCTCTATGCTGCAGCCAAGCACCTTTTCCTACGGTAAATGCACATACGGTTGGTGCTAATAACAATGCAAATCCACAATACCAAGCGTGGTCTGGCAAACAGTTGTAGGTGTATGCAAAATTCCAAACATCATATGCTACAATCCAGAACCATAACATATCCGGCCATAACATATCCTGACTTTTATCCTTATCTGTTTTCTTACGAATGCAGATACCGAACCATCCTGTAATTGTAAGGATATTTAAGATTCCGGCAATACCATTCATATAGTTCCAAGAACCACCAATTAAGTTCTGAACCTGATTGTTCTCCTCTACTCTGTTAAGCACTCCATTGTAAAGATTTCCAACCTGAAAATCTCTTGCAACTGCTTCACAAATGTTAATTGCAAGAATCAGTGGTGGGAAACAAAGGGCTATCTTGTTATCAGCCAGTCTCCACTGTGTACCGTCTGCACGTTTTCCGCCGATAAAACGAATACACCAAAAACCAATACATCCTGCTGTTGCAGAATATACTTTTGCTAAGTGGAACCAGTCATGGTATGCAGTATCGCCTAATGCGGTAAACCATAAAACAGATAATACAACCGGTAACACGATGAAACATACAAAACCGCAATACTTATTACGTCTTGATATTTCATTTAAAACAAATAATGATACAAATACGGCAATCCATACAAGCCATACTGTGACTGCGGATGCGCCTGCGTCATAATTAAAACTAAACATAACTCTACTCTCTCCTTTTCTTTTTCCTTTATATTTATTGGTAAGACCAATAAAATATTAACAGAGCTACTTTTTACATCATTTTAACATCTCACTACTAAAAGTCAATATTTCTTGTTTATATTCTACATATTTAACGTATTTGACGCTTGATTTTAGGTTGTTTTTACAATATAATATACATAATTACAAGTCTGGTATGTGGTCATACCACAGTCATGGAGGTATTATTTGAATTATGGAATTTACAAAAATAAGCGCTCCCTCTTTGCGTGAGCTTTTTGTTCAGCAATTAGAGCACATGATTTTATCGGGAAATTTAAAAATCGGAGAACAACTGCCACCGGAAAGAGAATTGGCACAAGCAATGCAGGTAAGCCGTGCCGTCGTAAACAGTGGCATTACTGACCTAGAACGAAAAGGCTTTTTAATCATCAAGCCCAGAGTAGGAACGTTTGTTGCAGATTACCGAAAAAACGGAAATATCGAAACACTGATTTCTATTATGAATTATAATGGCGGAAAATTAAAAGACGCTGAAATACGTTCTATCCTTGAGGTGCGAGTTGCCCTTGATACACTTGCTTCCCGCCTTTGTATTGAACGTGCTTCTGCGGAAGAACTGGACTTACTTCACGAAAAAGTAAAACTTATTCTAAGTGCCCAGAACTATGATGAAGCCGCTAATGCTGCTTTTGCTTTTCAGCATACACTGGCTGTTTTTTCCGGCAACAGCCTGATTCCCTTGATTTTTCACTCCTTTAAAATTCCTGTTTTGGAATTGTGGAGACGTTTTTGTTCTTTACACGGTATTCGTCTTTTATACGAAAATACTTACCGTCACTGGAATTATCTGAGAAATCGGGATGTAGAGGGTGTTTCTGACTGGATTGCACATTCTATGGAAGAAACCATTTCGGGACGACTTAATATTTATTATTGATTATCTTCCGTGTACGCACCAAGAAGGATTTACCTGCAACAGCTTAAACAATTTTTAACATAAGCCTGCAATCACACTCCTCAATTTTTTACTTTCTCATTGTGCTTGCAGGCTTTGCTGCGCCGAATTTCGTACGCAATACATTCTCAATAAATTCGTGCGCATTTCTGCTCAAAAAGCTGTTTGATAGGAAATTGCGGCGTTTTTTAAATAACCTGAAATACTTTTCCTGTCCCTTTCGGTATTATAACTTCTTTTTCTTCACACGCTACTTTGGTTTCTATATCCAGATAGGTTTGATAGTTTTCGGGCAATGTTACTGTTTGAGGCTTCACACCTGTATTCATAAGAACCAGTAACTTCTGCTCTTTTGTTGCGCGGTAAAATCCATAGACTCCACGTTCTTCTTCTACCAATGCGGTTTTATAGCTTCCCTCTTGTAATGCCGGAAATGTTCTTCGTACCTTTATCCATTTTTGAAAAAATGCTTCCATTTGCTGTTTTCGCTGCACCCATGGCATAGGCTTTCGATATTCCGGCTCTGTTACTCCGGTAATCAACTGCTCATCCCCATAGAATATAGACGGAATCCCTACACACATCATCATAAAAAATACAGCCTGCCGTAAATCTGCTTCACCATTTTTACAATAAGATAAAAATCTCGGTACATCATGGGTATCTAAAAAGTTCATTTGTGCCAGACTAACCGGCATTGGATAACGCAAAATCATTCGGTTGATTTTTTCGTCAAATTCCCGTAATGAAATACTGTGCTCTGCAAAAAATTCACGACAGATATAGGAAAATGTATAGTTCATCGTGGAATCAAACTGGTCTCCTAACAGCCACACTTCGGAATCTTCCCAGATTTCTCCAATCAAAATAGCATCTGGTTTTACTGCCCGAACTGCCCGCCGAAATTCTCGCCAAAAATCATGGTTGATTTCGTTCGCCACATCTAACCGCCAGCCGTCAATGCCTGTTTCCTTTATCCACCAAGTACCCACTTTTTTGAAATAGATTTCCTTTGCCCAAGACGGAATCCTTGGAATATCTTCTCTTCGTATATATGGGAACTGAAAATACTGAGTTCTGGAGCATTTCATTTCCTGACTAAATCCATATCCACTATAAAAAATATGACTTTTCCCATCTTCTAATCCAAAATAGTAACACACTCTGGTGTAGTTATCTTCTATCACTGCTTCATAATAGTCAAACAACTCATCTGAAGCAATTTTTTTCATTTCTATTTCTGTCACGTCAATGGGGTCTTTTTCACAAACCCGGTCACCATAGTACAAACAACAGGTTTTTATATCATCCTTTGCGGTTCTAAGACGTATTACTAAAGACTTCTCATTCTCCGCAAAGGCATAGTTTGACAATGGGACGTGTAAAACTGCCTGTAACTGCATAATTCCTCCTTATTAGCCTTTTACACCGCCTGCGGTAAGCCCTGACACCATATATTTTTGTATACAGAAGAAAATAATCAGAATCGGCACCGATACCATAACGGCTACTGCCGTAAATAGCGGCCAGCTCCTGCTATAATCACTTGCCTGAAGCTGATACAAGCCTCCTGCCAGCGTATAGCTTTCTTCTTTCAGCATAAAGGTCGTTGCAAATAAATATTCGTTCCATACAAAAATAAGTACCATAACTGCTGTTACAATAATTGCAGGTCTTGCCAAGGGCAGTACGATTTTTGCCATAATCCGCACATCTCCGGCACCGTCAATTTTTGCCGCTTCTTCGATTTCCTCCGGAATCGTGTCAAAATATCCTTTCATATTCCAGATGGCAAAAATACACATAGAACCTGCATATACCAATATCAAACCAATTCTGGAATTTAACAGATTCATGGTCTTAAACAGTCGAAAGATTGCAAACACGGATAATATCTGTGGAAATGCATTTAACATCAGCAAGGTCATCATCAACCCATGTCTTCCTTTAAAACGATACCGAGAAACCGCATATGCTGCCGTAATTGCAAATCCCATAGCAATTATCATTGTTCCAATACTTAAAATCACAGAATTTTTTAACCACAATAAGCCCCAGCGCAATAAAATATGCAATCACTACCTGCAATACCATGTTTACCAGTGTCCATAGGAGGGTTACTCCTATGGACGCCAGAAAGCCGGAATCCGCTTTTGCTAATGCTCTTTTATAATTTTCTAATCCCACAAAGCTGTAATTATTCCAATGGAACAAATTCATATTGGTAAGGGAAATATATCCGGTATACAAAATCGGAAATACTATGATAAGCCCAATTAAAATTAGTGCCGATGTCAAATACAGCCATGCTGCTTTCTTTTTTCTTTTCATTTGTTACATCATTCCTTTACTGCATATCTGCAATGGCAGATTCTGCTTCCTTCTGGTACTGCTCTGCTGCCTTTTCTACATCATCACCTGATTTATTTACTGCTGTAAGCAATGATTCTGCCGGTCCCCACATTACACTCATCTGCGGAATGTTTGGCATTGGCTGTGCTGTCTCTGCGGTAGTCTTCATGGCACTTATCATTTCATTGGAAGATACCTGTGCATCCTCATAGGATTTCTGGTTTGCCGGTGCGCAATTTGCATTTACTGCTAAATCAATTCCTAACTGTTCACTTGCCATTGCTTTTAAAACACTTGTAATGGCTTCTTTTTTATTCTCTGCTGCATATTTCATTACACCTACACCCTGCACACCGGAATAAGGTGCCAGTTTTTCTCCGTTTGGCAAAGTAAATTCTGACAGGGACTTGATTCCCAAATTAATGCCTGCATCCTTAATTCCTGTCACTAACCATGGACCGCCTACAATTGCCGCTGCTTTTCCATCATTAAATAATGTCGTTACTGTATTGTAATCTCCATCTGCCTGTAATGCTGCAAACTTTTTATTATATGCAATGGCATCCTTGGTTTCCTGCTTATCCAATCCCGGTTCTGCAGAATCATTAATAATATATCCGCCAAATCCATTGATAACCGGAGCCACATTATATGCAGTGGAATGTTGATTTACTACTGCATAAGTTCCTGCATTTGTATCTGTATGCTGTTCCATATAAGAAAGTAGCTCGTCTGTGGTACTTGGTACTTCCCCTTCCCACAAATCCTTGTTATACATAAAAAGCAATGTTTCAAAATATACTGGAAGCATATACTGTGTATCTTTGTATGTTCCTGCCTTTAAAGTCATTGAAAGCATATCTGCTTCATCACTTTCAGAAATCAAATCTGTGATTGGCGCTAAAATTCCCATCTCAGCCAACATTCCTAAAGAATCATGTGCATACAAATACATATCCGGTCCGTTTGCTTCATCATTTCCATATAATTGTAACTGGTCTGTTAAACCACTCTTTTTCTCAAATGTTACCTGAATATTTTCATCCTTTAATTCTTCATTTACACAGTGTGCAATGGTATCCATAATACCCTCGTCACCATCATGCCAGATAATAACTGTTTCTGCATCTTTCTGTGTTTCCTGTTTTCCTGTTTCTTCTTTGCTTCCTGTCTTTTTGGTTTCTTCGTTTTTGTTATTTCCACAACCAGACAGTAATCCCAAGGTCATGCACCCACATAATAAACAACATAAAAATCGTTTCATATTTCTTCCTCCTTTAGGAAATCGTTTTCCTTATTTTTAATTATTTGAAGCTTGCTTCTGATATTATTATTGCCTTAAACCCCTATAAAGTCAATTTTTTCAAAAGGAAAATATTGACTTTGTTAGGAAAGCGCTATACTATTAAGTTAGATTTGTTCAATATTCTAATCACACTATATTAGGAGGTTTTTCTATGGCAATTACCATTAGTGATGTAGCAAAAGAAGCCGGGGTTTCCATTTCTACCGTTTCCAAAGTATTAAACGGATGGACCACTATCTCCCCTGCTACCAAAGAGAGAGTGCAAGCCGCTATTCAAAAATTAAACTATACCCCAAATACCCGTGCCGTGAACTTCGCACGACAAAATACCATGAATATCGTATTTCTTACAGCTTTAACACAAAATGAAGCTTATAAAAATCCACACATGTTCGATATCATGTGTGGAGTACAAAATGCGCTGGCGGAAACCAGCTATTCTATGACATTAGTAAATACTTCCGGAGAATCTTATCCAGGAGAAACCGTTGCCCGGGTAATTTCCCAGAAATGTGCTGATGCCATCGTAGTACACGGTTCTGCCATCAGCGAAGAAACCGCTCAGCTTTTTATTAAGGAAAAATATCCCCATATTGTCATCGGACATCCGAGCTTTTCCAATCAGCTTTGCTGGATTGATACGAATCATACCCTTGCCGGAGAGTTTGCTGCGGAACACATGATTGCCTGTGGATATACCGATACTGCCTTTATTGGTGGAAAACGCACCGATACTATCTCTATTCAGCGTCAAAAAGGGTTCTTGGGATTAATGCACAAATATGGCTATCAGGTATCTGAGAAACATATTCTCTATACGGATTCCAGCATTGCAGAAAGTTTTAAGGCTACCCTGTCTCTGTTAGAATCCTCTCATTGTCCAAGAGCGATTGTGTGTGAAAATAACATGATAGCCTTGGGGGTATCCAAGGCTATTGAAAAGTTCGGGTTTCGTGTTCCCGAAGATATTGCTTTTTTAACTTTTGATGTTTATCCCTATTCTGCCATTATTGACCCACATCCAACCGTAATCGACATCAATATGTATGACATGGGCAGACAGGCAGGCATGATGGTGCTTCACAAACTTGCAAACCGTGACCTTCAAATCCAAAGTTTTACCACGCTGCCTTTACTTATTCAGGGAGAAACCACTCGTATTGATTCATGATTTTTTCTGTCTGTGTATGATATAAAGCGGCAATGCAACAAACACCATACCACCTATGATATTTCCGATGGTAACCGGTATTGCATTGGTTAAAAATCCTGTCACATTTACATGGCTGCTAATCTGCTGTGCAGTAAGTCCGTATAATTCTTCTGCCTGTGCTACATAATTATCGTTCATAGCAGCAAAGATTCCCGCTGGAATGTAAAACATATTGGCAACGCAGTGTTCCCAGCCGCCAATTACAAATGCCATTATCGGGAAAAATATTGCTGCTATTTTTCCTGCGGCATCCTTTGCTACGGTTGCCATCAGCACTGCACAACACACAATAATATTACATAGTATTCCTGAGCACACTGCTTTCATTGGCGCTATGGTACATTTTCCATATGCTGTCTTAATCAAAAATGCGCCTAGTCCGCCATTGGTGTAATCAAACAAACCGCTGTAAGCTGTTAAGCCTGCAATGATAACTGCTCCTATCAGATTGCTAATCCACACCATTGCCAGAACCTTTACCATTTTTCCAACGCCAAAACGCTTATCCATTACTCCGGCAATCATCAGGCAATCCCCTGTAAACAATTCTCCGCCTACAAATACAATCATCATAAGCCCTACCGGGAAAATCGCTCCTGCCAATGCTTTTGCGACTCCTTGATTTGCAATATTATGTACTGCTGCACTACTGGTTGCTGCGCCAAAAGCGATAAACGCACCCGCCATCATTCCAAGTAAAATACACCGAATCACAGGTAGCACTACTTTTTTCTCTCCAGCCTGCATATTTATCTCTAATACCTGTGCCGGTGTATAAATATGATTTTCCATGTTTCCCTTTTGTTCTCCTTTTCCACACAAATCCATCTTATGTGTTTATTTCTTCCATTAGCATTATATAAATCTAGCTGTATATCTAGTTATATAGGTCTAACTTTACTATTTCATTTTACTAAGTGGACTTATATTTGTCAAGGCACGCAAAAACTGTATGTGGAAATCTTACCTTTTACCATTGGTTTTCCTTTGGTTCTAACACATAGATTCCCGGAGCATTGTCTTCGTTTCTCCACTTGAATCCCTCGGGTTCTGCTTCTTCTGTCATAACTTCTATCAAGTATAACCCTACCTTATCCGTTTCTTCATCATCTAGAGGTATTGTTATTATACTCATTTCATATTCCTGTCCATTCTTTTTCAAGGTATAGACACTGTGTATTATCCACTCTCCGTAATATTTTCCTCCTTCTGCACTCCGCATTCCTCCTTCTATGGTTTCATCACTTCCTAAGTAAAATTCCATTAATTCTTCTATTTTTTCATCTAAATCTTCTGCATTTTCCAGTGCATACTCTGAAAACAAGCCCTTTAGAACTTCTGCATCCTGTTTGTCCAATGCATCTATAACAGATTTTTTCATATCCTCTGCCATATCCTTATCTTCTCTTAAAACCTTTGCTCTGTATTCACTGGCTGTTTGGGGACTACAGCCTAATAACTGAAATGCTAATATACCACTTAACAGCACTAGTCCCCATTTTTTTCTACCACTGATAATATGCAACCATATTTTCTTCATCAAAACACCATCCTCTTGTACTTCTTAATCTACCATTGCTTTTCCTGTGGGTCTAATACATAAATTCCCGGAGCATCTTCGTTATTTCTCCATTTAAACCCTTCCGGTTCTGCTTCTTCTGTCATGACTTCTATCAAATACAATCCTACCTTATCTGGTTCTTCATCATTTTGCGGTATTGTTACAAAATTCACCTCATATTCCTGACCATCATTATTCACAGTATACGTACCGTTTAATATCAACGTTATATCTCCATAATCTGCTGCCCTATCTGAAATACAATTTCCTTCATATCCTCCACTACTTCCCGGATAAAACTCCAACAATTCCTCTATTTTTTTGTCTAAATTTTCCGAGTTTTCCAAAGCATACGATGAAAATAATTTTTTCAAAGCTTCGGCATCTTTTTCTTCCATTGCCTCTATAATTGACTGCATCATTTCATCCGACTGTTCATCATACTCTCTAAGTATACTTCCTCTGTATTCACTGGCTGTTTGGGGACTACAGCCTAATAACTGAAATGCTAATATACCACTTAACAGCACTAGTCCCCATTTTTTTCTACCACTCATAATATGCAACCATATTTTCCTCATCAAAACACCATCCTTCTTTTTTTCCATATTTTTTATAAAAAGCTTTCCATAACTCCGGTTCATCCGAAAAGTCAATACTTCCATGCACCACTAAATTATCTCTGTTCATATCCTGATACCTTGGATTAAATCCGGTAATCCACCACTGTGGGTCATCCGGATTATACTCAAATATCTTCTTTCCGGTTCTCTTATCATAAAGACTTAACGTCATATGAAGATTTGTAGCTGTTCCACACTCTACATGGAATCCATTACCTATATAAATTCCTGTTTCACACCCTGCTCCCAGATTTAAATAATCTCCTTTCCACATCCAAATAGTATAAGTAGTTCCATCTTCTAACGTAAATGGATACATCTTTGCATTCATTGACGTGGCTGCATCAAATACATAATCATAAAACTTATTATAGCCGAAATACTGCTGCCAACAATCTCTGTCCGCATGATATACACCATCTTCTGTTCTTGAAAAAGAGAACACGTCTAAAAAGGCTTCTCCCACAGGAGTCATTGAAGCAACTGCCATTACATCACTGGCATCTATTCCAAAAAAGACATCCTTTTCTAATAAATCTCGACCAACTCCAATCACCACTTGACCTTTCTCGGTTATCTCTTTTCTGGTTTCTTCCGTAATATAGCGTTCCCATACATACTCCGTAGCTGTAAAAAATCCTGCGGTTGCTGCATCTGCCATCGGACCTATATTATCTATTTGCTCATCCAACCAATTTCCTACTGTTTGACTTCCTGCCTCTATGGCTTCTGCGATTTCTTCAAAGCTCGGAAAGGCTCCATCATAATCGCAAAATGCCAGCGGTCGATTCCAGCAATATACATATTCATTCAGCGTGTATGGTGCTATGGGCATTCCTTTCACTCTGTCTCGTGCTGCAAATCTTCCTGTTTTCGGCATATAGGCTCTTGCCTGCGCAAACCAAGTGCCAGCGGTCATATCCTGACAATATCCGGTATAACCAAATGGCTGTATCTGTTCCTTTGGGTTGTACAAATTGTTTCCAAACTCATCAAAAGCATAGTTTTCCTTTACCTCACCCTGTAAGTCAAGATAACGCACCGGACTTCCCATTTCATCCTGCAAATAATAGTATGCGTTTTCCTCGTTGGTTTCGCCTGCCACATTTCCATCCCACACAAAGTCTCTGATATTTCCATCTTCTACCTGCTGTAAAAGATTATGATAACGTTTGGTCTGGTTTAAAACAAACTCCACTGTTTTCACCGGATTTTCTCCTGCAAATCTCTGTTCTTCCACTCGTAGTCCAAGTCCGTTGTAGGTATAAATGGACTTTCTTCCCATGTCATCAAATGCCTGATACATCTGGTTACGGCAATCATATTCATATCCATGACTGCGTACTCCGTTTTCCACTATTTGAACTAGATTTCCTCGCTTATCGTAAGTGTAATCTGTTTGACAATCTTCTGTTACCGACTGTATCAACTGCTGTGCTTCGTTGTAAAAATATTTTGTTCTAGCTCCTTCTTCTTCCATAAAGCTGCGATTTCCATATGCGTCATATCCATAACTGCGTAAAGGTGTTCCTTCTTTTTCCACTGCAATGAGACGGTTCAAAGCATCATAACCATAATGATAACTGCCACTTTCTTCCGGCAATCCTCGCCGTTCTCGCTGAATACTTACACGATTGCCTGCCGCATCATACTGATACTTGTAATACTCCAATAAGCCATCTTTATCCCAATGCGACAACTCTTCTATCATTCCGGTTATCCCATAGGTATAATTGGTTTTCACGCCATTGGGTAATATTTTTTCACACAATCTGCTGTTACTGTCATAGCTATAACAAAACTCACCATGCTCATCCTTTAAAGAAGTCAAACGTCTCCACTTATCGTATTCATATTGTACTGTTTTTCCATCCGGATACTGCATTTCTACACACTTTCCAAATGCATCACGCTTATAACGTACCTCTCTTCCCTTGGTATCCGTAACCTTTTTGGCTCTTCCCAATTCGTCTACTTCTATTTTAGTGCTGCCAAGCCAGTCCTGAATTTCTACTAACTGTTTTAACGGATTATAGCTTAATTTTACAGAATTTCCATCTGCATATTGAATTTCGGATAACTTACCGCCTTTGGTGTATCCATATGTTGTGGCAAAACCCTCTTTATCCTGTTTTTCCACCAAATATCCCATATCATCATAACTATAATGTTCCACATTTCCAAGGGCATCCGTAACGGTTTCAATGTGTCCTAAAATGTCACGCTGATACTGCACGAAGTAGTGATTCTGATTGCTTTCATTTTGAGCACAGGCTTCTGCTAATTCTGCTTCCAGTCCACATTGTGAAATTTCTGACAAATTTCCTATGGCATCGTAACTGTATCTGGTACTGTTTCCAAGGGCATCTTCTACACGAATTAAATGCCCTGCCGGAGAATAAAAATATTTTGTTGTATTACCATTTGCATCTGTTGCAGAACTTATTTTTCCCAAAGGATCATAGCTATAACGCTTACATTGTCCTTCACTGCTTGTTATTTCAGTAATACGATTCATAGAATCGTAGGTATAATAAAACGTATATCCTGCCTGATTGGTACGGCTCTTCATATTTCGATTTTTATCATAGGTATAACTTACAGAAGTTCCATTTTCATAGATTATCTTTTCTAATAGTCCTCCCGGTAAATATTCATAAACCACTTCCTGCCCTGTGGCATCTGTGACACGACTGACTTTTCCTAAGGCATTATATTCGTAGGTGGTCTTGTTTCCTTTGGCATCTATGGCAGCAATTTTTTGTCCTGCCTTATCGTATACGTTTCTTCGCACATTTCCCATTGCATCTATGGTTTTCACTTGCTGTCCAAAGTGATTGTATACCATATGGCTTACTGCTCCGTCTGCATCTGTCAATGCAATCAAACGATTCAAAGCATCATACTCCATTTTAACCTTACTTCCGTTGGAATCTTCTATTCCTACTCGATTTCCATTTTGGTCGTATTCATAGCATATCTGTGCACCTTTGGCATTTACAATACGTTCTAACTGATTGAGCTTATTATAAATGAATTTTGTTTTTGCCCCATTCGCCTCTGTGCGACAGGTCATATTCCACATTTTATCATATTCAAATAATGTAACATTTCTTTCGGGGTCAATAATCTTACTTGGCTTATTAATCTCATTGTATTCACATTGGATTTTACTTCCATCATAATTTTGGATACAGGTTACTTTTCCAGCCTCATTGTAGTGAATATGCTTTGTATTTCCCTCTGCATTCGTTACTGCAATGATGTGTCCACATTGATTATATACATATTCTGTACGGTTTCCGTTTCCATCTGTGGTTGCTGTTACCTGCCCCAACTCGTTATACTCATAATGTACTTCTCCACCCAAAGGCTCCTGAATGGAACTTATATTTCCATGTTCATCATAAGCAAGAACCAGCTTACTTCCGTCCGGCTGTTTGATACCTATCGGCTTTCCACTTTTATTATAAGATATCTGATATTGTCTTCCCAATGCATCTTTCCTGCGAACCAAATTTCCTCTTAAGTCATACTGGTTATGCAGATATTCCTCGCCGCATATTTTAATTCCTGTCATTAAATGCATTGCATTATAGGTCATTTCCAACGTTTCTCCCATAGGATTTACTACCATGGTGAGATTTCCGGCATTATCGTAATCATAAGTGGTCTTATATCCCTTTTTATCTATAACCTGTGTCTTTTGATTCCTATCATTATAAGCATACTGTATCTTTCCATCGGAAAATACCGTCTCTACACTTCGGAAGCAATCATCATGCACATACGCTACTTCATTTCCGTTTTGTTCTGTTACCCGGACAATTCTATTCTCATCATCATATTCCAGCTTCATGCATCCGCCATCGGGATAGTTCTGTTTAACAACACGTCCCTGCGTATCGTATTGGTTTTCAATACTCTTGATATTTCTTCCATTTGTTATTTCACTTAGTGCTCCGTTGATATCATATGTATATCGGAAAGTACGATTTTCCTCATCACTTACCTTTGTCAGATACCCTTGTGTATAGAAAAGTCGTACCATGCGCCCTGTGCAATCAAATACTTCTGCCAAAAATCCTTCTTCATTATATACATAGCTCAATGTTTCTCCAGATATACTCTTGACCTCTGCCAATCTTCCTGCAAAATCATAAGAAAGCTTTAACCAGTTATCATTACTGTCCTCTATTCTGGTATTTCTTCCCTCTTTATCAAACACATATTTTATCCCAAGCTCGGTCTTATAGACCATACCCTCTGTTGCTTCCGTTAAAGCAGCTCCTTTTCCGGTCACATGAGAATATTGTCCTTCTCCCTCTGAAATAAACGTTTCTTCCCGTCCGTCTGACCACTGCAACACAATACTTTGTGATTTTTTTATCAAACGAATCTGATAATTATGTATCCATCCATTTCCCAACACACTATCCTGTCGTTCCATAGAGTTATAAACCATAGCAAATTCCATGGGATATAGTCCCTTTTGCTGTAAATATTCCCGATGATAGACAAAATTTCCCGTTGCCAGATTAACAGGGTCTCCACCATAATCACAGCATTCCTGTTTGAATCCTTTCAACATTTTCATTAATTCTTTTAAAAGCTTTGTTATGTTCAAATCTTCGCAAGAAACAGCCAAGCGGCTCAACAGAGAATTCACACTATTTTCCCACTCTTTTGGCATTTCGATTGCTTCCATGGCTGTTACCATAACATTTTCTAATTCTTCCACACTATTTTGGTAAGCATCCATGGCATTTTGCAATGTCTTCAGCATATGCTGTACTTCATGAATCTTTTTCACCCCAGTTGTTATCTGAGATTCTATGGAAAAACCTGTATAGCCAAGCTGCCCATCCAAGTTTTTCAATTTGGATAACTGATTTGCATATGCTTCGTACTCTACAATTAGCTTTTTACATTGGTTACATACCTCTGTTTTACTGCTCCAATCCAGTGTAACTTTGCCCGTTTCACTGTAATTTCTGCTTCCACCTACACAAACAGCCATTGCATTCGCCTGCTGATTCAACTCCTCTACCTGAGGCAATACCTGACTTTTTAAAGCCTTATGCATTTTATTTAAATTTAAAATATGTTTTTGGAAATTCCTACTCCACTTTGAACTGTTTCCTTGAAATTGCTTTGCAGACTTTCCTGACCAATGACTTTCTGCCAAATCTGCGTTGGCCTGTACTACTTTTTTCTTTAATGTATTAATCTGCTGTATAGACTGCTCCAATTCGCTAATAGTTGTCCGGAGCACAGACATGTCAATAGAAAACTTCTTCATTTTTTCTCTCCCTTATTTATTATTTTTCTTTTTCTCTTCCTCTTTTTTGTGGTAATCACTGTCTTCGCTTTTCATGCTCTTACAAGCTTTTTCTAATCGCCACTTTTCACTAATACATTCTCCCAACATACTGGTGCGTATCTGACTGATTGGATCATTTAATTTCTTTTCATCCGCTACCAGACTATTGATATTTCTCGGTGTGATTGCAGTATAACTTGCATCTGCCAAATTATTTAATCGACCCTCTATCTTTGCATCTTCCTGTCTTAACTGCGTCAATTCCTCAATCATTTTACCTAAGATTGAAATATCTTTGCTACACTTACTTATTTCCGAACAACGGCAACTCATTTATACTCCTCCTTATTTCTTTTCAATGTTTTTCTTCAAAGTTTCATCTGCCTCTTTAAATGTCTGCTGTGCAAATGCTGTTTTTCGCTTCAAATCACTTAATGACAATTGTGCCATTAAATTCTCGCATAAGAGCTCTTTGCTTCCTCTTTTAAAAGCATCTGCGCTTTTTCCACTCCAACTGCTCTTCAGATTGCCAAACATCTTCTGCTGGTTTTGATATACTGTGCGAAGTTCCAGCAAAGCTGATTTTTGCCGCGCTTTTGCTGTTTGGAATCCACTTTTTGTCACTTTGATTTCACTCATTGCTTTCCCCCCTCTCATTCAAGTAAAATTTATACAGTTTTTATTGTAGTCTATTTGCATTTGTACGTCAATGTTTTCTGTTGTGGCTTTTGTTATCTATAAAATCTGCCTTTTATCGACAATATATTACATTTTTTCTTAATTATAATTGTGTAATATATTAACATAGCTTTGGAAGTAATTATTCTACTTCAATATATTACCATTGCCATTTACTCAGAAAGAGAGGTTTTTATGACAAAAAAATTTTTAACCTTAGCAACTATATTCACACTAACCTTCAGCAGTATGACTTCTGTACACGCCGCTGAATCGACAACTGAATTGACACCAGAACAACAGGCTGTTATTAACTCCTATGAGTCTGTTACTCTCTCTGATGTTTCAAAATTTGCAACTCTTTCTAAAACATCAAAGTCTGCATCTACGCTTGCTAAATCCACTTCCACAACATGGAGGGGTTCCCTTTATCGCGGAAGTGTGTTAATGTGGAGTCGTGACAACATTTCATGGACAACCTCCGGTGGTAAAGTAACCAAAAGCAGCGCATGGCAGGAAGCTGGATACATATTCCCTAATATTGCCCGAGCAACCGGAATCTCTAAGTACGCTTCAAGTTCTTCTTCCGTAACATATAGAGCTTCTAAGACAATTGGAGCAGGTGTGGTAACACCTTGGGGGGATGTTTCCATATACGAACAAGATTTTACCGACTTTTTAAAAGGAGACAGTAAGGGTAATTTAACTACTTGGTAATAGCAATAACACTTATTTAATTCATTCAAAAGTAACTGGCAATGGTATAATAAATTCCAGCATATACTTATTTATCCAAGGAGACAATGTATGATTAAAATTGAAAATCTCACCAAAACATATCGTAATAATATAATTTTTGAACAAGTTAACTTACTGCTGGAGGATAGTAAAATATATTTCTTACTAGGGCAGAACGGTTCTGGGAAAACTACTTTCATCAAATGTCTGCTAGGTTTAGAAAAATATCAGGGTAATATTAACTATTCCCCTAATTTTCCCAAAAATATTTTTGCAATCTATGATGATATTCCTCTATATGAAAATTTAAACGGCTATGACAACATTCGTTTATTTGCCGGTACAAACTTTTATCATAAACAAACGGTAGATGCTTTCCAAGGACTATCTCCCTCGCTTCTATCTAAAAAAGTGAAATATTATTCCTTAGGCGAAAAGAAAAAGCTGTTGATTATTGCCGCATTACTTACAAAGCCACAATATTTAATCCTAGACGAAATTGCAAATGGCTTAGATGTAGACTCCCTTAAATGGCTTAAGAATCAACTTAATATACACAAAAAAGAATGTCTTATACTTGTCACCGGACACTATTTAGAATTTTACGAACAATTATTAGACGAAATTATCATTATACATAAAAAAAGCATCTATAAAACGGAACAAGGAGGAAATAACTTACATGAACTATATGAAAAACTCTATGGAAATAACTAAAAAAGAACTGCTCTATCAATTAAAATCCAAAAGCCTGATAATATTTTTCCTTATAATCATTTCCGTTACTATTCTTCATTTGTACGGATTATATACCAATGTCATCAATAACTATGACCGCTACCTGCAAACAGAACAAATGTATAAAGAAAATGGTATCGATATTATTGAAGCGCTTAAAGAAACAAATTACACTGTTGTAGATGGAAATTCCAGTGTCAGCAGTAATCCTCTAAAAGAAGATTTTGTTAGCTTAGCAGTCAGTATACAAAATCTAAATCATCATAACATTATTTCTAATAGTCTGGAATATTTTATATTTATTTTTGGAACATTAGTATTCGGTATTTATGCAGCCTATATTGCAACCTATGACTATAAATACAAAACTCACAAATTTTTTTCCATAAAATATAAACAAAGCGAAATATTGACTGGAAAGCTTTTATCCCTTTTTCTAGTTTTATTTAGCAGTCTTTTTCTCATAGGTACAGTATCCTATTTCTCCTCCTCACTTCTTAAGTATTTTGTAAAAAAATGTGTTCCTATCGAAAACTACACCATACCGGGACTATCATATGAACGAAGCCTTGCATTACAGATAATTTTTACCATTGCTCTATTAGGTTTCTATATTATTATCAGCTATGTCGTAGGTTTCATATTTAAAAATATGTTTCCAATTACAATATTTCTACTCGTATATACATTATTACTGCCAGTACTCGGTAAATACGATATAAAAAATATATTCTCATTTTTTGCACATAAAGTTTTTACTTTCAAGGCTAGATTTGTAATATTTCAACCTACAGAAATTTCTCCCGCTTATGGTATCATTGTTCTTATCCTTATACTACTATCTGCGTGTATTTCTTTATTTGCTGTGTCCAAACGAAGTGCTTATAATTAAAGACATCTTATAATAACACCTCACATTTTTATCTATACGCACAACTAAACTCCAAGCCGAAAACTCTTTTTTTAAATGAATTTTCGGCTTTTTCTATAAAATACTTCACACGATATTTATCTGTATTACCAATCAATTAGTATCCCCATTCTGTCCAAATATGCTATTACTGATTTTTTACCCTCTTCCAATAATTTATAACACCCATTGTCACCATTAAAGTAATACCATAAACCACATAACTTCCCATTCTTTCTGCTTTCTTTGACATAAGAAAATCAACTCCCATAAATACCAGTGTATAAAGGATTCCTTGCAACGGAATGCACACAACTCCCCAAATCCCTTTTTCTTTCCAACATTCCCGTACCTCTAGTACAAATTGAATGAGAAACAGGATTCCGCTCACTGCCATTGCAATTCCAAATAAAATCAACCCAAAGGCAGACAATGCTGACGTCTTTCCCTCTGTCGCATATGCTCCTATCATACATATTCCTAAAAGTGAGAATAAAAATACTCCCAATGCTGCTTTACTAGCTAAAACTAATTTCTTTTTCATGTATTTCCTCCCTTTTCTTTTTTCCTCTACTCATCTACTACATCTATTAATTGCACTAAGCTTGGAATACACGCATATATCTGTTTGCACAGCTCTTCCTCAGGCTGCGTCTGATCCGGAACAAAAATAACCTTTAATCCAGCTTCAAGTGCTGACTTTGCTCCGTTAGGGGAATCTTCCACAGCATAAGCCTCTTGTGGTTCAATTCCAAGCTTTTTGCAGGCATAGAGATAAACATCCGGTGCCGGCTTGCCATGTTCTACCTGTACTGCACTGACAATTTCATCAAAATACTTAAGAAGCCCTACTTGTTCTAATTGCTCTTTTGCCTGGTCTGTTGACGTTGCTGTTGCAAGTGCAATACGGTATCCCTTTTCCCGTAACTGTGCTAATGCCTGTTTTGCCCCCGGCTTTGTCTCCAATCCCACCTGCTTTAAATGCTCCTGCATCATTTTTCGTCTATCTTCCCGAACCTTTATATAGTCAAACTCTTCACCAAACCACTTTTTCAATAACTCTGGCGCATAAGGTTTACCTAGACTTCTTAATTGCAATGCTTGTTCTTCGCTCATCGCATAGCCATTTTTTTCTGCTGCTTTTCGCCAAAATACTTTAAAATATTTTTCCGTATCAATTAAAGTTCCATCTAAATCAAAAATTACTGTGTTGTTCACCCGCACATCTCCTTCTTTATCTCAGTGCAAATTGCGCATAATTACCCGTTGCCATATTTGCTGCATCAAAATATCCATCCTGATAAAATCCCATATAATAACTATCTCTTCCCATTCTTTCTATTCTTCCATCCATCATTCCCTCATCGTTATGTAATACCAGACAGCATAAATTAGACATCTGATAAAATCATTATCTGCATTTTGTATGAAAAACTCATACAGTTCATCAGCGGTCACCCCATAGTCGGACAAATCCTCTGTAATATACTCTAACGCACTTTCATCAAAATAGACATCATAAGTCCCCTTAAAATAATTATCACTGGTATCATCCACTGATAAATACCACTCAAAGGTACCATCCTCCTGAAAATAAATGACAGAATCATCACCTGCTAAATAGCTGTTTCCGGCAAATACTTCCATGTCTGAATAACTTCCGGATTTTTTAGAATCGTCTACCGCCCAGTCATCATCCCAGTCGATATCGTCATCCCAGGCAATATTACTATCTGAATCATCACTATCCCAGTCTTCATCATCTATACCCCAATTCCAGTCATCAGTCTCTTCTTTTTTCTTATCTTTTACAGACTTTCTCTTGGTATTATTTGTTCTCTAACTATAACACTTTTGTCGTGTCTTAAATGTTGCAGTTTTCAAAAATTTTTTGCTGATTTTTTGCTTATGATTCCAAGCTAAAGAAACGCTCCCATTCTTCCACATCATGGCTTGCCTTTACTTTCAACTCATAGGTTCTTTCATTGACTGCATCTATGGAAAAAATATAAGTATCTTCTTCTTTTTCCATAGTATAAATTACCCCTTCTATTACCTCCTTGAGTACCGTAGCATAATCTTCCTCTGCAATAACAGTGTCCTCAACCACTTTCATTGGTTTTCCATTGGCATCAAATAATTTATATCCTTCTTCAATAAATGATGTAATGGCATAATCCTCCAGCTTTAACACCAATCCATTCGTACGCATTTTTCGTATATCCCGATTACAGGAATTTTCCGGAAGTATTTTTACATTATCAAGCTCCATGTGAAAAAATCCATTGGTTGCCTGAATATCCCCAACGTATGCATCTGTAAAAGAAAAATTTTTCCATTCATCTGTTGTTTTGTATTTCATTTCTCTACCTCTTTTCTGTTTATTTTTCCATATAGTTTCGAATAACATCACAAGACACTTCAAACTGCTCTTGCTCTTCGTCTGTCAGTTTCAGTTCAATTATCTGCTCTATTCCATTTCGGCCTATCACACAAGGAACTCCTGCATGTACACCTTTCTGACCATATTCTCCGTCTAAAAGTACGGATGCAGGAAGTACTCTGTGCTCATTCATCAATACTGCCTTTGCCATATCTGCCAGTACATAGCCAATTCCAAACTCTGTGGAACCTTTTCCATTAATAATATCCATTCCACGCAAATGCGTTCTCTCTAATATTTTTTCCTCCGAAAGTGCTCCATAGCGCTTGCCATCCTCTTGTTTGAGTTCTTTAT
The DNA here is from genome assembly GCA_964436595.1 of uncultured Eubacterium sp. Taxonomy (GTDB): domain Bacteria; phylum Bacillota; class Clostridia; order Lachnospirales; family Lachnospiraceae; genus Petralouisia. Next base: position 124,948 of record CAYTDI010000002.1, read on the forward strand.
AGTCTTTTCCACAAATGGTAAGATGAGAAAATGGTATCATGGAAGAGTCTCCGTGTTCTCCCATGACAAAACCTACCACACTATGAGGGTCTACCTTGCACAAATCTCCTACCGTTCTTTTCATTCTTGCCGTATCAAGGGAAGTTCCGGTACTAAATACACGATTTCTTGGAAATCCCATTTCTTTGCGGACATAATCTGCAATAATATCTGCCGGATTGGATATGGTAATGATAATCCCCGGAATTTCTATCTTTTTCAAATGAGACAATATTTCTTTCATACATTCCATAGATGCCCCTAAGGTATCCAGTCTGGTCTGTCCCGGAAGTCTTGGAACACCTGCACTAATTACAACAATGTCTGCATCACTGCAATCTTCATATGTTCCGGTTCGTACTATTACCGAACTGCCAAGAAAACATACACTGTCTGCAATATCCATTGCATGACTTTCTGCTTTTACTTTATCCACATCTAACAGTACAATTTCTTCACATATCCCCTGAATTGCCAAAGCATATGCACAGTGCGAGCCCACATGCCCTGCTCCGATAATTACAACTTTTCTATTGGTTGACATAATCGTTCCTCTTTTCTTTCACAAAATCTTATAACTTGTGTCTACTCTTCCTGCCGCTCTCGCTCTATTTCTCTGCTCGAATAAGATTCTGATAAAAACGTACCGCTCCCGGCAGACAGTTATATTCTATATTTTCATTTAAACCATGCATCCCCTGCATTTGCTCCGGTCCGTATATTACCGGCGCAAATCGAATACAGTTCTTGCAGATTGGCTGATAAAATTGTGCGTCTGTCGCTCCTGTCATTACATATGGACTGGATGCCAAGCCCGGAAATGTATCATTGATAACATTTTCCACTAATTTAAATCCTTCCCCTTTGATATCTACCGGCTGTGTATAATCGTTGGAATGTACAACCTCTGTTTCAAGTCCGTATTTCTTTGCTACATTTTTAACAATCTCAAGGCTTTCCTTTTCTCCCTGATGTGGAATAAAACGCATATTTGCACCAAGTGTTGCCTCCTGCGGAATTACATTGTAAGCGTCAGAACCGGTCTGCATGGTAAATGCAATGGTGGTCTTTAACATAGCTCCCGCCTGTGCGCTTACCTTTGGAAGTACAACCTTAAGAATCGGTCCAAAAAGCCAAAGATTTCCAAGAACCAATTTTAATCCAAAGGATGCATATGGAGCAAGTCTTTGAAACATTGCTGCTACCTCAGGAAGTATTTTTTTCTGAAATGGTGAATGGTTCTCCATCTCATTTACAAATGCGGAAAGTCTTGCTATCGGTGTTCCATTAGCAGGCGCACTAGCGTGTCCGCCTGTACTTTTCGCAGTAAACTTCACATCTGCTTTTCCCTTTTCAAATACACCAACCATGGCAAAATTACCATGAATTCCACCAATTGGTTCTGTAATAATTCCGCCCCCTTCATCGCATACAAGAAACAATTCTACACCACGTCTCTTTAGCTCTGCTACAATTTTCGGTGCGCCATCGCCTGCCCACTCTTCAGTGCAGGAAGATGCCAGATATACATCTGTGGGCGGTACAAATCCCTCTGCAAGTAATTCTTCTACCGCCTGAAAAAACGCCATAACGGAGCACTTCGTATCGGATGCCCCACGCCCCCATACCTTTCCATCTGCAATGTCTCCGGAAAATGGCTCATGAATCCACTCTCCTTCTGCCACAACAACATCCTGATGACTCATTAAAAGTATAGGATTTTTTTCTGTTTTTCCTTTCCAATGATATAGCAGGTTTCCGTCTATCTCTGTCTTTTCCAAGTTTTGGTGAACTAACGGAAACAGTTCTTCTAAGACCTTATGAAATCCACGAAACTTTTCTACCTCCGGTACATTTGCGTGGGAAGTGGTGTCATACTGTATCATTTTTGACAATTTTTTTGCCAGTTTTAAAGATTCCTCTTCACTCTCATTGGCAACATATTCTGATACTTTTGACGGCATCAGCAATGTTCTGATAAGTGCAATTAATATCAGCAGAACAAAAATACCAAGTACTGCGGGAATTATCCATAATAATTTCATTTTTCCTCTCCTTTATCTCTTGTTGTTTTCTTTTTATGTAAGATATATGCAACTCCAATTGCAATTGCTCCTGATGGTATAATCATAAAACTTGTAGAACCCATAAGTGTCGGAATCAATATAAAAAGTGCACTCATAATAACAAGCGGGAATACGGCAATCTTCATATTATTACGATAATATTTATACGCCATTGCCCCAAACAGAGCTGGCACCACATTGTCAAACGCCGGTTGAAGTACCGGATTTTGCAAAACCGGCTGAAGCGGAACCATAAGCAGTACTCCAACTGCCAAAACAATAATTGTTACAAGAGAGGACGTTGCGATTGAAATCGTTGATATAATTTCATTTTCAGGTGTTCCTGTCTTTGCTTCTACCATATCTCTGGCATTGACTGCACAAGGAATCTTCATATTAATTAAGTTTCCAGTTATAAATGCCAGATATCCACCGCCCGCACCAAGCATCGGAGTATAAATTAAAAATTCAGCCACACTGCTTACAACCCATACGATACCAACGGAAAAGAAACCATTGGCTGTAGCTTTCAGGTCTGGATATGCACCTAAATATTTTCCCATGAGAAATGGAGCACCCACCAGCATAACTAATGTAACAATACTTACGATTCTTCCGATGAAATGTGTCTGTTTATTGTAACTTATCCATTCTGTACTTTCCTGTGTTTCTATCTGATTTTCTTTCTCATTCTGTTTCATAAACAATACCTCTCTTTATCAAATCAATCCTGCTATCACTGCTGCTGCCATACCTGCTATCATACTTCCTGCAATGGAAAAGCTGTCAATCCATGCAAGTTTTTTCTTTTTCATAAGCCAAATAAAGATTGCCATAACCATTGCTGACACAGCCATTACAATAAGAGGCGTAACATCTCCACTAAAGGTAAACAGTCCATTTTCAGAAACAAATCCTCCAAGATAACGTCCTATATAAGTACTTACAAGTCCAATAAACATTGCTGTCATCGCCGTATTTCCAAAACCTGCTGACGAGGAATTATTAGAAGAACTTAATTTCTTAGTATATTTTTTATTAAGGAAGATAGACAGCACCATTCCCCACATGATACAAATACTCATAAGAAGTGCTATTGTGGTAAAGGATGATGGTGTCATTTCTGCTGCCGATAAGGTAGACATTCCTGTCTGTTCTGCTGCTGCCTGCGCTATCTGCGTTTCGTAATGGAGCGCTCCTATTACCGAAAGTCTTAACCACGGTAGGGGTGTTCCCAGACTTCCCGACAAAGCTACCACTCCTAACAATATCCCTACGCTTGGCAGAAAAGAAAAGGTCGCACTGGATATGATTGTGCGTTTCATTTTTGTTGTGTCCATTCCGATTGCTTTTCCTGCTCTGTATGCACGCACAAGAAAAATCACACATATAATCGCAATAAATGCAACAATTGTACCACATATCAGATACATCGGCGCACTATTTAACTTATTTAAAATAGACATTTTGTTCACTCTCCTTGTATTGTTTTTGACATTATTGTATCAGAACTCTTATATTTTTCCAAGTAGCAAAAACTCCCCAAGACAAATGTCCTGAGGAGTTGTAGGTCGTATTGAATTGTTCGAAAACGTATTAACGTTTTGAGAGTGGGAACAGCCCAGAAATAAGGGATTCCTTGAAGCAAGTGTTGTATATGTGTTTTTGCGGTGGACTGCTCAAACATTCCCAGAACTACCCAATACTATAACAAAGAAAGGACAATCATTATGAAAATATATTTTGCCTACTATAACCAATACAACAATAGGATTGATATTGCTTTTGCAGATAATACCCTTCTCTTTCTCTCATATGTTGAAGTCGAAAAAAATCTTCACACTACACCTAATTTTCAAAGGCTTATTGATAATAGACTGCAAAACATTGTTATTACTTGTTTAATAAAAGCTAATGCTGGAAAATTGCTAAACGAATGCTCCACTATATTCTCACGCACTAATTGCTATTATACAGGCTTCGTTCAACATTCTTTGCAACATCACTATATTGTGGAACATACCAAGAACCAGTTTTATTATTACATTCTTTGCAAAGAGAAAACTTACCCATACCTTTCTGTCTACATATATACCTTGACATTTCTCCTTTGTACCTTTTTATAACATCATCACCTGTATATATTATAGCCTTATTTCTATTAAATTCTTGTTTCCGGTGGTATATGTTCATATGTCAATTCGCCATAACAACCGCAAATGTGGCAATATCCTTCTTCCTTTTTTTCCTAACTAAACCATCTCTATACTACTTTCTGCTCCATGATTTGCCAAACAATTCTTTACCATTTGGTTCTAAAGATAAAACTCTTTCCTCAAATAATATCTTTTGACTCTGCTTACTATACGAAGAAGCTTTGTCCAATGCAATAAATATTTGTTTTTTTGACCTTCTGTACATTTCCAATATTTTTTCTACTGCAACATCTTCAATCTGTTTCAACAAGACTGAATCATGCACCAAAATAGGCAAACATGTCTCTTGTAAAACACCTAAATCAAATAAAACCATCCCCCTATAACACGTTCCAGTTCCTGTATCATCTACTGTTTCAAATTTATATTGATTATCTTCAAAAAAGATGGTTGGAGGTATCTTTGTATTCTGATATATTTCATCATTCAGCAATTTCATTTTTACATTAATTTTATTTTGCAGAAGAAGCAATTGTTGTATTCTCATCTCTTTCTTTCTGCTCACTGCATCTTTCTTTTCCTTTTCTAATACTTGATAAGCATCATAATATTTATTCTGATTTGATAATACTTCCATCTTTTTTTGCAATTCTGCAAATTTAAATAGAATAATTTGTGACAAATTCGAAGCTTTAGATATCTCTTTTACTTTAGCCTCTACTATCTCTTTATTTTCTTGCAACAAAGATATCACATTCTGAATACTACATATTTCTTCTTTTATCTCTTCTTTTAACACTGCATTTATCTCTTTATGAAATCTTTGTATTTCCTCTAGCTGTTCCAAGTCTATTTCAGGGAAAAACCTTTTTAACACATGCAAATCTTCATCACTAATCGCCCTGTTTCCTGTAATATTTTCCTGCAATGGTAACAATTTAGCTTTTTGTACACGTATTCTTCTATTGTAATCTGCTAACTCTCGTTTAAGTTCCAGTATTACAGCTGTTTTTTCAGAATTAATATCTAATATACTATTATTAAGTTCATCTGTGATAGCTTCCTTTTCTTTCTCAAATTGTACCAATTTTTTATCATTTTCTTTTCTTTGTCTCGCCCCTATTTTAGAGATAAGGTTATATTTTTGTGCACTTTTAAAAGTCTTCAACTCGTCACTTTTATTTTTTGCCAACTCCTCAAGTTCCCTTATAACACCATACATTTCATATAATTTCAACAATGCATTAACTGCCTGTACTGCCTTTTCATTTCTTACCACATCAAGAGGATGTTTTTCGTTTAAATTCTCCTTGCCATAAACACGAATATACCTTCCAACAACATCTCTGAAACTAATATCTTTTTCACTAAATCCATACAATTTTTTTAATTTATCTGTATATTGTTCTACTGTAATTTTCTTCACTATTTCATATTTGTTATCACATACATTTATGTATTCTGTATCATCCGTATTACGGGAAAAAAAATATTTTTCACCATTGAATGTAAACGAAAACTTTATTGTATGTTTTCCGACATTTCTTTGTATATCCATTGATTTCATCACATAGTCTTTTCCACCATACACATAATCAATAATCATTAAAAAGGTGGATTTTCCTATTGAATTGCTTCCAAGTTCATCACCAAGTATAACATTTAACCCCTCATGAAATATTATCTTATTTTTATGAAATTTATCGCATATTATTTCACTTAACATTCAAAATCCTCCTGTTATCATAATCATAGTCAATTTTCCCTATAGCATACAACACAGTCAATGCATCGTAAAACTCTTGAATTCCATTACATTTTTTTCTACACAATTTATACAAATCTAACACTGACATTTCCTCATCCAATACCTCAAGTATCTTTATACAATCAAAAATAACAGTTTCCCGAAATTCAAATAATTTATTTGGAAATTTCATCAAACACCTCACAATTCTGTACAAAAAATGACACCATTGCTTCACATGCTTCTTTTGATGTACTTGTTGTTTTACTTTTCATCCAAGTAACCATTGAATTAAATATTATTACTTTATCCTCTGTATTACCTTTCGCTTTTAAATAAGCGGTTTTTACCTCTGCCGCTAATAAATCGAAATTTATTCTTTTTTGTCCACTTAGATTTTTCATATTTTCTTTAATAAATCCAAAATAAGTACAAACATTAAACTCGACTTTTCTCCTTAACAAGCAATATTGGTCCTCAATCTTATTTACAACCTTAACCCCTTTATATTTTAAAGAAACTTCCTCAATTTCTCTGTCCGAAATATTTGAAATATGCTCCATAAGCACCACAAGTTCTTCTTCTATCTCCTCCGTCGATAACCTTTCTTGAACTCTGCTTATTGCTAATAATTCTTTCTTTATCCCTAATATTTTTAGATATTCTTCTTTTGATGTATGATCATCATAATAACCATGACAGTCTTTGCATAAAGCAATTTTATTCTCAAAATCCTCACAGGTATTTCCTAATCGCTCTAACCCATCTAATTCCAACTTTTGGTGTGCATTAGGTCTATTTGGATAAATATGAGCAATCTGATATTGCTTATTTACTTTATCTCCCTTTTTAACCAACAACTGCTTACCACAAAGTGGACAAAATCCTCCAACTTCTTGAATATGTTGTATGTCTATATTTTGAGTAATTGCACTTCTTGGTTGCAAATAGTTATCTACCACCGCCATCGTCTAACCTCCATATTAGAATATCTGTTTCATAATATCATTCTCCATGTCATCAATACTGTAAATATTATCCATGACCTCGAATGTCTCTCTCAAATTACCTCTTGCACTCTTCCATCCAATTCCATCTGTAAACCACACAAATGTAAATCCATCTATTGTATCCGCTTCCTGAGAAAGCATCTTATAGCTTCTTGCAGTCTCATTTAACTTTGAGCCACCACTCGCATAGAAATTGGTCTCAATTGCATATATCATCTCCTCCGTCTTAATCACAAAATCAAATCTCTTAGTAGCCTTACCCTGATTAGAAAGTGCCGATAAATCAATATTCCACTTGGCTTCAATGTCCTTCAGATACATTTCTTTGAAGTAATTCATATTCTTTTTAAATCCTGCTGCCATGATATACTTCTCAACCAAATCTTCCATCTGGTGACCACCACGATTTTTGCGACCATTAGAATCCAATCCGGTTTCAATACCCAGTGCATAATCTACAAGATTATTTACCAAGTGATTTGCAATCATATCAAACAATCCTGTCTTACACATAAACACCTTGTACTGCTCTACGCTATAATTCATCTTCTTGAAGTTATACAAGAATGCACCATCTTCATCCTGTGCATAGATTTCATATCCTCTTACTGCAAGAAGTAACGGAACACATTGCAATGTTTCCGGATATTTTGTCACTATTCTCTCGAAGTCTTCCTCTATGTTTTTTGAACCTATCAGGGAATTCAAAATATTCAATTCCACCTTGATTTCTTCTACATTTCTTACGACTTTTTCAAAATCTATGTAATAATCATAGCTCGATATGCTTGGTCTGAACCTGCTCAACCACTCATCAAAATCTCTCATCCATTATCGCTCCTTTATAACAATTTCAATCTTATCCTCTGAATACTTCCATATGGATTTACAAGAATTGTACGAACCATCTTCTGCAATCAAACCAGAATCCTTATATAATTCTGTCACACCTGCAAGGTAAGCTCTATTCTTGGCAATAGTTAAATCTTTTGGTGCAAGACCGTTAAACACAACCTTAACCTTTTGTGCTTCTTCTGGCAGCAAATTAATAATCGCTTTAGGTAATCGCAAAATTCTTGCTCTTATATCGTTTGCAGAGATTTGCTTATCTACTATCAGTTTTACATTTTCATCCGCATCTGAATTACTATTTTCCTGTTGCAAATCATCCGATGTATCCTTTAGCGCATCCATTGCATTTTTGCTAAATACCGGTGTAAATACAAATCCAATTTCATTATCTATGCAACTTTCTACCAACGCCTTACCGTCAATCAATATGATAGGGCGTGTCGGATCTGCATCTACGAACTCTTGCGTTTTCTTTGAATATCCGGCAGTTGTAATAAAAATTCCTTTACTTCCAGATGGCATTACACCTCGCAAAGCTCGTACTTTTTCGATAGGTATTGTTGTCCCCGGTTTGTTTCTTTTAGCCTGAACATAATATTCTACAGAATCCGCACCTGCCAAACCACCAACACCATAACGAATAGCCTCTAAATCAATGCCACCATCTGATGAACGCTGTGTTACAATCACTTCATCCAGTCCTATCTTTTCAAGATAAACCTTAAGAAATTCTTCAAAAGCATATCCGCTTTCAAAGCATCCGTAAAATTGTTCCAAAAACTCTTTTATCTTTTCTTCAGAAATTTCAATATTCTTTCGCATGTACCGCTATCTTCTCCAATCTCTTCTTGGATATTTCCAAATATTCTTCGCTTACATCTATACCAATAAACTTTCGTCCAAACCGCACAGCCTCTACACCAGTAGTTCCTGAGCCACAGAAAGGATCTAATATAACCTGTCCTTCCTCCGTAGATGCCAATACAATTTTCTCAAGCAGATATTCCGGCTTCTGTGTAGGATGCTTTCCTTCTGTTTTCTCTGAAGGTTTTGTTAATGCACCTGTCCAAACATCCCTCATCTGCTTGCCATCATTCATTTCTTTCATTTTCTGATAATCAAAAAAATGCCGAGACTTCTTTTCATTCTTCTTTGCCCATAAAATGGTTTCCGTAGAATGTGTGAAGCATCGACATGCTAAGTTTGGTGGTGGATTTGTTTTCTGCCATGTTATGTTGTTAATTATCTTGAAGCCTTCCTGCTCCAATGCCATACCAATCGAATATATATTGTGTAATGTTCCCGATATCCATATTGTGCCGTTAGGCTTTAGTACTTTTTTACATAACTTAATCCACTTTCTGTTAAACTTGTGTTTGTCGACCACACTGGTTCCACTTTCCGAAAGCTTATCCCATGAGCCTTTATTTACTGAAACCATCTTTCCGCCCTGACAGGTAATACCGTCATTACTTAAAAAGTAAGGCGGGTCTGCAAATATCATATCCACAGATTCCGGTTCCATTTTTGTTAGAATTTTAAAGGAATCACCTAATATCAGTTGTGATTCTTCTGTCTCGAAGTATAATGGCACTTTCTTTGTAAATAAGTTCTCCAT
>CAYTDI010000003.1:0-105492 GCA_964436595.1 uncultured Eubacterium sp.
CTTACAAACGAACAGGTTATTGAAGAACTTCTTAACCTTGCAAAGCAGATTGCAGAAGCGAGGAAAGAGGGGGATCAGTTAGGTCTTACTGCTGATGAATTAGCTTTCTATGATGCTCTCACAAAACCACAGGCAATTAAAGATTTTTATGAAAATGAAGAACTGATTGCAATTACAAAGGAATTAGCAGACACGCTTCGTAAGAATAAAACCATAGATTGGCAGAAACGTGAGTCCGCAAGAGCAAAAATGCGTATGTTAATCAAAAAACTGCTAAAGAAACACAGGTACCCGCCTGAAGGTATGGAGGATGCAGTCCAGACAGTCATGACACAATGCGAGCTTTGGACGGATAATAATGATATGAGTGAGGAAGAGAAAATCAGTTTTCAAGATAAATCAAAATCATATTCTGAATTGAATGATACACAATTGATGGTCGCTGAAGAAGCAACATATAAAACGGGGCAATAAAAGGAAGTGGACGATAAATAATTTGTTAAAGGAGTGACACCGATGATTGATATATACACAGAAAAAATAGATTCAAAAGATTGGATTATCAAGAATGATTTATTCTTTAACTTAAATACAAGTAATGAAGAAATGTCTGATAATGAAGTGGCATTAATTAAACAAGTAGATGATGCAAAATTGACACCAGACAAGCATATAGAAACCAAGTATGGATTGGGAACTATCCGTAATCTTTCTTCTGGATGTAAGACATTGCTCAATATAGTAAAGCATCCCGAAAAAGTGGTGTGCGTAGAGGAGTGTGGACCAAATGTATTAAAATTTATATTTAGGATGGATAATATAAAGATATATATGTCACGCCCCGCATTTGCAGAGATTCCGGATGATGTAAAAATAAGGTTTAATGATAAAGATATAGTAACCGGTAATTCGGGATACAATGCTTGGTGGAGTAAAGAGTATGAAAGGAGAGAAACAGATGATATATAAGAATATTACATTTAAAGCAGATCCATTTTCATACGATTTGATGTTTGATGACAGAATAACTCTCGTTGGTGGAGATAGTGGCACAGGTAAAACAGTTCTGTATGAAATGTTAGAAGACTTAAGATTTACCGATAAATATAAAGCGATTAAATTATTTAATTACAAATCGGATAATCTTTTAGAGTCAGTTAAACAGTGTATGGATAATTTTATTGTGATTGATAATGCGGATATTTTGATTGACGATGATATCAGGAAATTCATCAATTTTGAGTTTTCCAATCAGTATATGCTTTTTTTGAGAAATTGTGATGGGCTCAATGTATCGGATAAGAGCTTTAAAGTGTTGAAATTTGAAGATAACAGAATAACACTGGAAGAGGAGCTGTGATATGAAATATTTATGGACAGAAGATACAGGTGCCGGACTCCACTTCTGGAAGTTAGTCAATCAGCTTTTCTTTGATAATGCACTTGTAGTTGAAAGTAAAGAGAGTAACCAGGGTATCTTGGATTCCTTGACATCATTGAAATCAAAGGAAGAAGATGAATATTACATAGCATTTGATTATGTTCCGGATAATCAGGATATTCGAAATAAGTATCGCCAGTTGAAACAATTAGTGGAAAAGTCAGAAGCAAAGGTTATTATTCTTGATATGATTTGTTTTGAATACTTTATATTGGCATTCGATAAGTTGGTGTCTTGGACTGGAACCGGTAAGACAGATAAGATAAAAATGCGCGAAGATATTCTTGCAGCAATAGAAGATCACAGAATAGATTTGTCAAAAATCGAGAATCAGATGACAATGCAGTATTTGTCTGGATTTAAAAGATATTCTACAGAACGAGTGATGAAATCGCTAGTAGGAGAATTTACACAAAACGAAAAGTGGTCTGTTAAGGGGCAGCTTATGGGTGAATGCTGGTATAAGGATTGTTGTGTATCTGAACATCTGGATAGCCTTAGGTGTGGAAAGCCAGAGGTTGAAGCTGGAAACGAGAAGATGCGGATGTTGATAGAGTCAGAGGAAGTACTAAGATATATAAGACGGGTCAATATATGAAACTATACCTACTTAACAATTGATAGTGGTGCTAGAATATAGCGATATTATATAAAGACTGATGTATCTATTGTGTGAAAAATATGGATCGTTATGATGATAGAGAATGTGACGGAGCTTCAGGTTGGTGGAAATGTAATTTCTGAAACAAACAGAGTGCCGAAGATACAAAACTTGCAGAATTGGATGAACAGAAATGATTGTGTGACGCAGATGTAATTGAAAAAGTCGCTGATTCGCAGAAAAAAGTCGGCGATTGGGAATGGAAAGTCGGCGATTCGGAATTTTCTGAATCCAAGAAACAAATATTGTAGACTTGTAGGAGGAATGATTTAAATATGAGTAGACGGTTTTCATTAAAAATATTACTTCCAATAGATGGATACGATGAAGATAAGATATATGATGAGGATAGTATTGATTTGCAAATAGCATATTGTGACAATAAACCGGACAATATATATTATAGACGATTAAAGAAGAAATCAGTGTATGCGTCGTTTGATGATATAGTAAAGTTTGCCTGCGAAAAGTATTCGTTAGGAGAAATACATAATTTTTCCATGCGTACCGATTATTTAGGTGATCATGAAATAAATTATGAAGGGAAAAAATATATTGTTGAGGCACCGGAAATAAAGCTTTTGGAAAGAGAGCATATTACTGAATTGGTGTATTGTAAAGTGTTCAGGGATTGCAGGTTGAGTTGGCTTTATACAAGTATTGGTCATGAACTTCTACCGGAAGATATGGCAATTGTGGATGATGAACTGATACAAAAAGCTGCAGCTTTAGTAGGTTACGAATCAGAGAATGATTTTGCAAAAGCAATGGCAGATGTGATGGAGGAAGAAGCAGATTGGGACGATAAGTTTATAGCATCGCTCATATTAGCAAAGGAGACGGCAAAGCGTGTAAATGGCAGAGCTGTTCTTCTTTATGATTAACGAATAAAAAAGGAAGGTGTATGTAATGCTATTTTTATGTTATCCAAAATGTTCAACCTGTCAAAAGGCGAAAAAATGGCTAGATGCTCACAATATAGAGTATACAGAGCGTCATATCGCGGAAGAAAATCCGACCTATGACGAATTGCAGGCGTGGTATGAAAAGAGCGGACTTCCGCTTAAGAAGTTCTTTAATACCAGTGGCTTAGTTTATAAAGAAATGCAGTTAAAGGACAAGCTGCCATTGATGAGTGAAGAGGAACAGTTAAAACTCCTTGCCACAAATGGTATGTTGGTGAAGCGTCCAATGGTAATAACTGACGATAAAGTGCTGATAGGCTTTAAGGAAAATGAGTGGGAAGGAACACTTTTATAGGTAAAGAATTACAGATAAGAAATAGTACGGAAGACGGAGTGATATTTTTTTAGAAAGACTAATTAGATGAAAAATCGACTTGTGCAAATTTTGCACAAGTTGCAGATATGGAAAAACATATAATTATAACAATGCAGCAAAAACTCAATGTGTACTTTTTAAGGGAATTTCAAGAAATATATTTATTGACTAAATTTAACCTTAGTGATTTGGAAAATAGGATAATGTAATTATTAAAAGAGTGACCTGATGCTACTACAAAAGAAATTGTGAAAAAGCTGGAAATTACAAATAATCAGGTGAAGTGTTATATAAAGAAATTGAAAGAAGATGGCAAAATAGAGAGAATTGGGACAAAAAGAAAAGGTGTCTGGAGAGTAACGTGATGTCGGAAAATTGAATTATCAAGGAAAATTATATATAGTTGGAGGATCAAATGGAAAAGGATTTACGTATGGAAGTGTTTTCTTCTAAAGATATTGTCAAAGCAACATGTTTACATGTATATCAGTTGCATACACAGAAGATTGATAACGCATTTTCAATTATCAGAGGTGCTGCATGGAAACTAAGAAATTATTTTCATGTGGGAGTGTTTGAAGATGGAAACAGGATATATACTACTGAGAAAATTGAAGAAACTATCCCGAATGCTGATTTTACCATTGAATATGAAGGATTTCGGAAACTCTCAGTGCTGGAGCACAGAAAGATATATTGTGAGTTAATCAAATATTTTATCACACAAAATTTGTCAGAGGTCGTGGTGTTTGATAAATATCGTAAGTATTCATGTAAGAGTAGTGTTACAAGCAAATGGATTATGACAAATCAAGGCTTTAAACTATTTGCATCTGAGAATAAGGAAATAAGTCTTGAGAGAAAATACAATTTCTGGGTTGAAATATTAGATAATGGAAAGGCTTATCTTAGATTAGATACCGGAAGTGTTTTTACCTCAAATCTGACAGTAAATGATTATTTGGTAAAAGGTGTTAACCCTATCGGGATGGAAGTGAAAAATGATTGGGCGACGAACAATCAGACAGGTATTTTAACGGAAATCTGTGACTTTACAGTTACAGATAAATTAGATTTTGCGGATAGTCTTAAGGCATACTATATTGAACGTAAAGAAGGATATCGTGTAGAAAAAATTCCTGATGAAACGAAAGTGGTAAAAGTGGAATTGCAACCGGGTAAATCATATCCATATTATCCGCAGGCGTTGAAACCTGTACTTACAAGAGAAAAAGTTGGACAGATAGATGCTTCTTTTTCACTTCGTATAGACTCCTGTGTTAAGAGAGATATGCAAACCAGATTACAGTTGGATATAGATTTTATTAAGGATATAGGTTCTCTTTCTGATCTGGCTGATTTGGAATTTAACACTGAAACATGTACAGTTGAAGAAATAGGATATGCTAAAGGGACGGTTCCTTTGCCTAAACTGATTTGTGGTAAGGATAAAGCTCTCGAATGTGGTAAGGAATTTCAGGTGTTTAATTATGGCTTCTATCGGAAGAGTGATAGAAAAATAAAGATTGGATACATTTATCCTAAGAATACATTTGAGAAAATGAAAGCGGTTGTAAATGAAATTTATTCATTTGCAAAGCTAGGAAAGTATCAAGGTGAAAAAGATAAATACATAGTGGAGGGACTGCTCGATATTCAGTCAGACCCGATGATTAAGGAAGAATATGAACTTGGAGATTTGACTGACTATAAGAGAGCTGCCACCAGATTGCAGAAGGTTAAGGGGATAGATATTGTAATTGCACTTATTCCGGACGGTATCGATGAGGACGGACCATATAATCCATTTAAGGCAATATGGGCAAAAGCCAATATCCCATCGCAAATGATAAGTATGAAAACAGCTGAATTATTTGCCAGAGGTAAAGTGGAAGGCAATAAATCAAAGTATTACCTTCATAATATTATCCTTGGAATACTAGGCAAAACAGGAGGCATTCCATGGATTGTAAAAGATATGCCGGGAAATGTAGATTGTTTTGTTGGTCTTGATGTTGCAACAGTTGCAAAGGGGATTCATTATCCAGCGTGTTCAGTAGTTTTTGATAAATATGGAAGGCTGCTTGGATATTATAAACCGACGACTCCACAGCAAGGAGAGAAGATAACAACAAGAATATTGCAGGATATATTTGATCAGGTGATTTTTTCTTATGAAGACAGATTTGGAGAGATGCCAAAGAATGTGATTATTCATAGAGATGGCTTCAGTAATGAAAATGATGATTGGTACAGGAACTATTTCGGGGCAAAGAGTATAGCGTACAGTATTATTGAGGTCAGAAAAAATGTTAGTTCAAAACTTATCTTATTACAAGATAATAAGGTTATGAACCCTACAATGGGATACTGTGTTTATAACAATAACAAGGGATATCTGGTTACGACAGATATGAAGAATAAGAAAGGTTCACCTAATCCGATCTTAGTTGAGAAAAAATGTGGTGATGTTTCAATGGCACATATTCTTACACAGATTCTTTACTTGTCGCAGTTGCATGTGGGTTCAACACATAAAATGCGGCTTCCTGTTACAACTGGATATGCGGATAAAATATGTAAAAATAGAGATTTCGTACCTGAGGGTAAAATGGATGATAAGTTGTTTTTCTTGTAAGATAGTTTTATAAGAAAACTAATATGATAACTGGAGATATTGATAGATTTATAAGTAAATTGTGGAACGGTATGGAATTAATATTTATATATAATGAAAAAAATATTTCACACAAGTAATTATAGATAATGTGCATAACTAATAAAAAGGTAATCAGTACCTTGAAGCATTGGTTAATGCGTTTGGTCATAGAGATTATGCTTTACATAGAATGGATTTAAATGGTGATAATATAATTACGGTAGCTTATGGATTATCTGGTCCCATTTTTTATATGGTTTTCTGAGACTAACATGAGACTGAGGAGGTTCAAAATCATGGACATAAGCAAAAAAGATTGGAAGCTATTTCAAGAGAAACTACCGGATTGGCAAGAAAAATATATGGAAGATCTCATCAAAGAGTACGTGAGCTTTTTGAATGATGATACAAAGCTAGCATCAGAGAAATTCTGGGGACTGGAAAAGCGAATAAAAGCAGATAAGCGTAATCCGGGAGTTATTATGGAGATGAGCAGGTCGGAAGCAATATGGGATATTGTTCATCTGATAAGACTGACGGTGATTACATATGACGATTTATCAGAATTCAGTGATGAATTGCAGCAGGAAGTAAAAAGAATACTTGAGATGAGCAGGTGATACATATGGAGATTGGTGCAACAAAAGTAGTTCAAGAGCGATTAAAAACAACAAAAATTGATGAAATAAAGGGTGCTTCACTTGTATTTTGCTGGGATACACATTTGACAAAAATAAAAGGAAGAAACGTCCTGTTTATTGTAAATGCCAGCAATCGTTATACAATAGCAATGACAGATATAGAACCGAAAAACTGGAATTATTATACAATGTACATCAGTCGTGTGCTCCATGGTGTGATAGAGGAAATGGGATATTCAGAAGAACAGATAGAACAATACTTTAAGATATCAGGTGATATTATTGTTACAAAGACACATGGTAAAAAATCGGTTGGTGGCATTAATAGAATGGTAATGGGTGCTCAGTATTTTGGTAAGAACCTGGAGAAAGAAGCAAAGTATCAATGGAAACTTAGTGAATATCTGAACAGCGATATTTGTCAGCCAGAGGGATTCGATGCATATGGATATCCCAGTGAGTTCTTTAAATTAGACATGGGACGATTAGGAATTATTCCTAAGAGAAAGCCTGCAAAGATAATTGATTTTACCAAATACATAGATACCAATCGCAGTACTAACCATTAGTGCAAAAGAATTGTTAAAGCAATTGTTTAGGCATGAGAAGTTAGTTTGCAATGATAAAAAGCAAGATGTATAAAATATTTCGTCGCTAAAAAGGTGACGAGAAAGCGACGGGAAAAGGAGAACATTCATGAGCATAACATTTGAAATAGTCAAATTTAAAAAGCCAACAAAAGATGATTTGTCTAAGATACATATTTTGAATTCGTATGGCTCTATTCCGGTATTGGATGATGATGGCGATAGCACGGGATGGAATATTTGTATGTTCAGGGCTGATGATAAGAGGATACAGAATATAATAAATAGTTGTTATGCAGTCAGACTGGAGCTCCCAGAATGTATTACAGATTATAATAGTTTTTATGAAGATTTGGGATTCTCTAAAGAGGAAGTAAGGGATAAAGCGGTTCGCATTATAAAATCAAACTCCAGATATATTACTATTTCTTATGGTGACAAATCAAAGGAGATAGAAAGAGGCAGATTGGAAAAATATAAGGTGATTGTTCAAACAAAATGTGTTGTTTTGAAGGTTAAGTCTTTATGGAATAGCAGTGAAAATAATCTATATGGAATGGATAAAAAGAGAGTTATAAAGTGTATACCAAATATTGAAGATTATGAATATGTTCCGGTTAATAATAGTATGCTAGCAAAAGCAGAAATTCCCTTCTTGATATTTGCAAGAAACAGGGGAAAATGTTTTATAGAGATGTATTGATAGAATTTATTTGTACTTGCCTTAGAATCAGAGAATGGTGGTAAGCGACAAGGTATTATGTAAAGAAGAAATATGA
Source organism: uncultured Eubacterium sp. (assembly GCA_964436595.1). Lineage (GTDB taxonomy): Bacteria > Bacillota > Clostridia > Lachnospirales > Lachnospiraceae > Petralouisia. The sequence goes on from CAYTDI010000003.1 coordinate 8,050, forward strand.
TTGAAAGCAGGTGACCAGGTGGTAAAAAAAGATTTTTTTGGTGAATCCAAGAATGTGGAATTTAAAAGGGAGATTCCAAGGAATCATGAGAAATTCCTAAAAGATATTATTGCATTTTCAAATAGTACCGGGGGTCAGGTTATTGTGGGAATTGAAGATGAAACCTGTATTGTGTATGGAATTGGTGAACAAAGTCCATTTAAGCTATCAGATTCAATATCCAATATGATTTCTGATGCATGCACACCTCAGATAGAGCCGGATATTTCGATACAGACAATTGAAGACAAAACGGTCCTTGTAATAGATATTGCACCGGGGAAATTCAGACCATATTATTTAGCAAATAAAACGAAAGAAACTACTTCTTATATCAGAATAAATGGAACGAGCAGACCGGCAGATGCAAGAAAATTGAAGGAATTGGAGTTGGAAGGTCAGGGGATTTCTTATGATTCTTTGCAGGACATAGGGAGAGAATATGAACAGAAGAAAGCTTTAGATTTATGTGCTTATATGAAGCAGACTGCAATAAATGCGTGTAAAACGGAAGAAGAGAAAGCTTCTATAAAAGATATGACTCTTGAAAAATTAGAAGATTTGGGATTGTTGTGTAAGGTGGGTAGAGATAGATATCCAACACATGCATTTGATCTAATGACTGACAATCATAACAAAGCAGCAAAAATTCAATGTGCACTTTTTAAGGGGACTTCAAGAGATATATTTATCGACCAAAAGGAATTTACCGGTCCAATTCAAGAACAGGTCGAGGAGGCGTACCAATTTGTTTTGAGGCATATAAATATGGGTGCAAATATTGAGGGATTATTTAGAGCAGATATCTATGAACTTCCAATTACAGCTATTAGAGAAATGATAGCTAATGCAATTTTGCATAGAAGTTATTTGGACAGATCATGCATTCAGGTATGCGTCTTTGATGACAGAATAGAAGTGCTTTCTCCGGGAATGTTATATGGAGGATTGGATATTATAACTGCAAAGCATGGAAAATCTACCTGTAGAAACGAAGCTATTGCGGAAGCTTTTCATTATATGAAGATTGTAGAGGCATGGGGAACAGGAATTCCACGAATTATTAGCAGATGTAAAGAATATGGTCTGAAAGAGCCATTGTTTGAAGAGCTTGGTGACGGATTTCTGGTTACAATGTTCAGAAAACCAACCAATCAAACCAACCAATCAAACCAAACCAACCAATTGGGTGAACCAAACCAAATCAATGCGGAGCAAAGGCAGGATATTAACCTTAGTGATTTGGAAAATAAGATAATGGAATTATTAAAGGAGTGGCCTGATGCCACTACAAAAGAAATTGTGAAGAAGCTGGAAATTACAAATAATCAGGTGAAGTATTATATAAAGAAATTGAAAGATGATGGCAAAATAGAGAGAATTGGTACAAATAGAAAAGGTTCCTGGAGAGTAAAGTGATTCTGGAAATCAAAAATTTTTTGTGGTACTATTGATTAGTACCACAGATAATTTTCATTGCAAAAAAGGTGGTTTTGATGTATAATTCTCATGTGGACTTGCAAACCATCAGACGATTATTCTTTGAATAGTTAAATGACCTGCAAGCCACCGGAACTACACACAATAATGACAAAAAATAGCTGGTACTGGATTGGTACTAAAAGTGTGTGAAACGAAAAATAATGGGTGAAAAATCCATTGTTTTCTGAATTGTAGAGTATAGAAAAAGATTTAAAATTAAATGAAGTTACATCAAACCTTGCGAGTTTGAGTAGCGGATATCCCAAGGCACTCCAAATTATCCTCCAGAGGCAAAAAGGAGTAGCCTAAAGATAAGTGAATAAGCAAGAAAAAACATAGACCTTGTAGAGGAAAAATTAATCCTATATGAGGTCTTTTTGCCTCCCAAGACCTTGAAAATAGAGGGTTTAGAGAAAACCACGAGAAAAAGAAAAAGTTGTCTTTAGAGGTAAAACGAGATAGGGTAAGGATAGAGAAACTTGCCTTTAGAGGATAAAAAGGGTTGCCTTGATATAAAGACAGAAATGCCAAAAGCCTGTATTTATGCGGGTTTCCGGCATTTGTTTTATCAAATGGCTCTAGTTTGATTCTATTTGTGAAGAGAGTAAAAAATTCAGCATACAGACAATTTGTAGATAGGGAAAGGTGAATATAATGTTTAAGGTTGCAATATTACAAAAACGTGCCATTAATGCACAAATAGACAAGAATGTTGATAGTATCATTATAGCGATGAAAGAAGCTTCAGAAAATGAGGCAGATATTCTTTTATTACCGGAATGTTTCATTACTGGATATGATTTACCTATGTCTTATGAAAAGAGTATTGCAGATGATGACAAAAGAATTGCAAAAATATGCGAGGTTGCAAAAAAATACCAAATTGGAGTAGTATTAACCTCATTTACAAAAGGCACTATGCAGCCACAGAACTCTGCTTTTGTCATTGACAAATCAGGCAATATTTTAATGAAATATTCTAAGGTGCATACATGTGATTTCGCAGATGAAAGAACAGTTGAATCAGGAAAAGAATTTAAGGTATGTGATTTTGATGGGATACAATTGGGAATTATGATTTGTTATGATAGAGAATATCCGGAAAGTGCTAGGATACTGATGTTAAAAGGTGCTGAAATTATTCTTGTACCAAATGACTGTGGTGCAATGCAGCCAAGAATTAGAGCTCTTTCCACAAGAGCATATGAAAATATGGTTGCAGTTGCTATGGCAAATCCGAATGGAGAAAATGCTGGATGTTCCTGCGCATATAGTCCAATTTGCTGGGATAGAAATGGGAAATGTATTGATAATACAGTTTTGTTGGCTGATGATGTAACAGAAGGTATTTTTTATGCTGAGTTTGATATGGAAGCAATCAGGGAATATCGGAATCGGGAAATGCTAGGAAATACATTTCGTAAGATAGATGCTTATAGTGCGTTATTGAGCAAAGAAATCAAAGAACCATTTATAAGGAAGGGTCAGAATTAGTAGATATTAATGCTTAAATACTATTTGACACTCTATTTACATGGTGTTAATATATTAAAAAAGTTAAGGAGAGCACACAATGAATCAGAATTTACATTCAAGAGATTATATGTACATGTATTATAGACGTACTGCGTTATAAGCTTTGCAAAATGCATTAGCTTATAGCCGGTAGGTCTATTAGTCTAGTGCATAAAACCAGAATGTAAGTGATGTTTTTATTATATATTGCATCTTAAATGGAATTATCGCACTGGACAATGAATGTTTGGTGCGATTTTTTTGCGTGGAAGAGGTACATGGAATGAGTGATTTGATTGAATTAAAATTGATAACAGAAGGGGAAGCAGAATGTCTGCATAGACTGCAAGTAGAAGCGTTTATGCCATTATATGAAAAATATCAGGATGATGATACAAGTCCGGCAAAAGAAAGTCTGAAAAGGGTAACAGAAAAGATTATTGAGGATAACTCGGATTTTTACTTTATTGTGTTTCATGGAGAAAAAGTTGGAGGTGTGAGAGTCAGATGGCATCAAGGTGAAAAGGTGTATGAAAATGTTAATTGGATATCTCCTATTTTTGTAATTCCCAAATTTCAAAATAAAGGGATTGCGAGCATGGTGATAGAACAATTATTTGATATTTATCCGAATACAATAGAATGGCGTTTAGATACGATTAAGCAGGAAACAGGTAATTGCCATTTATACGAAAAATGCGGCTTTGTTAGAGCTGGCAAGGATTTAGTAATAAATCCCAAAATGACATTGGTTGATTATGTAAAAAACTGTATTAGAGTACGAAGATTTGAAGAAGAGGATGCAGATGAGGTTAGCAAGCTAATTGTAAGGAATTTCTTAGAAGTTAATAGCAAGGATTATGGAATTGCAGCTATGGAGAAACTTGCAAAGGTTTATGATTCAGCGAAGGTACTGAATATTTCCCAATATGCACATATGTATGTCTTTGAATGGAATGGTAAGATAGTTGGTACGGGTTCGATTTCAAGTTTCTGGGGAAGTAAGAGAGAAAGTATTTTGCTGACTATTTTCGTTTTGCCAGAATTCCATGGAAAAGGTATCGGAATAAAAATCATAAATACATTGGAACAGGATGAGTTTTATATAAGAGCAACTCGTATTGAGATACCTGCATCTATTACAGCAACAGAATTTTATAGGAAATTTGGATATGATTATAAGAATGGTGTTAAGGAGTTGGATGAAGAACATCATTATAGATTGGAGAAATTTAAGGAGGCAGGACAATGAAACATTTCATACATTTGAGCGATTTTTCAAAGCAGGAAATTATTCATATATTTGAATTGGCGGATAAGTTAAAAGCAGATAACGGAGAAGGCGATTGGCTGAAAGGGAAAACAATTGTATTATTTTTTCCGGAAAGCAGCATTAGAACGAACACTGAGAAAGGCACTGGAATCTCCGGCTTTGATAAAAGAAGGATTGATTCGGCAACAACTTCTTGACAAAAGGTAGTATCCTACTTATAATATCGTAGGAAGCTACGAAAATAAAAATAGGAGGTAGTCATGAATACCAACAGGATTGCAGTTTTAATTAAAATAGCATCACTTGAGTTTGAGAAAATATCCAATCCTATTCTGTCGGAATATGATCTTACGGCATCGCAGTATAGGGTGCTAAAATTTCTGTATTCTCAGCAGACAGGAACATCAAGAGTTGTGGATATTGAGAAACAGTGTTCCATTACACATCCGACAGCTTTAGGACTTTTGGATAACCTTGAAAAGAAAGGGTTTGTTTCAAGGTTAGTTAATCCCAAAGATGCAAGGAGTAAGGTGATATCGCTTACGGAAAAAGCGAAAGTAATGCAATCAGAGGTGGAAGGAGTCGGAGACAGAATAGATGATATGCTGACGGACAATCTGTTGGAAAAAGAAAGAGAACAATTGGTAAAACTTCTTCAAAAACTGCTGAAAATAGAAAGTGAGGGTGATCGGAATGACTGAAGAAAAGATAATTGAAAATCCACTAGGAACAAAACCGTTGGGCGGTCTTTTATTTTCAATGGCGGTTCCAGCGATTATAGCCAATGTAGTCAATGCTCTTTATAATATTGTAGATCAGATATTTATTGGACAGGGAGTTGGAAAACTTGGAAATGCAGCAACATCTGTATCGTTTCCGTTGACAACTATTTGTATGGCAATCGGATTAATGGTTGGACTTGGCTCGGCTTCGGGATTTAATATGGAGCTTGGACGAAAAAATGAGGATAAAGCTAAAAGAATTGCCGGAAGTGCAGTAGGAATACTTGTTATTTGCGGTATATTAATATGCATTGCTGTGAGACTGTTTCTTAAGCCGATGCTGGTGGCATTTGGAGCAACAGATAATATTTTGCCATTTGCCATGGAGTATACCGGTATCACATCGTTCGGAATTCCTTTTTTACTTTTTTCAACTGGTACGAATCCCTTGGTCAGAGCGGATCAGAGTCCGAAATACTCTATGGCTGCGATTATTATCGGAGCGGTACTAAACACAATTCTTGATCCAATTTTTATTTTTGTATTTGATTGGGGGATTGCCGGAGCTGCATGGGCAACGGTTATTAGCCAAATCATATCTGCACTGATACTTGCAGTATATTTTTTTCGGTTCAAGTCAGTTCATTTTGTTTTATCGGATTTTATACCACACTTAAGTGATATAATCGAAATCTGCAGGCTTGGTTTCAGCTCTTTTGTTTATCAGTTTTCAAACCTTCTTGTACAGGTAACGATGAATAATATGCTAAAAATATATGGAGAACAGTCTATCTATGGTGCGGATACAACGATTGCGGCAGCTGGAATAGTAATAAAAATCAATGTAATCTTCGTATCGCTTATTCTCGGACTAATTAGTGGGGCACAGCCGATTTGCAGTTATAACTACGGTGCCCAAAAATATGGTCGTGTTCGTCGGACAGTACGGTTATTTATGAAAACGGCGGTGGTTATTTCAGTAATCATGTGGGTGTGTTTTGAAATGTTTCCAAGACCGATTATATCTATTTTTGGAAACGGTGGAGGAGATGCACTTTATTACGAATATGCGGTCAAATATATGAAAACTTTTCTTTTTTTTGTGTTCCTAAATGGGGTTCAGATATGTTCAGCAACATTCTTCCCTTCCATAGGAAAAGCAGGAAAGGGAGCTATTCTTTCATTTTCCAAGCAGGTTATATTTCTGATTCCTCTTTTGCTGATATTGCCGAGATTTTTCGCACTTGACGGAGTAATGTACGCACAGCCGATTACCGATTTGCTGTCGTTTATTCTTGCTGTTGTATTTCTGATAGATGAGTTTAGGAAAATGCCAAAGGAAGATATGATTGAGGAAAAGTCAAAATGCTGCAACGGTACAGACAATTAATAGAAGAAAAGAACTTATGAATTTAAAGAAATACTGATGAATCATTGGTTCATTAAAAAGGAGGTTTTTATGCAACATTCTAAAATGAAAACTTATGCATCGGCTCTCTTCCGGCTTCCACTTTACATAGCAGGTGCTTTTCTGCTTGGATTTGGGATTGTTCTCTGCGTAAAATGTGAAATGGGTGTCTCCCCTATCAACAGCATCCCTTACGTTATCACTCATCTTATTCCACTTAGTTTGGGAACCATTAGCATCTTTTTCTATCTGATTAACATTGTTTTACAATTTTTTCTAAGTGAAAGGAAATATTATCTTAGTATTGTTTTGCAGTTACCGGTGTCCCTGCTCTTTGGTTTAGTTATTGATTTGTGGGATGCTCTGATTCCAACAGCCGAAACCATCGTAATGCGAATCGTCTGCCTGTGTGGAAGCCTGTTTTTTACTGCACTTGGCATTATGCTGATTGTCGCTATGCATCTGGTGTCTGATCCACCCACCGGAGCGGTCCAGGCTATCAGCCGGACTGCAAAGAAAGATATGGGAACCATAAAGATTATCTATGACTGTTCCTGCGTTGTCATTTCTCTGCTGATTAGTTTACTTGGAACTCACCGGATTATCGGTTTCGGCATTGCCACCATTGTTTCAGCCGTCTGTGTAGGTCGAATACTTGCAATCCTGCAGGGAACTGTCGGAAAGTGGCTGAAGCGATACTTTCCAGAAATGGAAACCTAATCCGTGAGGCGTAGCCGGTTACAGACCTGCTATCGCCTATTTTTGCCGTTGCATTTCTGATAGATGAGGTTAGAAAAAGTTAAAAAGATATTATGGAAGGGAGAGTTCAAAATGCTGACACCGATACAGACAATTAATACAAGAAAAGAACTTCAGGAGAATTATAGACGACTTGGTGAAAACGAAGAAGTGGTTTTGAAGGATCTTCAAATATCCCAAGATGAACTTCATGCTGTATTGAATATGGATCATCCGTATCCGGGAAATGTATGGATGGTGCGTGATTATCTGGAGGACAAACTTAAGGAAAAAGGAATCTCGATGATACCGTTTTCACGGCTGGCAGACCATAGTGCAAATCGTTGGTATTCGTATAATACTCCGTGGAGATGTAAAAAGTAGGATTATCAAATTGAAAATTGGTGTAGTATTAACTGCATTTACAAAAGGCAATATGCAGCCAAGAATTAGAGCTCTTTCCACAAGAGCATATGAAAATATGGTTGCAGTTGCTATGGCAAATCCGAATGGAGAAAATGCTGGATGTTCCTGCGCATATAGTCCAATTTGCTGGGATAGAAATGGGAAATGTATTGATAATACAGTTTTGTTGGCTGATGATGTAACAGAAGGTATTTTTTATGCTGAGTTTGATATGGAAGCAATCAGGGAATATCGGAATCGGGAAATGCTAGGAAATACATTTCGTAAGATAGATGCTTATAGTGCGTTATTGAGCAAAGAAATCAAAGAACCATTTATAAGGAAGGGTCAGAATTAGTAGATATTAATGCTTAAATACTATTTGACACTCTATTTACATGGTGTTAATATATTAAAAAAGTTAAGGAGAGCACACAATGAATCAGAACTTACATTCAAGAGATTATATGTACATGTATTATAAGCGTATCGGTTTATAAACTATGCATTTCATGCACAGTGAAAGCCGATAGGTTTTCGTGTCTGTGCATTAGAATCGAATGTAGGAGTTTTTTATATATTTACATCTTGTATTGTTAATCGCACCGGACACAGTGAATGTTTGGTGCGATTTTTGTGTTTTTTCAGAAGGAGGCAGATGTATGATTTTAGAAGAATTTGAAAAAGAACAAGAAGCAGTGATTAATCCATGGAATCTTATAAAGCCGATAGAGGGGATTCCGAAAGTTGCGATTTGCTGTTATTCTCATATTACGTTTGAAAGAATTATCAGTGAACTTGGAGCAGAGATAATAGCTGAAACCAGTTCTGCAAACGGAATAAAGCCAATATATCAGGCGAAATATAAGAATACAAATGTAGCGTTATTTATGATTGATGTTGGTGCGCCTATGAGTGTGGGAATGCTTGAGGATGTGTACCAGATGGGTGTAGAGAAGATAATAGTATTTGGAACCTGTGGCGTATTAGACAGTAGTATTGAGGATTGTTCTATCATAATTCCGGATAAGGCAGTGCGGGATGAGGGAACAAGTTATCATTATGCAGAAGCAGCCGATGGAATCCGTGTAAATGAGAAGTATATGGGAATATTAACAGAATTATTAGAAGAATTGCAAGTGAAATATACCGTTGGCAAAGTGTGGACAACAGATGCATTTTACAGAGAAACAAAAGCTAAGGTAGAACGCAGAAAAGAGCAGGGATGCATATGTGTAGATATGGAATGTTCTGCAAATGCTGCAATAGCGCAGTTCAGAGAGAAAGAATTGATTCAATTTTTCTATGCGGCAGATAATCTTGATTCGGAAGAATGGGATGTACGCAGTTTGGGCAATTATGATAAGCTGGAAGAAAAGGATAGGATAGCTGCAGTTGCGTTAGAACTGGCATTGAGAATAAATGACTGAGGAACATGAATGATGGAACGCTAAACAGTATATATAAAATAATCCTCGTTGACATTTGTTTAGTCAACGGGGATTATTTTATAAGCAGGCGAAATCACCGGATTTTATATAAATCATCCTTGTAGAACATAATGGAATCATTTCTGTTAGTCTGTTTTATAACAGTTATAACATTATAAACATCAAGATAAGGCGAGACCATTCCCATTGAAGCCAATCCAAAAAGGATGCCGTTTAAGATTGTATAATCTGCCGGACTTATGATAAATGTAACAAGTGGAATGATTCCCAATATAAATGGTAAAAGGTTCATCAATATAAATCGACTTCTCTTTAAGGGATATGATGCTAAAGCCACAAATAGTATTTTTCCTTTTAGCTTTCCGATGGTGACAGTTGCAGAATTGGGGTAGACAATTGCATGTAACCATTCATGCAGGATTAACAGTAAGAATCCAATACCAAAGCCCAGTGCTATGAATAGTGGAGAAACTACAACTTTATGGCTGATATATGTTTTGATGAACATTGTTACAAACAAACTACAACAAAGAATAGTAGCAATAGGAAAAGCTCTCTTCATTAAGTCGTTCATTGTTTCAGGAGTTTCGAGTTTTTCTGCGTTGGACGGAAGGTCTCCGGTTTGGTAAATTTCTACGTTATCTATCGTGTTTTTTAATATAATCATAGTAATCCTCGTTTCTGAACGACTTGTGCATATGGTCACCTGTCGGTTTTATCATAGAGCTGAGTTGTGCCTTTAAAGTTTTATATTTTCTGATTGTATCTTTAGGAGTCATGGTTAAAATCTTCTTTTATAATAATCAACTTTTGTGATTCGCAACATTATTGTAGCACGAATGAAATGAAAAGTGAATTAAAAAGTCATTGCGTACATATTTTTATCGGATATAATAGAAACATGACATACAGTTGTCGTGTTTGCTATGATATTATAAGAATGGTAAAGGAGCAATCATGAAAATAGACAGACAGTTGTGCATATCCGATGAAACCTTTGAAAAAAGACAGATTCCAATGCCTGATTTAAGTGATGAACGGATATTTCCCGGAGGTATTAAAGTAAAGGCATTGTTTGAGGCAGATTGTCAGTGGAGACTAGTAGAAGAATTTGGAACTGATAAAAAGGAAGTATTTATGAGTTTCGTAATTGACCATAAAATAGTATACCAGGAAAGGAAATTAAAATGTGGAATGTGTTAGAAAAAAGGAAGTATTCATGGTTAGATGAATATCTGCTGGAAAAAGCGGGTGTGACAAAAGATTTGCAACGAGACTGGAACTGGATTCGTTATCAGATTGGTGGAAAAATGTTTGCAGCAGTGTGTCTTGGAGAAGATAATAAACCGTATTACATAACCTTGAAATTAGAACCAGAGGAGGGAGATTTTCTCAGACAGCAGTATGAGGATATTATCCCGGGGTATTATATGAATAAAACACATTGGAATTCCATAAAAGCAGATGGAAACGTGCCGGATGAATTACTCAAGGATTTGCTGGATAAATCGTATCAGCTTGTACTTGGTGGATTTAGTAAGAAGAAACAAAGAGAAATCGTAGGAGAGGAATGACGAAACATGGCATTTGATTACAAAAAAGAATATAAGGAATTTTATCTGCCAAAGAATAAGCCGGTTATTGTGGAAATTCCACCTATGAATTACATTGCAGTCAGAGGAAAGGGAAATCCAAATACTGAAGGTGGCGAGTATCAGCAGGCTATGGGAATTTTGTATAGCATTGCTTATACAGTAAAAATGAGCTACAAAACAGATTACAAAATAGATGGTTTTTTTGAATATGTTGTGCCCCCATTGGAAGGATTTTGGTGGCAGCAGGATGGGGATGGTGTTGATTATAACAACAAAGACACATTTCAATGGATTTCTGTTATCCGACTGCCTGAATTTGTAACCCTGAAAGATTTTGATTGGGCAGTTCAAACAGCAAGCGTTAAGAAAAAGATAGATTGTTCAAAGGCAGAGTTTTTAGCGATTGAGGAGGGACTTTGTGTGCAGTGTATGCATTATGGTGCTTTTGATTTAGAGCCGGAAACAGTCGCTTTAATGGATGAGTATATAAAAGAGCAGGGATATGTGAATGATTTCAGCGATAAGCGGCGTCATCATGAGATTTATTTGTCAGATGCAAGAAGGGTTACACATGAAAAATGGAAAACAGTAATCAGACACCCGATAAGAAAAATGGAGATGGCAAAATAAGTTTTATGATTTTGTGGATTTATTGAAAGTGACCATATATTGTGATATTTTATATAAAAATAGTTTAGTGTATCAATGAAGAAGAAAGTTCAAAAAACAAGGGGGAAAGTGAAAAATGATGATATGTGAATTAGCAAAAACAGAGGATTTACAAACGGTATATAATATAGTGCAGCATACCATAAAAACAATATATCCCAAGTATTATCCGGCAGAAGTAGTAGATTTTTTCTGTGAACATCACAGCAAGGAGGCAATAGCAAAGGATATTGAAAATGGTTATGCAAGTGTGCTTAAAATAAATGGAAACATCGTAGCAACAGGTTCTTTTGCAGATAATCATATCACAAGAGTTTATGTGTTGCCGGAACATCAAAAAAAGGGTTACGGAACATTTATTATAAAGAATATGGAAGCACAAATTAGTGAAAAATACGATAATGCATATCTGGATGCTTCATTGCCGGCAGCAGCACTTTATGAAAAACTGGGATTCTCTACCGTAAAGCATGAGCGTTATCCGGTAGAAAATGGAGTGATACTTGCATATGAAATTATGGAAAAAGAACTTTATAAAGCTTCTACGGAGATTATTTATAATGGAAGAAAGTTTATTCCCAAAATGAATTCAGAAAATGGTGAAGTGAGTGAACAGACTGTATTTACATATCATCAGAAAGGAAGTCTTTTGTGGGCTGAATATAGTGGTGGAGATATATTGAAAGGTTCTTTGCTTGGTAAGGTTTCAAATAATGGAGAACTTGATTTTGTGTATCATCATATGAATAAGGAAATGCAGGTAAAGACAGGAAAGTGTCATAGTGTGCCAACGGTGTTAGAAAATGGAAAAATAGAACTTTGGGAAAAATGGGAATGGACAAGTGGAGATTGTACAAAGGGAGAGTCTTTGCTGATGGAGGTGTAGAGTAGGATGTTAGAAAAGTTTGAATATAAAAGAGCAACCATGGAAGATATTGAAGAACTGGTGAGAACAAGAATTATAGTTCTTCGTGCAGCGAATCAGTTGTCAGATGATGTGGACATGACAAAAGTGGAGCGAGAATCTTATACATATTATAAGCGGGCATTGGAAAACGGAGAGCATATTGCGTATCTGGCATATGACAATGAGACATTTATCGGTGCAGGTGGTGTGAGTTTTTATCAGGTTATGCCTACTTACCACAATCCAACTGGTAAAAAGGCATATATCATGAATATGTATACTGAACCTGAATATCGCAGACAGGGAATTGCGTTTCATACATTGGATTTACTGGTAAAGGAAGTAAAAGAACGTGGGGTATCACAGATTTCACTGGAAGCCACAACGATGGGACGAGCATTATATGAAAAATATGGATTTGTAAAAATGCAGGATGAAATGGAGCTGGCATAATGAGCAGACAAGTGACGGATTTACAACCATGGGAATGTTTGATGAAATATGATTATTTGTCACAATGTCTTGGAATACGTTGAGGATAGAGCACATAGTCTTTTAGATGGCAATGACGGAATGACCTCTAAATATGGAGCAATTCGATATTACGAAGATTCCGATATTGAAAAATGGTGTTCTGAACTTAAGATTAAAAAGACACTTGGTATGAGAACCTTTTGGGATATGCAGCAGAATCAGGAAATACACAAGGATGTTGAGTGGCAGGACAAAATGGTGGAGATAGAGATGCGGGTATCTGGTATAGATGGATATAAAGACATTGCATTTTTTCATCATTTGATGATTGAAAAGAGATAGGAGATACAGTATGACAAAAGTATATTTTGTGCGTCATGCACAGCCGGAGCATGCGTGGAAAGAAGACAGAACAAGACCATTAACGGAAGACGGGAAGAGAGATTCTGCAATCGTATTAGAATTTTTGAAAGATAAGAAAATAGATGCATTTTATTGCAGTCCTTATAAGCGAAGCATAGACACGATTGCGGATGCAGCAGCATTTTTTGGAAAAAAGATTATAACAGACGAGAGACTGCGGGAACGAGAAAAGGGTTTGGATGGCAACAACCATGGAATGTTTCAGAAACGATGGGCGAACCATGATTATCATGAAAAGGGCGGTGAATCCATTGCCATGGTTCAAAAACGTAATATAGAAGCCTTGAATAAAATTTTATCAGATAATCCAGATAAAGAAATTGTTGTAGGAACTCATGGTACAGCCCTTAGCACAATATTGAATTTTTATGATAATCGTTTCGAATGTGATGATTTTTTGAGAATTATAGACTGGATGCCATATATTATTGAATTGGATTTTGAATGTCCACGTTACAGTTTTAAGTTGGTGGGTAAGCAGGAGCATTGCCATGTGGAGAAGGAATTCAAGGGCAATCAGCGTGAGGATAAGAAGTAGCGAGAAACAGAGGAATACAAAATATGATATGCGGAGCTGTATGCTCTGCATTTGTTGAAATGAGGGTGAATTTCAATGGTTGGTATGATATTATATTTTTGACGTTAAAAGTGAAAAATTTGAAAGGATAGATATTATGAAGCCATTTTGGGAAAATGAATATTTAAATAAAGAAAAATCAACATTTGGAAATCCAAGTAAAGAAGTGGAAGATATAGTACCATTTTTGAATAAAGGAGCAAGAATTCTTGATGTTGGTTGTGGTGATGGAAGACATTCGTTATATCTGGCAAGTTTAGGATTTCAAGTAGATGCATTTGACATATCAGAAAATGCTATTGAAAAAATAAATTATTTGAAAGAACGTAATAATTTAGCTGTAAATACATATGTATGCGATGTTTTGAATTTTGATTTTAAGTACAAATATGATTTAATTATTATTCATGGAGTATTGCAATTTATTGAAAGAGAAAAACAGCCCCGAATACTGGAATTATTAAAAAAATGGACAAATGTAAATGGATATCACATTGTTGCACTGTTTACAGATGAAGAGCCAGTACCAGAAGATTTAAAAGATGTGATGATAGGTGTATTTAAAAATGAAGAAATTAAAGATTATTATAAAGAATGGGAAATAAAAATGTTTGAAAACAAGAAATTCAATGACGAACATGAGAATGGAATTAAGCATTGTCATGCGATGAATAAGATTGTTGTAAAAAGAGTGAAATGAGAGGGTGATTAGATGTTTTTGTATCACTATTTTGATAAAAAAATAGGACCATTTAAAAATTTGTCAGATTTATCTGTAGAAGATGCAAATATGATACTTCAGAAAATTGTAATTACTAAGCCGAATGTACAATGTGCAAAACGAAGTTCAGACTATATGCAATTACGAGTTTATTACGAAAATATATTACGCAATGAGTTTCAGAAGAAAGGTGGCTTAATTCACAGACAAGTACCACATTATATGGTAGTAGAACATAGTCCTTGGTTAAGTACATGGTATGAAAATAGTTCATTTATAAAAATCCCTATTGAGGAGTTTGACTTACGAACAGTATCTTTTACATATGGAGATTCACATCCAACTTTTAGTGACAGGATAAATGATGGAAAAGAGTATCGAAAAAAACTTTATACATATGATGAAATCTTAGGGATTATCGAAAAATACGGATTGCCTCAAGAATGGAATAATGATGGAAAATATGGACCTGAAAGATATATTGAAGCACATATTTGGAGTGATGAGGTTATTAACAGATACCTGACGAAAAATGTAGTTTAGGAAGTTATAAGTGTTGAAGAGAAACAAATTGTGGCAAGAGATGTTGAGTGATATTTTTATTTATAGAATACGCTCAAAAGTGTTATAATTCGTCCTATGAAGTCTGTTTGTTTGCATGGCAAACAGATGACTGGAGCAGTTTGAGAATCCATATTTTAGTATTTAGGGAGTGGTATTTAGTGAACAATCAATTTATACAGGGAGTAGTGTTTGATTGGAATAAGATAGAGAATGATAGTTATTTAAAGAAAATCAAGGCATTTCATAATATTGATAAAATTGAATTTAATAATCCAATAACTTTTTTTGTCGGAGAAAACGGGAGTGGTAAATCCACATTACTGGAGGCAATTGCGGTGGCTCATGGCTTTAATCCGGAAGGTGGAACAAAGAATTATAATTTTTCTACACACGATACTCATTCAGAACTATGTGATGCAATAAAAATTTCCAAAGGTTTTAGGAAAGAAAAGTGGGGATATTTTTTGAGAGCTGAAAGTTTTTATAATGTGGCAACACAAGAAGAGGAATATTCAGACATTAGGCATCCATCTGCAAAATACCATGAAAAGTCGCACGGAGAAAGCTTTTTGGCATTAGCACAAAATAATCTTCGAGCAAATGGGTTATATTTATTGGATGAGCCAGAAGCGGCATTATCTCCACAAAGGCAGCTTACATTATTAATTGAAATATACAGGTGTGCAAAAGCAGGAGCACAATTTTTTATTATCACACATTCACCTATTTTACTGGGAATCCCCAATGCGGATATATATTGTTTTGATAATGGAAGCATACATTTGTGTTCATATGAGGAAACAGAAAGTTATCAAGTTACGGAAATGTTCATTAATAATAAAGAAGCAATCTTAGGCAGATTATTATCCGAGTAGTTTGAGTGAAAAATTTAATTAAGATTAAATAATTGAAGAGGACAGAATGAATTATAATATTAGAACACTACGAAATGATGAATATGAACTATTAAACAGTTTTTTATATGAGGCAATATTTATTCCGGCAGGTGTGCAAGCACCACCTAAAACCATAATAGAGTTACCGGAGCTGCAAGTGTATGTGAAAGATTTTGGGAAAAAAGAGGATGACATATGTTTTGTGGCAGAAAGTAATAAAAAAGTAGTTGGAGCAGTTTGGGTACGAGTTATGAACGATTATGGTCACATAGAGGCAGGTGTGCCATCCTTTGCAATATCCCTGTATAAGGAATATAGAGGATGCGGAATAGGAACAGCTTTAATGAAAAGGATGATTCAAGAACTTAAAATAAGAGGCTATGAGAAGGCTTCATTGTCAGTACAAAAAGCAAATTATGCAGTTAAGCTGTATAAAAATGTTGGTTTTGAAATTGTTGATGAAAATGAAGAAGAATATATGATGGTTTGCAAGTTGTGATTTTGCAAATGTAGTATGCGGAGGTAAAATATAGCTTCAAGTCAATGCTATGTATGATAAGTCCTAAAAACAAAGAAAAGGAAATAAGCCAAATGGAGGAATCTTATGAAAAAAGTTCTTGTTACGGGTGGCACAGTTTTTGTTAGTAGGTATATTGCAGAATACTATGTGTCAAAAGGATGGGATGTATATGTTCTTAACAGAAATAGTCGGGAGCAATCGAAAGGTGTAAAGTTACTTCAGGCTGACAGGCACAATCTTGGGGAATTACTTCGCAATTATTGTTTTGACGTTATAATTGATACAGCATATACTGCTGATGATGTTGATAAATTATTGGATGCGTTAGGAGAGTATAAAGACTATATCTTAATTAGTTCTAGTGCGGTATATCCGGAATATGCAATGCAGCCATTCAAAGAAGATACGGCATTGAATGTTAATAAATATTGGGGGAAATATGGAACTGATAAAATTGAAGCAGAGAATATTTTAATGAGAAGAAATTCCAATGCTTACATACTTCGTCCGCCATATTTGTACGGACAGATGAATAATGTATACAGAGAGGCTTTCGTGTTTGATTGTGCATTACAGGATAGGTGTTTTTATTTGCCAAAAGACGGAGAGATGAAGTTACAGTTTTTCCATGTGGAAGATTTATGTAGATTTATAGATGTTCTTTTAGAGAAAAAACCAGAGCAACATATTTATAATGTTGGAAATTCAAAAGCAGTCTCTATTCGCAAATGGGTTGAAATGTGCTATGACATCATTGGAAAAACAGTAGAATTTAAGAATGTCTATGCTGATATAGACCAAAGAAAATATTTTAGTTTTTATGATTATGAATATTACCTTGATGTATCAAAGCAACATGAACTTATGCCAAATGAAAAAGATATGTATGAAGGACTAAAAGAAGCATTTATGTGGTATATAGATAATTCAGATAAGGTTAATAAAAAACAATTCTTTGCGTTTATTGACACGGAATTAGCAGGAAAAGATTAAATTTTGTATATTAACACTAACTACGATACCAAAGCAGGAACGAATTAAAAAGTGTATGTTGAGATGGTAAAGCAGATTGTGAAAAATAAGACAAAGAGTGAAGAAAACGCTGAATGATTGCTTATATGACAATAAATTATCGTATGGAAATTTTTGAATAAAAATGAAACAAATAATTTACCGAGTTAAAAAAATATTTAGAAGTATAGAAATAAAAGGATGTTCCAACAAATATTAGCATTTGATGGAACATCCTTTTAATGTGAAAAAAGAATACGATAAATTAATATTATATCATATTATGATGATAACCAACATGATATTCAATGAAAATTGTGAAAAAGCATTAAAAATATTTCAAACATATTGAAAAGATTGTTGAAATTGCTATAATAAAAGCAAAAAATGTAAAAAATAACATAGGAGTGCGGAAATAAAGGGATAAGGGAAAAATATAATAAGTGATGGATAATAAGAGATTATCTATTGCCTGCCGAATAAAAAATATAATTTGTTAATCATTCTGCGTACAGATTGATCAGATAAAGGAGTTCCGTCTTGGTTAGCGAAAAAGTGGTTACACTGATTGATTTCCGAACGAAAATCGGTATAATATTTTTTTAAAATACAAAAGACAGAGTGATTTCCAATGTGAATAAGGCGTTCTTTGTTTCCCTTGCCAAATATAAGTATCGTTCCATCATATAAATTTACATCATTAGAGTGTAAAGTACAAAGCTCAGAAATTCGCATACCGGTTGCAAATAGAAGCTCTATAACGGCTGCGTCGCGTAAAGCATTCCTTTTTTGATAATCAGTTTTGGCAGTTTTTTGCTGTGTATAAATGGTAGCAAGAAATGTTTCGATGATATGTAAGGGAATTGTTTTGGGTAATTTGGCAGGTTCACGAAAATGTATATGTATTCGATTAAAAGGATTTTGAGTAATAAAATCTTTATATTCTAGGAAATGGAAAAAAGATTTTAAAGAGGCAATCTTTCTTTTTACAGTTTTAGGTTGATATTGTTGATGTAGTTTGGCAATGTATGCTTCTAAGATAGGGGAGCTGATGTTTGTTATTAAAGTAGTGTCTATTTGTTCAGAAAATTGCCGCAAATCAATGCGATATGCCTTTAAAGTTTTGTTGTCTAAGCATTTTTGTGTACGACAATGTTCTAAATAGTTTTGGATAAGTGCTTGCAAGTTATTCATAGTTAATCTCCTTCAATTTTTAGTTAGCTGTTAAAAGTATATAGTACATGAATAGAATAAGGAAATCATCCGTTTATTTTGGGAATGATATAATTATGGTATTTATTTCATACAAGTGCAATGATTTTTCAACAAGGTATAGACTTCTAACCGTATGTTGATTAAAATAGGAGTGTGGAGAAATAAGCACAGAAACCCAGATTGATGTGGAAAAATAGCTGCTGCAAACACAAAGGATAAAGTGAAGAGAAAAGGATGAATATTTAGTATGACATTAAAAGAACTGGAAATTGGGAAAAGTGCTGCCATTAAAAAGGTTGGAGGCGAAGGTGCCTTACGACAGCATTTTTTAGATATGGGAATGATTCCGGGGGCTGAAGTAACCGTAGTGAAGCTTGCACCTATGGGAGACCCTATGGAGATTCAGATTCACGGATATGAGCTGACACTTAGATTAGCAGAGGCAGAGCAAATTGAAATCGAACCGATTCATCAGCGAAGCCGAAGCCATAAAGGTAGTGAATATATGAAAAATTCAGCACATCCGGGTTTAGGGGAAGAGGGAAAGTATCATTCCAAAGAGGATGAAAATCCGTTGCCGGAGGGAACGAAATTGACGTATGCGCTGGTTGGTAATCAAAACTGCGGGAAAACGACATTATTCAATCAGTTGACCGGAGCAAACCAGCATGTTGGAAATTTTCCGGGAGTGACAGTTGACCGCAAGGATGGAACGATTAAGGGTTATACCAATACAAATGTTACGGATTTACCGGGAATTTATTCCATGTCTCCGTACAGTAGTGAAGAGATTGTTTCGAGAAATTTTGTGCTGAACGATAGACCTAAAGCGATTATTAATATAGTAGATGCCACCAACATTGAACGAAATTTATATCTTACGATGCAGTTGATGGAAATGGATATTCCGATGGTAGTGGCATTGAATATGATGGACGAGGTGATTGGAAATCAAGGTGCAATTGATGTAAATGCCATGGAAGCATTACTGGGAGTTCCGGTAATTCCAATTTCTGCGGCAAAAAATGAAGGTGTAGACGAACTGGTTCGTCATGCATTACATATTGCAAAATATCAGGAGCGACCATTGCGACAGGATTTTTGTGATAAACAGGATCACAATGGAGCGGTACACCGCTGTATACATGCAGTGATTCATTTAATTGAAGACCATGCGGAAAAAGCCAATATTCCGGTTCGTTTTGCAGCTACAAAAGTAATAGAGGGTGACCATTTGATTTTGAAGCAGTTGAAGTTGGAGCAAAATGAAATGGAAATGTTAGAACATATTGTACAGCAAATGGAAGCAGAGCGAGAGTTAGACAGAAGTGCGGCAATTGCAGATATGCGATTTGAATTTATCGAGCGTCTGTGCGAGCAGACAGTTGTAAAGCCAAAGGAAAGTAAGGAACGTGTTCGCAGCGAAAAAATAGATAAAGTGCTTACCGGAAAGTACACGGCAATTCCATGCTTTATCGGAATTATGGTGTTGGTATTTTATCTCACCTTTAACGTCATAGGTGCATGGCTGCAAGGAATACTGGAATTAGGGATTGAAAAACTGTCAGAATTAACAGATGCGGCACTAACAGCGGCAAATGTCAATAGTGCAGTGCATAGTCTTGTAATTGACGGTATCTTTACCGGCGTAGGAAGTGTACTTAGCTTTTTACCAATCATTGTGACATTATTCTTTTTCCTGTCACTTATGGAGGATAGCGGATATATTGCTCGTGTTGCGTTTGTAATGGATAAATTGTTGCGAAAAATCGGTCTTTCCGGAAGAAGTATTGTGCCGATGCTGATTGGATTCGGGTGTACCGTTCCGGCAGTTATGGCAACCAGAACCCTTACCAGTGAGCGTGACCGCAAAATGACAATTTTACTGACACCATTTATGAGTTGTACAGCAAAGCTTCCAATATATGCATTTTTTGTCAGTGTATTTTTTCCGAAGCATGGTGGAATCATTATGTCAGGGCTTTATTTACTGGGAATAGCTGTTGGAATTTTAGTAGCCTTTTTATATAAAGGAACACTATTTAAGGGCGAACCAGTACCATTTGTTATGGAATTGCCAAATTATCGTTTGCCGGGGGCAAAAAATGTGGCACAGTTGCTTTGGGAAAAAGCAAAGGATTTTTTGCAGAAAGCATTTTCCGTAATCTTAATTGCAACCATTGCAGTATGGTTTCTGCAAAGCTTTGACTTACACTTGAATATGGTAAAAGATTCCGCAGACAGTATACTTGCAGCATTTTCCAGCTTGTTAGTTCCCATATTTGCACCATTGGGACTTGGGGACTGGCGCATTTGCACCTCACTTATTAGTGGATTTATGGCAAAGGAAAGCGTTGTTTCTACACTGGAAGTTTTATTTGGCGGCAGTATAGCAACAGTACTTTCTCCGGTGGGAGCGGCTTCTTTATTGGTATTTACTTTGCTTTATACTCCTTGCGTTGCGGCAATTGCTTCTGTAAAACGTGAGCTTGGCGGTAAGTGGGCAGTAGCAGTAGTAGTATGGCAATGTGTAATTGCATGGATGGCAGCACTGGTTGTTCGTGTAATCGGTCTTTTATTGGGAATTGCATAAAAATATGACAAGCAGGGACTTGACAGTTGCACAGATTTGAAATACAATAAAACAAGCGTGTTGAAGAGAAGAGTACTAAAGGGATGTTCTAAAGAGAGAGGTACAGTTTGGTGTGAGTATCTTAGAATGAGAACTTTAGGAAGACCACCTCTGAGCGGCCCTAATCCGGTCCGGTGACTCCGTTATCGTCAAAAAAGTGATTTCCCCATGGAAATAAGTAGGGTGGAACCGCGGATAGTTATTAGTATATTCGCCCCTTATACAAGCAAAATGTTTGTATAAGGGGTTTTTATATTATAAGAAATTTTATGAATATTAGGCTGGTAAGTTCTGAGACACTTTAAAGATTGAAAGGAGATACAAAAATGGTAGATTTTAAAGCAGATGAGAGACTGAATACTCTGAATCATTCCTGCGCACATGTGATGGCACAGGCAGTAAAACACTTATATCCAAATGCAAAGTTCTGGGTTGGACCTGTGGTAAAGGAAGGGTTCTATTATGATATTGATCTTGGAGATGCGGCAATCAATGATGAAGCAATTGCTGCTATCGAAAAAGAGATGAAAAAGGTTTGTAAAGAGGGAAAGAAAATTTACAGACGTGAGATTTCCAAGGCAGAAGCACTGGAATTATTCCAAGGTGATGAGTATAAGTTAGACCTGATTAGCAACTTAGAAGATGGAAATATCTCTGTATATGATCAGGGAGATTTTACAGACCTTTGTCGTGGGCCTCATGTGGATAACACAAAGCTTTGTAAAAACTTCAAGTTAGTAAAATACTCCGGTGTATACTGGAAAGGGGATGCAAACAATCATGTAATGCAAAGAATTTATGGTGTATGTTTCCCGACAGCAGAGGAGTTAGAGGAGCATTTGAAGCTTTTAGAAGAAGCAAAAGAGCGTGACCATAGAAAAATCGGAAAAGAAATGCAGTTGTTTATGTCTGATGATTTGGTTGGACGTGGACTTCCAATGTTTCTTCCAAAGGGCTATACCGTATGGCAGGAGCTTGAAAATTATATCAAGGAAAAAGAAAGAAAACGTGGTTATTTCCATGTAATGACTCCTTGCGTTGGTACTGTAAATCTTTATAAAACATCCGGTCACTGGGATCATTACAAGGACAATATGTTCCCTGCAATGGAAGTAGAGGGAGAATCTTTTGTGCTTCGTCCAATGAACTGCCCGCATCACATGATGATTTATGCAAACAGAATGCATTCTTATAAGGATTTACCAATTCGTATCGGTGAGATTGCACATGATTTCCGTTTTGAAGCAAGTGGTACATTAAAGGGTATCGAAAGAGGAAGACATTTCTGCCAGAATGATGCGCATTTATTTGTTACTCCGGAACAGATTGAAGCTGAATTTTCAAAAGTAGTAGAGCTTATTTTTGAGACTTATAAAGATTTCAATATTACAGATTATCGTTGTGTGCTCTCTTTAAGAGATCCGGAAGATAAGGTAAAATATCATGACGATGATGAAATGTGGAACAATGCAGAAAATGCATTAAGAAAAGTTTTGGATGATATTGGAATTGAATATACAGAAGAAATTGGTGAGGCAGCATTCTACGGACCAAAGCTTGACGTAAACGTCAAACCTGCAATTGGTAATGAATACACACTTTCCACCTGCCAGTTAGACTTCTGCTTACCGGCAAAATTCAATTTGACATATATTGATAGTGATGGAACAAAGAAGACACCAGTGGTTCTTCATAGAGCAATTCTTGGTTCCTTGGATCGTTTTATGGCATATATTTTAGAGGAAACAAAAGGAAATCTTCCACTTTGGCTTGCGCCGGTTCAAGCAACCATTCTTCCGGTAAAGAACGAAGACGAGGAATTGAACGCTTATTCTCACGAAGTATATTCTTATTTAGAAGAAAATGGAATTCGTGTTGAAATTGATGAAAGAAATGAAAAGCTTGGATATCGTCTTAGAGAGGCACAGATGGCAAAAGTTCCTTATCTGTTAGTGCTTGGTAAAAACGAAATGAATGACAGAACCGTAAGTTACAGATTACATGGAGAGCAGAAGACAACAACTGTTTCCTTGGAAGAATTTCTTGCAATGCTTCAGAACGATATTAAGACAAAAAAGATTAACCCTGCAGCAGCAAAATAAAAATAGAAATCGAAAGTATTAAAAAACCCTTAGTTGTGAGTAGTAACTCATAATTAAGGGTTTTTTATCTTGGAAAATATTGACAATATAAGTATCTTGCATTACAATGTACCTAACTACTATGTAATGCAAGATAGAAAGGGAAAAATATGATACCATCACAGATGTTAAAGGGAACATTAGAGGGATGTATTTTGAAAGTTATCAGTAAAAAGGAAACCTACGGATATGAAATTTCTGAGATGCTGCATGAATATGGATTTTCGGATATTTCAGAAGGAACGATTTATCCTATGTTATTGCGATTAGAGAAAAATGGTTTGATTATAGCACAATATAAAGCATCTCCGGTAGGACCAAAGAGAAAGTATTTTTTCATAACAGAGAGAGGGATAGAAGAAATTCAAGCCTTTTATGCAAGCTTTTCAGAACTGGAAGGAGCAATTAACAAATTATTTCGGGAAGAAAGGAAAGAGGTATAAATATGAATCGAAAAGTAAAAGAATTAAATAGGGAAAATAATCGTTTGGATGAGGAAATTTGGGAAGAAAATCAAGAGATATTTACAGATATGATATGTTACCTAAGAGGTTCAGAACTGTCGGAATATAATATAGAAGTGGTAAGACATGATTTGACAGAAATGGTAATTGCGGCGCAGGAACGAGGTGAAGATATAGAGAAAGTCATTGGGGGAGATTACCAAAACTTTTGTGATGAAGTGATTGCGACTTTTCCTAAAAAGACAGTAAAACAGAAATTGATTTCTAGTCTGGATATGATATGTTTAGGACTTGCAATACTGTCAGTCATTAACATTCTTATTTCTAAAGATACCATTAGAATGATACAATACTTCATAGCGGGAAAAGACATTGATTTCAACATAGCAGTATCCTTGGGAACAGTATTTAGCGCAGTGTTTATTATTTCACTTGCTTATATGATGGTAAAGATAATAATGAAGAATGCATTTCGGAAAGACTTAAAACATAAGAAAATCGTAGATTTTATTGCCAGTGCTGTTTATGGGATAATTTTAATTGCTATTGCATGGGTAGGAAGAAATACACTGTTTACAGTCAATATATTTGCTGCAATTGCAGTAACCGTTGCGTTGTTTGCAGGACATAAGATTTTAGAAGCGTTTTATTCATAAAATAAAGATTCTAAATGGGTGTAGTAAGGTGTTGGAATATGGGATATAATCTTAATTAGAACACAAAGTATGGAATAGATTGATAAAAAATAATAAGAGTATCAGACGGAAAGGCAGGAATGTGTATGTGTACGGCAGCGACGTATAAAACAAAAGATTTTTATATGGGAAGAACCTTAGACTATGAATTTTCCTATGGGGATGAAGTGACGGTGACACCACGAAATTATCCCTTTGATTTTCGCCATATGGGAAAAAAAGACACACACTATGCCATAATTGGGATGGCGCATGTGGTAGGAAGTTATCCTCTTTACTACGATGCCATTAATGAAAAGGGAGTTGGCATGGCAGGACTTAACTTTGTAGGAAATTCAGTGTATCAGGAAGTAGAAGAGGGAAGAGAAAATGTAGCACAGTATGAGTTTATTCCTTGGGTATTAGGGCAATGTGCCTCTATAAAAGAAGTGCGGGAACTGTTAGGTAAGATGAATCTGGTAGGGACTTCTTTTAGTGAACAACTGCCTGCAGCACAGTTGCATTGGATGATTGCGGATAAGGCGGAGGCAATTACGGTGGAATGTGTGGCAGACGGTCTGCATATATATGAAAATCCGGTAGGGGTTTTAACCAATAACCCACCCTTTGAAATGCAGATGTTTCAGTTAAATAATTATATGCAGCTTTCTCCGAAACAGCCGGAAAACCGGTTTTCAGAGGAACTTTCCTTGAACGCATATAGTCGTGGTATGGGTGCATTAGGCTTGCCGGGAGATTTGTCCTCGGCATCACGATTTGCCCGTGTGGCATTTACAAAGTTAAATTCTGTTTCAGGAGATTCAGAAGCAGAAAGTGTTTCCCAGTTTTTCCATATTCTTGGTTCGGTAGAGCAGCAAAAAGGATGCTGTGAGGTAGCAGAGGGAAAATATGAAATTACCATTTATACCTCTTGCTGTAACACAGATAAGGGAATCTATTATTATACCACCTATGAAAATCAACAGATAACAGCAGTGGATATGCATCGGGAGAACTTAGATGGAAAAGAGTTAGTGCGTTATCCGTTGATACAAGAAGAACAGATTCGGTGGTTGAACTAAAAGATAATAACATTTAGGATATTATCCTTGACTTTTTGAAGTTTCATTTGATTTAGTGTTAATGATAAAGTATACTATAATTTATCATTAACACTATAAATTTTGAATTTGGAAGGCGTGAATGAGAAAATGATGTATAATCCTCAGCTTGAAACATTTATATGTGTTGTTGAAGCGGGAAGTTTCAGTAAAGCTGCTAATAAGTTATTTATTTCACCTCCGGCAGTAATCAAGCAAATTAATGCATTGGAAAGTAGTCTTGATTTACAATTGTTCGCTCGGACACATCGAGGTCTTGTTCTGACGGAAGCTGGTAAGTCATTGTATAACGATGCAAAATATATAATAGGATATAGTAAAGAGGCAGTTATAAGGGCGAAAGACGCCATGAAAAAAAGTTCGGATAAAGTAATCAGAGTAGGAATTTCACCCATGACACCGCCACTGGTATTTGTGGAGCTGTGGCCAAAGATACAGCAGATATATCCGGATATGAAGTTCCAGTTGATTCCTTTTGAGAATACACCGGAGAATGCAAGAGAAATACTTGCGAATCTTGGACAGAATATTGATGTGGTAGCCGGAATATTTGATGAGGCTATGTTGAAACTGCGAAAATGTAATGGCATACAAATATCAAAAGAGCCATTTTGTGTGGCAGTATCCCTTCATCACAGACTTGCAAATAGAGAAAGAATTGAAATGCAGGATTTGGATGGAGAAAAAATCATGCTGATGCATAGGGGCTGGAGTCATTATGTGGATGAACTTCGTGATGATTTAATAAAGAATTACTCCAAGATAGATATTGTAGATTTTGATTTTTATAACGTAGAAGTATTTAACAGATGTCAAAATAGTGACGATGTATTGCTGGCAATGAAAAGCTGGGAGAGTGTTCACCCGCTTATTAAAATTATTCCGGTAGAATGGGAGTATGCAATTCCTTTTGGAATTTTGTATTCAACAGAACCATCAGACAAGGTAAAGAACTTGATAAAAATAATCAATAAAGTGAAATAATAGATATAACCTAAGGGTTCAAACTAATTAACCAAACGAGACTTCTTATGATGTCTCGTTTTTTCTATAATAAAATCACAACAAATAAATTATGCAAATAAAAGGGTAGCAATTCAAATTTTTTAAGTGATGAATTTATGAATGGAGTCTGAGCATAAGGCAGAAAAATTCGTGTGCAGGAAGCATATAAAATGGGAAAGGATGGGATTTATGATGAGAAGTATAAGAAGCAAATTATTAATACCAATGTTTTTTTTACAAATTATGGCTTTAATTGGTTTATTTGTAAGTGGCATAGGCATGAGAAATATGCAGGCAGAAAGCGTTAAGGTAAGCGATGATGGAATTACAAGTACAGTTGCTATTGATGAACTAACAATAAAGATGAATAGTATGCAGAAACAGCTTTTTTATCATATAAATATGAAAGATAAGGATTTGCAGGAAGCAGAGGAAGAAATCGCATACTGTAAGGAGAGAATCACATATTATATGGATGTGTTAGGGGCATTGCTTCAAACGGAAAAGCATGTAGAAGTATACGAACAGCTAGAAACACTATTTCCCGTTTTTATAGAGAGTTTTGATAAAGCTTATGAATATAGTAAAAAGAATATGTTGAAAGAAGCCTTAGAAGTTATGAATGAAGAGGTTATTCCTGTGGGAATGGAAATAGATACATATATAACAGAGATGATTTATCTAAACGATGATTATGTAGCGGAAGCTATAGATAAACAAGTGTCAGTTTATCATAATAGTACGAATACAGTTATTGTCATAAGTGCTTTAATGGTAATAGTGTTTGTTGGTATTGTTTGTATCATTATTAAATATATAGCTTCACCATTAAGAAATGTAAATTCCCGTTTAAATGAGATTATAGTAAGTATTGTAAATGGGGAGGGTGATTTATCCATTAGAATGGACGTAAAAACAAAAGACGAAATAGGACAACTGGCTTATAATATCAATGCATTTATGGAAAAAATGCAAGTAATCATGCTGGGAATGAATAAAAATTCTGGCAGATTGGAACAGATTGGTAGTCAGGTTGTGAAAAACGTAGATGCGGCTAATGAAAATGCGAACAGAACCTTAGAGGTTGTAGAAGAATTAGCAGCAGCAATGCAAGAAACATCAGCAACTGTGTTGGGTGTAAATGATAATACAAGTTCTGTAAATGATGAAATTATTTTTATGGCCAATAATACCGAAGATATTTTAGACTATACAAAAGCAATGAAAGATAGAGCCATTAAGCTGGAGACATTTGCAAGAAATAATAAAGAGGGAATCAATACAGTGATTGGTCCAATTGTTGATAGTATGAAACAAGCTATAGAGGATGGTAAGAATGTAATAAAGATTGCTCAATTAACAGAACAGATTTTAAGTATAAGTAGCCAAACAAATTTACTTGCATTGAATGCTTCTATTGAGGCTGCGAGAGCAGGAGAAGTTGGAAAAGGATTTGCTGTTGTAGCAGATGAAATCAGAATGCTTGCTGATTCAAGTAGAAATACAGCAAATGATATTCAAGATATTAATCAAATGGTAATAGAAACAGTTAATAGATTAACAGATAATTCAAATACAATAATTGAGTATATCAGTAATACAATTTTGCCAGATTATGATAATTTTGTATTGGGTGGAAAACAGTATAGTGATGATGCTGCAAAAATCAATGAAACAATGTTTAATTATTCAAAAAAATCAGAAATATTAAAAGATATTATTGGTCAGATGACAGCATCTATTAATGACATTTCGAAAGTAATTGAGGAAAGCACAGTTAGTATAACTAATGTAGCAGAGAATGTACAGACCTTAGTTACAGGAGTGACAGAAATTCATGAAGAAATGAAAGATAATGATGCAATAGCAAGGGAATTAGCTGAAGAGGCAAATCAGTTTGTACAATGAGAAAATATGCATAATATGAATGAAAAAGCAGTTGGTTGTGCGATGAAAAGAATAAAAAACAAAGAAAGAGAGAAGACAAAATGAAAGCATTATTTATTAACGGAAGTCCGAATAAAAATGGAAACACAGCAGCACTTGCAAAGGCATTATTAGGCAATAACGAATATGAAACATTAAATCTTACAGATTACAAGATTTACAGCTATGGACAGTCTTTTGCGGAGGATGAACTTGAAAAAGTGATTTCTGAAATGAAGAAAGCAGATGTGATTGTAATGGGGTCTCCATTATACTGGCATAATATCTGTGGCTCTGTACGAAATGTACTTGACCGCTTTTATGGACTGGTAGGCGAGGGTGAATTATCAGGAAGAAGTCTGTATTTTGTTTTTCAGGGAGCAGCACCTGAAAAATGGATGTTAGAGGCTGGAGAATATACAATGAAACGTTTTGCGGGACTATATGGCATGAAGTATGAGGGTATGGCAACTGAAAAATCAGAGGCAATGAAGCTTGGAAAGAATTTATAAACTATAAGATATTACAACCAGCACGGATACGGCGGTTCGCTGTTCGTACAGGATAAGAACATTATGGAATGGTTATTCAGATAGCAAAAGTAATAATTATATTTAAAAAAATTTGAATATGAGGAAGAAGAAATGGAATATATAACATTAAATAACGGAGTAAAAATGCCAATTCTCGGCTATGGAGTTTATCAGGTCACAAAGGACGAATGTGAGCGGTGTGTACTTGATGCATTAAGAGCAGGATATCGTTCCATTGATACAGCCCAGAGCTATTTTAATGAGGAAGAAGTAGGTAGTGCAATTGAAAAATCAGGAGTTCCAAGAGAAGAAATTTTTCTTACAACAAAAGTGTGGGTAGAGCATTATGGATATGAAGAAACAAAAAAATCAGTAGAGGAATCTATGAAAAAATTGCAAACGGATTATCTTGATTTGGTACTTCTTCATCAGCCATTTGCAGATGCTTATGGCGCATACCGTGCACTTGAGGAAATGTATGTGGAAGGAAAGATTCGTGCAATCGGAATTTCCAACTTTTATGTAGACAGAATGGTGGATTTTGCATCTTTTAACCATATCAAACCAATGGTAAATCAGGTAGAAACGCACATTTATAATCAGCAGAAAGAACTAAAAGAATGGGCAAATAAATATGATGTACAATTAGAAGCTTGGGCTCCGTTTGGTGAAGGAAGAGGGGGTACATTTGATAATCCTGTAATCGTGAAGCTTGCAGAAAAGTATCAGAAAACTCCTGCACAGATTATGCTTCGATGGAACATTCAAAGAGGAATCGTAGTAATTCCTAAGTCAACACATAGAGAGCGTATGGAAGAAAATATCAATGTATTTGATTTTATACTTACTGATGAAGACATGAACTTTATATCAGAACTGGATAAGGCGGAGAGTTCTTTCTTTTCACATCAGGATCCAAATATGGTTGAGTGGTTCGTAAAAATGGTGGAAGAACGTAAAAAACAGCATGATAGCTCAAAAGAGAAGAAAAACTGGTAAATTATGGAAGAAAAAGTACAATGAAAGTATTATTAACAAACAGTAGATCACATAAAGAAGGTTGTACTTATACCGTGTTGTGCGAGGGATCAAAAGCCTTGAATGAGAATGGCAATGCAGAGTTTTTTTGAGATATTGCCAGAGACTATGATGGTTTTGGTTTTACGGATTTTATACGCTGGTAATTAAGATAATATGCAGAAAATGTAAAGTGTAAAACCATGGATATAAATTGTCAAATGTGATATAATTCGTTATAAATTGTGTGTTTCCCTAGACACAATATTTTAGGAAATAAGATTTTTAAGGAGAACGAATATGCACATGAAACATAAAAACAAAAAAATTACTTCCATACTCCTTTGTATGATGCTTGTTGTGGCTATGGCATTATGTACAACAGGTTGTAATGAGAAAAGTAACAATGAAACTCAGAAATCTGCAGAAAATAAGCAAAACACACAGTCGGAAAGCAGCGTACTGGGGAAAGGTCAGAAAGAGTTTGAGTTCATTGTGGTAGATAAAGATGGTAATGAAACACGGTTTGAGATTCATACGGATAAAGAAACCGTAGGAGATGCTTTGCTAGAACAGGATTTGATTGTTGGGGAAGAAGGAGAATATGGTCTTTATGTTAAGACGGTAAATGGAATTACGGCAGATTATGAGGTAAATCAGACCTATTGGGCATTTTACATCAATGACGAATATGCACAGACTGGTGTTGATTCCACTAAAATCACTGCCGGAGACAGTTATTCTTTTAAGGTTGAAAAGTAATGAAGCTGTCAACCAAAGAAATAACACTATTTGCAATGCTTGGAGCACTTATGTATGCTTCAAAAGCAATTATGGAGATTGCCCCGAATGTACATTTGTTAGGGGTATTGACCATTTCTTATACGGTAGTGTATAGAAAAAAGGCACTGTATCCTATTTACACCTATGTATTATTGAATGGATTGCTTTGCGGATTTTCAACATGGTGGATACCATATTTATATATATGGACAGTTCTTTGGGGCGTAGTTATGCTTTTGCCAAGAAAAATGCCCAAAAAAGTAAAACCAATTGTCTATATGACAGTATGTGCCGCTCACGGATTTTTATTCGGAACACTATATGCTCCGGCGCAGGCAATTTTATTTGGTTTGAATTTTAAGGCGATGGTTGCATGGATTATAGCCGGATTGCCGTGGGACTGCATACATGGTGTAAGCAACTTTTTTTGCGGGATACTAATTATGCCAATCGTTTCTATTTTAACAAAGATGGAGAACTATGTTGAAAAATAATAAAAATATAGAAAGATTTTGCTTACGAAAAAAATTTTTTTCAGTTATAATAGTTATGTAAATTTGTAAGAAACAATCACAAGAAGTGCAGGGTGATAGCTCTATTATAATTGAGATTAAAAAATAATATGGATTAGTTGTAATATTTGAAACTAAGGCGTGCATTTATCCTCAAGATAATTGCACGTTTTTCAATTTCTAGGAAATTGCGTTGCAATTCCTAGAAATAAAAAACGCTCCGTTAAGGATGCGACTGATGTGCAGAGCGCAGAAGTGAAATTAGTCATAAACGACACCGTTCAGGCGTAAATGAGTCCGACGAGCGAACTCTTTGTTTGGTAAAGTGAGGTATACAATGTTAGAGATTGAGAAATTAGTAAATCAAGTAGTAGTACATAAATCATTTGGTAAAGGAATTATTCGCAGTGTTGATGAAAAGCATCTGGAAGTAGAGTTTATAGAGAAAAATAAGATAAGTAAGTTTGCGTATCCGTCATGTTTTCGTGGATTTCTTTTATTAGAAAACCATGAATTGCAGTCAGATATACAAGCTGTGGTAGAAACATGGGAAGTAGAAAGTGGTACTATACAGAAAGAAGAATTAAAACATCAATATGAGAAAACTATGCAGGGAATTAAGGCTAGACAGATAGCAGCGAAAGAAAAAAAGCTGAAGGCTGCACAGCGGGCAATGGAACAGCGGTTAAATCATAATTGATATTGTGTGATAGGAAGAAGGAGAAGTTAATGGACGAGAATAAGAAGCGGGCATTGGACGCAGCCATATTAAATATCGAAAAGGAGTTTGGAAAAGGGGCTGTTATGCGCATGGGAGATTCCAATGCCATGAGCAATGTAGAAGTAGTGCCAACAGGGGCATTGAGTCTGGATATAGCATTAGGACTTGGAGGAGTCCCAAAAGGAAGAGTAGTGGAGGTATATGGACCGGAATCCAGTGGTAAAACAACCGTATCGTTGCACATGGTAGCAGAAGTTCAAAAAAGAGGTGGTATAGCAGCGTTTGTTGATGCAGAACACGCACTTGATCCGAAGTATGCTCAAAATATTGGTGTAAATATAGACGAATTGTATGTATCACAGCCAGACACCGGAGAACAGGCATTAGAGATTGCAGAAACATTGGTACGTTCCAATGCAATTGATATTATTGTAATTGATTCTGTGGCGGCATTAGTACCTAAAGCAGAAATTGATGGAGAAATGGGAGATGCCCATATTGGTTTGCAGGCACGTTTGATGTCACAGGCATTAAGAAAGTTGACTCCGGTAGTAAGTAAATCCAAATGTATTGTTATATTTATTAACCAGCTTCGTGAGAAAATAGGCATTATGTTTGGAAATCCGGAAGTAACGACCGGAGGGCGAGCTTTGAAATTTTATTCCTCTGTTAGACTAGATGTAAGAAGAATTGATCAGATTAAAGTCGGAGGGGAGCGTGTTGGTAACAGAACCAGAGTTAAGGTTGTGAAGAATAAAATTGCACCGCCATTTAAAGAAGCAGAATTTGATATTATGTATGGAAGGGGAATATCAAGAGAAGGCAATATTCTTGATTTAGCGGCAGAAATCAATGTCATAAATAAAAGTGGTTCATGGTATTCTTATGAAGGAATGAAACTGGCACAGGGTAGGGAAGCATCTATATTGTTCAAATAGTGCAGTTTTTTTGTATACCTTAGCATTATATTTGCTTTACACCCTTTTGGAACTTTTGTATAATAGCCAAAGAATAAATGGAAGAGAGTAAGGAGATAAGGGAAATGATAAGACGTTTGAGCAAGGTACAGACAATTGCCTTGGTTTTTTTTTTAATTATCGTAGTAGGGACATTGTTACTGATGTTACCCATAGCATCCAGAGGGGGACATTCTATCGGCTTTTTCCATGCACTTTTTACAGCGACCAGCAGTACTTGTGTAACAGGGCTTGTAGTAGTAGATACTTATACAAATTGGAGCTTATTTGGGCAGGTCATAATTTTGGTATTGATACAAATCGGGGGACTTGGGTTTATTACCATAGGTATGTTTTTTTCTATCTTTTTAAAACACAAGATTGGATTAAAAGAGCGAAATCTCATTCAGGAAAGTGTCAATACACTGCAAATTAGCGGCATTGTGCGACTGGTGAAAAAAATTGTTTGTTATACGATTGTATTTGAAGGAATTGGGGCAATACTTTTGATGACCCGATTTATTCCAAGATTCGGGTGGCTGAAGGGAATCTGGTATGGAATATTTCATTCGATTTCAGCCTTTTGCAATGCGGGATTTGATTTGATGGGACAGTTTGAACCATATTCCTCACTTACCATGTATTATGATGATATTGTGATAAACGTGGTAGTCATGGCATTGATTGTAATTGGCGGCATTGGTTTTATTGTGTGGGATGATATCTCTAAACATAAATGGCATATTAAAAAATATATGCTTCATACCAAGATTGTGCTGATGATGACAGTAGTGCTCATATTGGGTGGAGCATTGTGCTTCTATTTGTTTGAGCGAAATAATCTGCTTTTGGGAATGGATGCCAAGGGACAAGTGTTAGCATCATTCTTTGGTTCAGTAACCACAAGAACGGCAGGATTTAATACATTAGACACAGGAGCTTATACAGAAGCCACCAGAATGTTGAATGTAGTACTGATGTTTATCGGAGGAAGCCCTGGTTCTACCGCAGGGGGAATAAAAACAACCACTATGCTGGTAATTTTATTGTATATCTGGGCAAATCTGAGAAATAAACGAGGCTTGAATATTTTTGGCAGAAGGTTGGATGAAGAGGCAATCAAGAAAGCAAGTACCGTATTTTGTATCAATCTGATTCTGGCAACGGTTTGTGTTATGATTATGAGTGCCTTAGAAACTGTACCATTGTCAGATATTATGATGGAAGTTTTTTCAGCCATAGGTACAGTGGGAATCAGTACAGGAATTACAAGAGATGTTTCAATGGCATCTAAATGTATGTTAATCATATTGATGTATTCTGGAAGAATTGGAAGTATGTCATTTGCATTGGCATTTACGGAGAAAAAACGACGTAGTCCGGTACAACTGCCGGTAGAGCAGATTACAATTGGGTAGAAAAGAGGAGTGAAAACATGAAGTCAATTTTAGTAATCGGTATTGGAAGATTTGGAAAGCATTTATGTCAGGATTTGGTGGAAAATGGAAACGATGTCATGGCGGTAGATGAAAATGAAGAAAATTTGGAAGAAATTCTTCCCATTGTTACCAGTGCAAAAATAGGAGACTGTACAAAAGAAGAAGTATTGCGAAGCTTTGGGGTGAGTAATTTTGACATTTGCTTTGTGTGTATCGGAACGAATTTCCAAAGTAGTCTGGAGATAACGAATCTTTTAAAAGAAATGGGAGCAAAGTATGTAATCAGCAAGGCAACCAGAGACATTCAGGCAAAGTTTTTATTGAAAAACGGTGCGGATGAAGTGGTATATCCGGACAGGGACATTGCAAAGAGAATGGCAACCAGGGTTAGTATGAATCATGTATATGATTATGTAGAATTGGGACCATATTCTATATATGAGATACAACCGTTGCAGGAGTGGATAGGAAAGTCTATTCGTGAAGTGGATTTTCGTGCAAAATATAATGTAAGCATTATTGGAATCAAACAAGGGGAAGAAACCACTCTGATGTTGACACCGGAGCATATCTTTGAAACAGAGGAACACTTAATGGTTGTAGGAAAAAAAGAAGATATTGACCGAATCTTAAAGCAGTTGTAAAATAGAGAGAAAGAAAAACGAAGGAGACAATAAAAGTGTTACAATACATATTAAGTGCAGATGGCAGGATATTGCTTTTTATACAGGAGTTTTTGAGATTTGAATGGTTAAATCCCATTGTAATTTTTATCACAAGCCTTGCAAATGGCGGAGTGCTTTGGATTGTGCTGGCAGTATTATTCCTTTGCTTTAAGAAATATAGAAAAACAGGAACGGCAATGGCAGTAGCATTGTTAATCGGGTATGTGATTACCAATTTGGCGTTGAAAAATCTGGTGATGCGTGTAAGACCATATGATGCAATTGCAGCATTAGAACCATTGGTTCGTGCAGGGGATTGGTCATTTCCATCCGGACATTCTACCTGCTCTATTGCAGCAGGGTATGTTATGTATCAAAAGCTTCCAAAGTATCTGGGGATTCCGGCAATTGTTTTAGCTGTGATTATTTGTTTATCCAGACTTTATGTAGGCGTTCATTATCCAACAGATGTTATTTGCGGAGCGCTAGTGGGATTATTTGCAGCAATGTGTTCCTTAAGAATTGTAGGAAACGGAAAGTAATATTAGGAAACGGAAAGTAATA
Organism: uncultured Eubacterium sp.; assembly: GCA_964436595.1. Classification (GTDB taxonomy): domain Bacteria; phylum Bacillota; class Clostridia; order Lachnospirales; family Lachnospiraceae; genus Petralouisia. The sequence goes on from CAYTDI010000003.1 coordinate 43,808, forward strand.
TTAGGAAACGGAAAATAATAATAAGAAAGGGGAACAGGTATGACGGGAATTATTGTATGGATTATCGTTCTTGGGGTGATTATCAGCAATGTAAAAAAGGGTCAAAAGAGTGTTAAGACGGATGTGCCAAGTCAGCCGAATGTGCCGCAAAAGAAGCAGCCTGTTGTGAAGCAACAGCGTGTTTCAAAACCTAAGACTGATATTTTAGCAAAAGCGGCCGCAAATGTTTCAGAAGATTTTGAAGAAAAGCAGTCAGCATCGGAAGAGATAGTGAAAGACTTGGTGAATAAAAAGATGGAAGGAATGACTAAGACGCAGATTGTCCAAGACGCAGATGTGATTGCAGAGGTTGATTTATATAAAATATTTGACGTACCGCAGATGCAGCAGGAGTCAGAACTGATGAAAATGGTAAGTGATATTATGGCAAAAGGCGTGAACACCGAGCTTCCATTTCAACGTGATTTTGTTGCAGAAGGAATGGAAATGATAAACAGCATGACATTATAAAGGACAGAAAAAGGACAGAAAAGAGGAATTGTATGCCACAGGGAAATCCAAAACCAGGAGAATTATATCTTCATTTTAAAAATAAAATGTATCAGGTTGTGACAGTTGCAAAACATTCAGAAACAGGAGAAAAACTGGTAATTTATCAGGCATTGTATGGTGATTTTCAGATATGTGCAAGACCTTTTGAAATGTTTATAAGTCCTGTTGATACAGAAAAATATCCACACGTAGAGCAGAAGTATCGTTTTCAGTTGGCGGAACGAAAAGAACAAAAGGAAATAGCTTCGAATGATAGTTTACACCAATCGATGGAAGAGGTACAAGAACAGGAAACGGTACAAAAGGCATTAGAGCAGTTGAAACAGACGAAACAGGCAGAACAGTTAGAGCAGGCTACACCGGAAGAAAAAATGATGGCATTTTTTGATGCGGATACCATAGAAGAAAAGTATAAAATAGTATTAAAAATGTCAGATTGTATCACAAATCATATGATTAACAATATGGCAGTGGTACTGGATCTTGTCATTGAAGATGGTTCGGTGGATAAGAGATTTGAAGAATTGAAAAATTGTCTGCGTACCATGCAGCGATATGAAACTACAAGATTAAGATAAAAGGAGGTTGCCCCTCCTTTTTTTCTGTGCTAAAATATCATTAGCTTACTGTGCCAAAATGGCAGGTGGGGAATTTTAAGTTAGAAAGGGATTGTTATATGTTACTTTTAATAAAAAATGGAACAGTGATTAATCCAGGAGATAAAACACAACAAAAGGCAGATGTCTTGGTAGAGGATGGTGTAATTAAGAAAATAGCGCCAAAGCAGAGCGTGAAGGCAGATAAGATAATTGATGCCAAAGATTGTCTGGTTATGCCTGGATTTATTGATTTGCACGTTCACTTAAGAGATCCGGGACAGGAAGAAAAAGAAACGGTAGAGACAGGAGCAAAGGCAGCGGCACATGGCGGCTATACCACGATTGTAGCAATGCCAAATACAAAGCCGGTAGTAGACAATGCAGATGTTGTAAATTATGTACATCATAAGGCAGAAGATGTAGCCCTTGTAAATGTACTTCAGGTAGGTGCAATCACCGTAGGACAACGAGGAACAGAGCTTGCGGATATTGAAGGAATGGTAGAAGCGGGAATTCCGGCAATTAGTGAAGACGGAAAGTCTGTAATGAATGCACAGATTTATCGTGAAGCGATGACACTTGCCACAAAGTATGATATTCCGGTATTGGCACATTGTGAAGATATCAATCTGGTACATGGTGGTGTAGTAAATGCAGATGAAGCTACCGCTAAAATGCATTTTGCGGGAATTACCAATTCCGTAGAGGATATCATTATTGCAAGAGATATTATGTTAGCAAAAGAGACGGGGGCAGCACTTCATTTATGCCATTGTTCTACCAAGGATAGTGTAAGAATGGTAGAGGTTGCGAAAGAAGAAGGAATCCGAGTGACAGCAGAGGTGTGTCCGCATCACTTTACCTTGACCAGTGATGATATTAAGGAAGACGATGCAAACTATAAAATGAATCCGCCACTTAGAACAAAAGAAGACGTGGAAGCATTAAAAGAAGGATTAAAGAACGATATTATGGACGTGATTTCCACAGACCATGCGCCACATACGGCAATCGAAAAGGGTACGGGAATCAAACATGCACCATTTGGTATTGTGGGACTGGAAACAGTAGCAGCACTTACCATGACAGAGCTTGTGGATAAGGGATACCTTACAATTATGCAGATGGCGGAGAAAATGAGCTATAATCCGGCAAAGATTTTAGGATTGGATAAGGGTGTCATAGAAGAAGGAAAAGCAGCGGATTTAGTAGTGTTTAATCCAAAGAAAGAATATGAGATTGCTCCATCAACCTTTTATTCTAAGGGACGAAACACTCCGTTTGGCGGCAAAAAAGTAAAGGGTGAAGTAGAAGCTACCATTGTAGCGGGCGAGGTTGTATACGAGAACAAATAGACAAGGTCATGGAGGAAATAAAAGATGATTAACAAGTTAGTAAAAAAGATTCAGCAGACGAATGCACCGATTGTAGTGGGATTAGACCCTATGATGAATTATATTCCGGAGCATATTCAAAAGAAAGCATTTGCGGAATATGGAGAGACTTTGGAAGGTGCAGCAGAAGCAATCTGGCAGTATAACAAAGAGATTATTGATAATACCCATGACCTGATACCGGCAGTAAAGCCTCAAATTGCTATGTATGAGCAGTTTGGAGTTCCGGGTATGAATGCATTTGTGAAAACCGTAGAATATTGTCATGAAAAGGATTTGGTAGTAATCGGTGATATTAAGCGTGGCGACATCGGTTCTACTTCTGCGGCATATGCAACTGCTCACATCGGAAAAGTAACTGTAGGTTCTAAAACCTATCACCCATTTGAAGAGGATTTTGTTACGGTAAATCCATACCTTGGTTCAGATGGAGTAAATCCTTTCGTAGATGTATGCAAGGAGGAGAAAAAAGGAATCTTTGTATTAGTAAAGACTTCAAACCCTTCCAGTGGAGAATTTCAGGACAGACTCATTGACGGAAAACCTTTGTATGAGCATGTAGGCGAAAAAGTGGCAGAATGGGGCGCACAGTGCATGGGCGATTCTTATAGCTATGTAGGAGCAGTAGTAGGAGCAACTTATCCGGAAATGGGACGTGTTCTTCGTAAAGTAATGCCTAAGAGCTTTATTCTGGTACCGGGGTATGGTGCACAAGGCGGAAAGGCAGAAGACTTAGTACCATTTTTCAACGAAGATGGATTAGGCGCAATCGTAAATTCCTCCAGAGGAATTATTGCGGCATATAAACAGGAAGCTTATGCAAAGTTTGGAGCAGAGCATTTTGCAGAAGCATCCAGAGCAGCCGTAGAGGCAATGGTTGCAGATATTAACGGAGCATTGGAAAAAGCAGGAATAAGATAGGAGAAAACAATGGCAGAGAAGTTTAAAGAACAGGCGGTAGTCATCCGTCAAGAAGAGATTTCTTATGGAATTTACAGTATGTGGCTGAAAACAGAACAGATTGCAGGAAAGGCAAAGCCGGGACAGTTTATTTCCTTATATTGCCATGATGGAAGCCGTATGCTGCCACGTCCTATTAGTATTTGTGAGATAGATGCAAAGGATAATGCATTGCGTATTGTATACCGAGTGGCGGGAAAAGGAACAGAAGAATTTTCACAGTTGTCAACGGGAGATAGCGTTGAAATTGTAGGACCACTTGGAAATGGATTTCCACTAAAAGAAAAGAAAGCGTTTTTAATTGGTGGAGGAATCGGAATCCCTCCAATGGTTGAATTGGCAAAGCAGTTAAACTGTGAAAAGCAAATGGTATTGGGATATCGTGATACCCTGTTTTTGCAGGAAGAATTTAAAGGTCTTGGCAGTATGTATGTAGCAACAGAGGATGGTAGTTGTGGTACAGAGGGAAATGTGTTAGATGCCATTCGGGAAAATGGGTTAGATGCAGAAATCATTTATGCCTGTGGACCAACACCAATGCTTAAGGCAATCAAGGAATATGCAATGGCGAACGGAATCGAATGTTGGTTATCCTTAGAGGAAAAAATGGCATGTGGAATCGGAGCCTGTCTTGCATGTGTATGCAAGTCAAAGGAAAAGGACAGCCATTCCAATGTAAATAATAAACGTGTTTGTAAAGAAGGACCTGTATTTCGTGCTGAGGAGGTGGAATTTTAATGAACATGAAAGTAAATCTTGCGGGTGTTACATTAAAAAATCCCGTTATGACAGCATCCGGAACTTTTGGTTCAGGAGAAGAATTTTCCGAATTTGTGGACTTAAATAAGCTTGGTGCAGTTGTAACAAAAGGTGTTGCCAATGTCCCATGGGAAGGCAATCCAACACCGAGAATAGCAGAGACTTATGGTGGTATGTTAAATGCAGTAGGACTTCAAAACCCCGGAATTGATGTATTTGTACAGAGAGATATTCCATTTCTGAAAAAGTACGATACCAAAATTATTGTAAATGTATGCGGAAGAACCACAGAGGATTACTGTGAAGTAGTAGAACGCTTGGCAGACCAGCCGGTAGATATGTTAGAGATTAACATTTCCTGTCCAAATGTAAAAGAGGGTGGAATTGCTTTTGGGCAAAATCCAAAGGCAATAGAGGCAATTACTAAAGAAGTGAAAAAGTATGCAAAGCAGCCGGTTATTATGAAATTAAGTCCAAATGTAACGGATATTACAGAAATGGCAAAAGCAGCAGAAGCAGGAGGAGCAGATGTATTATCTCTTATAAACACGCTTACGGGAATGAAAATAGACATTAATCGCAGAACCTTTGCACTGGCAAATAAAACAGGCGGACTGTCCGGCCCGGCAATTCATCCGGTAGCTGTGCGAATGGTTTACCAGACAGCACAGGCAGTAAAAGTTCCGATTATTGGTATGGGTGGAATTGCAACAGCAGAAGATGCCATTGAAATGCTTCTTGCAGGAGCAACAGCAGTATCCGTAGGAACAGCGAATTTCCACAATCCTATGGTAACAGAAGAAATCGTAAGTGGAATAAGAGATTATATGGAACGGTATCAGGTGGCAGATATCAAAGAGCTGATTGGTGCGGTAAAATAAAGGAAAAGAGGATATAGAAATGGAAGCGTACAAACAGGAATTTATTGAATTTATGGTAGACAGCCAAGTATTAAAATTCGGAGAATTTATTTTAAAAAGTGGAAGAAAGTCTCCATTTTTTATGAATGCAGGTGCATATGTAACAGGAACACAGCTTCGTAAATTAGGTGAATATTATGCCAAAGCAATCCATGAGCATTATGGAGATGATTTTGACGTGTTATTCGGACCGGCATACAAAGGAATCCCATTAGGAGTAGTAACTGCTATTGCATATAGCAACTTATATGGCAAAGAGATTCGCTATTGCTCTAATCGTAAGGAAGTAAAGGACCATGGTGGAGACAAGGGAATTTTGTTAGGAAGTGAACTGAATGACGGAGATAAGGTAGTCATTATTGAAGATGTTACAACTTCTGGAAAATCCATGGATGAAACAGTTCCGATTATTCGTGCACAGGCAAAGATTGAGATAAAAGGATTGATGGTATCCTTAAACCGTATGGAACGGGGAAAAGGTGAAAAGAGTGCATTAGAGGAAATCAAGGACTTATACGGATTTGAGACAAATGCAATTGTAAGTATGGAAGATGTAGTAGAATACTTATATAATAAGCCATATAAGGGAAAAGTATATATTGATGATGAAATAAAAAAATCAATTGATGAATATTATGCACAGTACGGTGCAAAATAGGAGGCGGACCATGAACGAGAAAACATATAAGACCATGAGAACAACCGGAGCCGGAAGTATTGCAATTGGAATTGTAGTATTAATTGGTGGAGTAGTGTGTGGTGTGTTAGGAATCATCAATGGTGCAAGACTGTTAAGAAAAAAATCTGAAATTATATTTTAAGGGTTGGAAAATTGAAGCAGGATTACAAAAAGATGCTCCGAACATGTAGTAAAATCATGTTCGGAGTCTATATTATTTTTTTGATATATTTTTTATTTTTTGCAGAAAGTACAGGACGCACCTTTGAAGGGCGTACCTATCATTATAATTTGGTTCTGTTTAAAGAAATTGGGCGTTTTTGGCATCACAGAGAAACACTTGGAGTTCTTGCGGTAATGTTAAACTTAGTAGGAAATGTGGTGGCATTTTTGCCTCTTGGATTTTTCTTGCCAATCATGTATCGGAAATGTCGTTCCCTTTTTTACACAGTATTTTTTTGCTTTGAATTTAGTCTGATTGTAGAGACGATACAGCTTGTATCAAAGGTGGGAAGCTTTGATGTAGATGATTTATTGTTAAATACCATAGGCGGTGCCATAGGATATCTTTGTTTTGCAATACTGAATTATATGAGGAGAAAACATGATGAGAAGAAAAAAGAGAACCAGCTATAAATTTACAGAGAAAACTCATTCCAAAAGAGGAAAGAGGTCTCTTGTAATGGCACTCATTTCTGTTGTCATAGGAATTTCCGTAGTAGTAATTTCTTTTGAAAATAGTGGAAATGCAAGTGTTTATGTAGGAAGTGCAGGACTATTTTCACTGTTGCTGTCTTTGGTGGCATTGGTGGAAGGGATTCGAAGCCTGCGAGAAGAAGAAAGTTATAAAATTTTCCCGGGATTGGGAACTTTTTTTTCAGCAGTAAGCTTTTTGGGATGGCTTGCTGTATATATGATAGGATTTATGAGTTAGGAGTGAAGATTCGATGAGTTATCAAGAAGTTTTAAGACCGTATCGTGAAGAGGTCGCAGAGCGTTACCCATTAGTAATGGAGCGAGTGGCGCAAATAGAAACAGAAGAAACGGCAGCACAGCCATATCGTGAGTATTTCCAAAAGACAGCGCAGTTTTTACAAATGCTGAAAAAAGAGGAAGAAGAGATTACCAGTGGAAAGGCAGATAAAAGAACATTAGAAGAATGGCAGAAAGTAAATCATAAGTTATATGAAGAAATATTGCCGGAAAACTACGGAAAAAGCTATGCCAATCCGGCGTTTGCAGAAGAAATGTTAGGTAATACCTTTGGAAAAATGTTCAGTGCTCTTTATGCAGATATTCGTTCCCTGATTACCTGTGCGTATCAGGGAAGAATTTATGAGATAACAATTTTTTGCGAACTTTTGGTGGAAATTTATAACTGTTTTGAAGCAGAGGAACTTCCGGAAGAAAAGGAAATACAGCAAATTATCTATTGGTTTTACCATGACTATGGCGAATTGTTTATGGAGATAAATGTATTATCCATGACTTGTGCAGAGTTTGATTTTGTAACTGGAATTATTATGGAAAGTGATTTGGAGGATTTGTCTTATCTCTATCGCTATGGTTCTTATATTACAGAAAATGAAATAAAAACAGCACAGTTTTTAAATTCTCTTTCCCAAGAACGAATTCAGGCAATGGCAGATACTTATACAGAAGGGTATCGTATTGGATTTGAAGTGACAGGCAAGGATTTATCCAAGAAGAAATATGTAGATTTGCGTTATAATATTGGATTCGAGCGTATGATGCGTACAGCAGTTGCAAATTTTGCGAAAATAGGATTAAAACCGGTTGTGCCAAGAGCAGAGAATTTTTCTTATAATGGAAGAGATAACGGAACTTTGGCAGTGGAAAGCACACAGCCAAACCGTCAGTATCTTTATGACCATAAGGCAGACAGAGCCATGTATTTAGATAAGGCGTTGGTAGAGCGACGTTTAGAAAGCTTAAAGAACGCTTATGAGAATCGAAAGGAAGATGCTGTGCTGTATGCAGGTCCTGCTGTGGTAGAGGTATTTGGAGAAGCAGGATTTGAGCCAAAGAGCAATCCATCCGCATATCAGTATAGCGAAAAACAGCAGAAATTGAATGTATATGCTGCCAATATGGAAAGCCAGATTACCAACGAGTATATCCATGGAGAAGAACGCAGTTTTACCATTATTGCATATCCAATTCCGGAAATTGGAGAGAAGTTTGAAGAAATTTTTGATAAAACAGTGGAAATCAATACCTTGGATTATAAGCTGTATCAGAATATGCAGCAAAAGATAATTGACGTATTAGATGGAGCAGAATATGTGCATATTACCGGAAAAGGAGCAAATCAGACCGATTTGACGGTAGCAATTCATCCATTACAGAATCCGGAAAAAGAAAGTGCATTTGAAAATTGTGTAGCGGATGTGAATATTCCGGTGGGAGAAGTATTTACATCTCCTGTGTTAAAGGGAACAAACGGACATCTGCATGTAACAGAAGTCTTTTTAAATGGATTAAAATACTTAGACTTGGCACTAGATTTCAAGGATGGAATGATTGATTCTTATACTTGTAAAAATTTTGATACAGAACAAGAAAATCAGGCATTTTTAAAAGAAAATCTTTTGATGCACCATGAGACGCTTCCGATGGGAGAATTTGCCATTGGAACGAATACCACAGCGTATAAAATGGGAATCGAATATGAGATTCAGGATAAGCTTCCGATTTTAATTGCGGAAAAGACAGGTCCTCACTTTGCAGTAGGTGATACCTGTTATAGCTGGGCAGAAGATACAGCGGTATTTAATCCGGATGGAAAAGAAATCATTGCAAGAGAGAATGAAATTTCTGTAAAGCGTAAAGAAGATGTGGAAAAAGCATATTTTAACTGCCATACAGATATTACCATACCTTATGATGAACTGAATAATATAACTGTAATTTATAAGGATGGAACTACTGCGGATGTCATTCGTGATGGTAAATTTGTAGTAGCAGGAACAGAAGAATTAAATGAGCCATTAAACTAAAAGCATACTTTGTATTTGGAAAAATATGTGATATAATGAGCGCAAGAGAGTCGGAGAGAGCTTGCTCGCTCTTGACGAACGGCGAAATTATTGAGTGATGAAATCACGATATAATGTACGCAAAGGCAAAAGAGAGCATATGTAATGAGCAACAGAGACAATATGCAAGAAATCTATAATACAAAGGAGTGGCTGAAATGGAAGAGTTCAGGGTAAAAGTACGAAGATACAGCAACAAGGACAATCGTGTGGAAAAAGTAAACCATACCGTGTTAGTTATCTTAACGTTATTAGAAGTATTGTTGATTTTGGCGTTAGCATTACAGACATTTGGAGTGAAAACAGATTATGGAATGTTAGGATTAATTCCATTGATTGTAATGTTGGCGGGATGTGTTATAAACTGGTGTGGTTATTTTAAGAATAAGTCCAGCAACAGATTGCGCTATATTATGATGGCGAGCTATATGGTTGGTTATGCGTATTTGATGTGCACTGGAACAAGAATTATGGTAAGCACCTATATTTATCCGATTTTAGTAGTAACAATTTTGTACTATGATAGAAAGTTTGATGCGATTATGTGTGGAATTGCAGCAGCAATTTCCATAGTAAGAGCAATTATATGGATGCCAAGTGGTTATCTGATAGAGGATAGTGAAGCATTAACCAGCATTGTATTAAGTTGTTTGATTTTTTGGATAATTTTTGTTACGGGAAAAATAGCAAAGCAGTTTGACCATGATGCAATACATACCATGCAGGATGAAAAGAAGATGCAGGATATTATGGTACAGGATATTCTGAAAATCTCAGCCGCAGTTCGAAATGAAGTGACAGATACAGACCAGTTAGTGGAAAATGTAAGAAATTCTTCTGATATTGTTCACAGCTCAATTAAGGAGATTTCTGTGAGCACACAGGTAACAGCAGAGAGTGTTCAGGAACAGACGACTATGACTTCAAAGATTCGTGAGGCAGTAGGAGAGACAGTAGAAAATGCCAAGATTATGGTGCAGGCAGCAGAAGATTCTGCTAAAATGATAGATGAAAGTATGGAAGTTATGAACAATATGCGTGAAAGTGCAGCCAGAATTGGAGAAACGAATGCACTTGTGGCAGAATCTATGAATCAGTTGCAGGAAAAAGCAAAGGAAGTGCAGCAGATTACAGAAGTTATCTTTTCCATTTCCAGTCAGACGAATTTGTTGGCATTGAATGCTTCTATTGAAAGCGCAAGAGCAGGAGAGGCAGGAAAAGGATTTGCCGTAGTTGCAGATCAGATTCGTGAATTGGCAGAACAGACCAGACAGTCCACAGAGAAGATTTCAGGCATTATTGAAGAATTAAATGTGGATGCACAAAATGCATCTCAAGTAGTAAATACTTCCATTGAAGCAATGAATGAACAGAACGAAATGATTGAAAATGCTTCTGATGGTTTTGTATCTATTCGTGATAATGTAGATACGTTAGCACAGAGAGTAGATGATATTGACAAGAAAATAGAGAATCTGGTGTCTTCCAATGACAATATTATTGAAAGTATCAGTCAGTTGTCGGCAACAAGTGAAGAAGTATCTGCCAGTGCACAAGAGGCAGAAGAACGCAGTGAGCAGAATCAGAAAGAAACACAGCAGGCAAAGCAGTTGCTCAATAAGGTATTAGATACTGTACAGGAATTTACAAAATACCAAAATAATTTAGAAAGTGATGAATAATCATAAATAATAGAAGCAGAAGGAGAACGACGATGGCAAAAGTAGGAATCGTAATGGGCAGTGACTCAGATATGCCAATTATGGCAAAGGCAGCAGATATTTTAGAAGAATTAGGAATTGAGTATGAAATGACAATCATTTCTGCACATAGAGAACCTGATGTATTTTTTGAATATGCAAAGTCTGCGGAAGAAAAAGGATTTAAAGTAATTATTGCAGGAGCAGGAATGGCAGCACATCTTCCGGGAATGTGTGCAGCAATCTTCCCAATGCCGGTAATCGGTATTCCAATGCATACAACATCTTTAGGCGGAAGAGATTCTCTGTATTCTATTGTACAGATGCCTTCAGGTATTCCGGTGGCAACGGTTGCAATCAATGGTGGAGCAAACGCAGGACTTCTTGCAGCAAAGATTTTAGCAACATCTGATGAAGCGTTACTTGGGAAATTAAAAGATTACTCCAAGAAGTTAAAAGAGCAGGTAGAAGCTAAAGATGCCAAATTACAGAAAGTTGGCTATAAAGAATATAATAAATAAGTTTGGAAGAGAAAAGGAAGAAGGCATTGATAATGTTGGGACATTATCAATGCCTGTTTTCACTTTATAGAAAATGAAAATGTGCTATATAAGAAACTAGGTTGTGAGAATGTATGAAACACACTCTTGCGCTATCATATCCTGCTAGGTTGCAAAGTAAAACTTAAAAGTCAAAATGCAAATAGAAGAAAAACCAGTACGGCTGCAATTAGCAGTAAAACAAGAAGAATAATGGTAAGTTTCTTCCATTTGTTTTCTTTGAAAGTGAGATACATTATGTCAAATATATCGATAAAAAAGAAAAATTGTAAAATGGAATGAAGAACTGCCATAGCCTTAGAACGAATCCCTGCTTTTTGGGATAAATGCAAGTAAGAAATAGTATAAGGAGTACCAAGGGCAAGTATCAGCCAGCCAATTCCGCATAAAATAAATGCCACCATAGGTCCAAAGAATAGCATAAATGGAACTGGAATGAAGGATATGAGAAAACTTGCAATAATAAGAATGCCTCCCATAACAAAAAACGGAATCAAAGCAAATTTCACAAGTACGGCACAATTAAGCATAATATGGTGGTATTTTGGTTTGCAACATCTTACGGCAATAATAATATTTAGTATTCCAAAGATAAAAGGTGTATACTTAAAGTAGGACAAAATAGGAAAATTTTCTGAAGAAGAAAATACTGGAAACAGGTACAAAGACACTACATATAAAATAGGAAAAACATAAACACCATGTAAATTTTTTGATTTTTTCATAACTTCCCTCATTTCTGTAAAATATAATAATAGTAACTTTATACATTATAATAAAGCAGGAAATTTTTTTCAACAAAAACAAAAATGTTTTTATAAGAAAAAACGAATCAACACACAAGATAAATTAGTAAAACTAATAAGAACTATTACAATATATAATTGGCATTTCTATGGGAATCAAGGTACAATGTAATAAGGAATATAACCACGATTTTTTATTGCAGGAGGAAAAACAATGGATTACAAAAATTCAGGTGTAGATATTGAAGCAGGATACAAGTCCGTAGAATTAATGAAGAAATATGTAAAGGAAACCATGCGTTCTGAAGTATTAGGTGGACTTGGTGGATTTTCAGGTGCTTTTTCTTTAAAGGCAATCAAGGAAATGGAAAATCCAGTTCTTTTATCTGGTACAGACGGATGTGGAACTAAGGTAAAACTTGCATTCCTTTTAGATAAGCATGATACTATCGGAATTGACTGTGTGGCAATGTGTGTAAACGATGTTGCTTGTGCAGGTGGAGAGCCATTGTTCTTCCTTGACTACATTGCATGCGGAAAGAATTATCCAGAGAAAATTGCAACTATTGTAAGTGGTGTAGCAGAAGGATGTAAGCAGTCCGGATGTGCATTAGTTGGTGGCGAAACAGCAGAACATCCGGGACTTATGCCGGAAGAAGAATATGATTTGGCTGGATTTGCAGTAGGTGTTGTAGATGAAAAAGACATTATTACCGGAAAAGATTTAAAGGCAAATGATGTTTTAATCGGTATGGCATCTTCTGGTGTTCATTCCAATGGATTTTCTTTAGTTCGTAAGATTTTCCGTATGGATAAAGAAACCTTAAATACATATTTTGATGAATTGGGAACAACACTTGGAGAAGCGCTTCTTGCGCCAACCAGAATCTATGTGAAAGCACTTCGTTCTATTAAGGATGCAGGTGTGCGTGTAAAAGCATGCAGCCATATCACAGGTGGCGGTTTCTATGAAAACGTACCAAGAATGTTACCGGAAGGAAAACATGCAGTAATTGAAAAGAACAGCTATGAAGTTCCACCTATTTTCAAAATGATGGCAAGAGAAGGAAATGTGGAAGAACAAATGATGTACAATACATATAACATGGGAATTGGTATGATTGTAGCAGTTGATCCGGCAGATGTAGATAAGACAATGGAAGCAATTAAGGCAGCCGGAGATACTCCATATATTATTGGTAAAATCGAAGATGGAGAAAAAGGAGTAACCTTATGCTAAAACTGGCAGTTCTCGTATCTGGCGGTGGTACTAATTTACAGGCAATTATTGATGCCATAGATAACGGTACTATCACCAATGCTAAAATAGAGGTAGTAATCAGTAATAACCAAAATGCATATGCATTGGAGCGAGCAAAACAGCACGGAATAGTAGCAATGTGTATTTCTCCAAAAGAGTTTGAAAATCGGGAAGCATTTAATAAGGCATTTTTGGAAAAATTAGATAGCTTTGGAGTAGATTTGGTGGTATTGGCAGGATTTTTGGTGGTAATACCGGAAATGATGATTCAGAAATATCGCAATCGTATTATCAATATTCATCCGTCATTGATTCCGTCTTTTTGTGGGACAGGCTATTATGGCTTAAAGGTTCACGAGGGAGCGTTAGCAAGAGGTGTTAAGGTGACAGGAGCAACGGTTCACTTTGTAGATGAAGGAACGGATACCGGACCAATTATTTTACAAAAGCCGGTAATGATAGAACAAGGCGATACACCGGAAGTTTTGCAGCGCCGTGTAATGGAACAGGCGGAATGGAAGATTTTACCACAGGCAATTGATTTGATTGCCAATGGTAAAGTAGAAGTAATCGATGGGAAAACAGTCATCAAGGAGTAGGAGGCAGCAATGAAAGTATTAATCGTAGGAAGCGGTGGAAGAGAACACGCCATTGCTACAAGTGTAGCTAAGAGCGCAAGAGTAGATAAGATATATTGCGCACCAGGAAATGCTGGAATTGGGCAGATTGCAGAATGTGTTCCAATCGGAGCAATGGAATTTGATAAGTTAGTAGCATTTGCCAAGGAAAAAGAAATTGACTTTACGATTATTGGAATGGATGATCCGTTAGTTGGTGGTGTTGTAGATGCATTTGAGGCAGAAGGATTGAAAGTATTCGGTCCAAGAAAAAATGCGGCTATTTTGGAAGGAAGCAAGGCTTTTTCTAAAGATTTAATGAAGAAATACAATATTCCTACTGCGGCATATGAGAATTTTGATGATGCAGACAAGGCACTTGCATACTTAGAAACTGCTAAAATGCCAATCGTATTAAAAGCAGACGGACTTGCACTTGGAAAAGGTGTTTTAATCTGTAATACCTTAGAAGAAGCTAAGGCTGGTGTGCAGGAAATAATGTTGGATAAGAAGTTCGGTTCTGCAGGAAATCATATGGTAGTGGAAGAATTTATGACCGGACGTGAAGTTTCTGTGCTTTCTTTCGTAGATGGAAAGACAATCAAGATTATGTCTTCTGCACAGGATCATAAACGTGCAAAGGATGGAGATCAGGGATTGAATACAGGAGGAATGGGTACATTTTCTCCAAGTCCATTCTACACAGCCGAAGTGGACGAGTTCTGTAAGAAATATGTATATCAGGCAACAGTAGATGCAATGGCAGCAGAAGGACGTCCTTTCAAGGGAGTTATTTTCTTTGGATTAATGCTTACCGAAGACGGACCAAAGGTGTTAGAGTATAACGCACGTTTTGGTGATCCGGAGGCGCAGGTAGTATTGCCAAGAATGAAAAATGACATTATTGATGTAATGGAAGCATGTGTGAATGGAACATTAGACCAGATTGATTTACAGTTTGAAGATAATGCAGCAGTATGTGTGGTATTAGCATCTGACGGTTATCCGGTATCTTATGAGAAGGGATTGCCAATAGAAGGACTTGAGAACTTTGATGAAAAAGACGGATATTATTGTTTCCATGCCGGAACAGCATTAAAGGATGGAAAGATTGTTACCAATGGCGGACGTGTGCTTGGAGTAACAGCAAAGGGCAAGGACTTAAAAGAAGCTCGTTCCAATGCATATGCAGCGACAGAATGGGTTCAGTTTGCGAATAAGTATATGCGCCATGATATTGGAAAAGCTATTGACGAGGCATAAGAGACAAGAATAATAGAGTAAGAAGAAAGAGAACTATTGTGAAAATGAGAGTATCATTTGGCAATGGTTCTTTTTTGTTCCTTTATAGGAAATTTCTTCGCAATTTTCTATAAGGCAGCTCTCTGAGCAAAATGTGCATGAAAGAGTACCACAAACAGACTATTTATTTTAAAATAAATATTGCGAATATTGTCGAAATATAGTGATAAAGTACTAAAAACACAAAAGTTATTTGTCAATCGTAAAAAAATGATATAAAACACAGAAAAGTAATATTGACAGAATAGAGAAAAAGAAATAAAAATAGAAAGGCAGGTAAGGGAGATATCAAATTTTTTAAGGAGGAAAAAAGAAAAATGAGACAAAAAAAGAGAAGGTTTTTTAGTCTGATACTGACATGGCTGATGCTGTGTTCAGCAGTTCTTGGTATTACTCCGGGAACAACACTTCAGACTAACGCTGCGGAGGTATCTGCCGTAGCAACGGTATCATCATCTAACACAGGAGCGCAGGATGATATACAGGATGGGGTTACATTACATTGTTGGAACTGGTCGTACAACAACATTACAGCGAATTTAGATACGATTGCTGCACAGGGGTACACAGCAATTCAGACATCACCGATTCAGTTCGCAAAAGAGTCTACGACAGGAAAGTCAGTAGGAACAAACTGGTGGGTATATTATCAGCCGGCAGGATTTTTTATTGATAATACAGGAACCAGTGCACTTGGAACAAAAGCAGAATTTGAAAATATGTGTCAGAAAGCACACGAAAAAGGAATTAAGGTTATTGTAGACGTGGTTGCAAACCATATGGGAAACCAGACCAGAAATAATCTTGCAACAACCATTGTTTCCGATATTCGTAATGATGGAAGCTGCTGGCATGATATTACAGTAAATACAACAGATTATAGCAATAGATATGACATTACACAGCATTGTATGGATGGGCTTCCAGACTTAAATACCGGAAGCAGCAAGATTCAAAATTATGTGTTAAATTACTTAAAAGAGTGTATTGATGCAGGGGCAGACGGTTTCCGTTTTGATGGTGCAAAGCACATTGAAACACCAGAGGATTCTTCTTCCGGATGTGGAAGTAATTTCTGGCCAACAGTTATCAATGGAGCAACTTCCTATGCAAAATCTACAAGAAATATTGATTTATATTGCTACGGAGAAGTATTAGACGCTCCGGATAGTGCAGGTAAATTACCAATTACTGCTTATACAAAATACATGAGCGTAACAGATAATGAGACAGGAAATAATGTTCGTAATAACGTAAACAGCGGAAATGCTTCTGCTGCAGCATCTTCTTATTATTGCAAGGGAGCAGCCGGAGCAGACAAGTTGGTACTATGGGCAGAATCTCATGACACTTATGCAGATAATAAGTCTTCCGGGGTGTCTACGGAAAGTATTAATAAGACATGGGCAATTGTTGCAGCAAGAAATGGAGCAATGGATTTGTATTTTGCAAGACCATACAGCAGATCTTCTATGCTTGGTGCTGCAGATAAAACAGGTTGGGCAAATGAAGAAGTTGCCGCAGTAAATAAATTCCACAATGCGTTTGTGGGTCAAAAGGAATATTTGGCTTCTAGTGGAAACATTGCTTACTGTGAAAGAGGAACTTCCGGTGTTGTTTTGGTAAACTGTTCTGGAACATCACAGTGGGTAGAGGTAAAAGCAAATATAATGGCATCCGGTACTTATAAAGATCAGATTACCGGAAATACATTTACCGTAGAAAACGGAAAAATCAAAGGACAGATTGGAAATACCGGAATTGCAGTTGTATATAACATTGATGAAAAGCCGGAAGCAACAATTTCATCGGAAGGTGGAAACTTCTCCAGTGATACATATAGTGTAACCGTTGGAATGAACAATGCAGATAGCGCAACCTATCAGATAGGAAACGAAGCGGCAAAATCTTTCACCGGAACAAAAAAGATTACCATTGGTGAAGGAATGGAAATTGGCGATAGCGTTACGGTAACTGTAATTGCTACAAAGGATGATAAGCAGGATAAAGTTTCTTATACATTTACCAAAGTAGAAAAATCAGAAAATATTGCATACATTAAATTGCCATCAGGCTGGTCTGAACCGGTATACTGTTATGCATATGACTCGGCTACTGAGACAAAAAATAATGGCGCATGGCCGGGCGTAAAAATGACAAGTGAAGGAAATGGAATATATAGCTGCGAAATAGCAGAAGAGATTGAAGAACCAAGAGTTATTTTTTACAGCAGTGACACAAACCGTTATCCAGCCGATATGGAAGATGGATTGTTATTAAATGGTTCTATGATTTACAAGGATGGCAGTTGGGGAAGTTATGCACCGGCAGAGAGCGGAAGTATAGAAGTTGAATATGTGGATGAGGATGGAAATCAGTTAGCAGATAGCGAAATTCAGACAGGATTAGTTGGAAGCAGCTATGTAACAACTGCAAAGCCAATCAGCGGATATACATTAAAAACCACTCCGGATAATGCATCAGGCTTATATGTAAAAGGAATCATCAAAGTTACATATATTTATGAAAAGAATGAAGTTACAACAGGAAATACAGCATATATTGAATTACCATCTGGTTGGGCAAGTGATGTATATTGCTATGCATATTCTCAGGATGATGAATCTGTAAAAAATGCTGCATGGCCGGGCGTAAAAATGACAAAAGTATCTGGAAATATTTATAAATATGATGTACCAGATACAATTACCAATCCATTAGTAATTTTTACGGACGGAACAAATCAGTATCCGACATCCATGCAAAAAGGACTTTCTTTAAGTGGTTCTATGATTTATCAGGGAAATCAGTGGAAGACTTATACAGGAGAAGTTACAACAGAGAATATTGCATACTTTAAAAAGCCTGCAAACTGGAATAGTGACGTATACTGCTACGCATATTCTGCAGATGATGAGTCTGTAAAAAATAGTGCATGGCCGGGCGTAAAAATGACAGTAAATGCAGATGGTACTTATCAGTATCAGGTATCAAGTGATATTAGCAATCCATTAGTAATTTTTACAGATGGAACAAATCAGTATCCGGCATCTATGCAGAAAGGACTTTCTTTGAGTGGTTCTATGATTTATGACAATGGAAGCTGGAGTGCTCTGAACTAGAAAATATTGTGCATTGTTTTTTTGAATGAATTCTTATATAATCATAAAATGAGTAAAAATTGTGAAGTGTTAAGAAATACAGGAAAAGAAACATATGTTACAGGATTTTGATTTAAAAAAGATAGTAGAGCCTTTATTGGAATGGTTTCAGGGAAATGCCAGAATTTTACCGTGGCGGGAAGAACCTACGCCCTATCGGGTATGGGTGTCCGAAATTATGCTGCAGCAGACCAGAGTAGAGGCAGTAAAGCCATACTTTGAACGATTTACCAAGGAATTACCAGAGGTCGCAGCATTAGCGATATGTGAAGAGGAAAAGCTCTTAAAACTTTGGGAAGGCTTGGGATATTACAATCGTGTAAGAAATATGCAGATGGCAGCAAAAACCGTTATGGAAGAATACGATGGAATACTTCCGGCAGATTATGAAGCGTTATTGAAATTAAAGGGAATTGGAAGTTATACGGCAGGAGCGATTGCTTCTATTGCCTATCAGATTCCCGTACCAGCGGTAGATGGAAACGTACTGCGTGTCATTTCCAGAGTAACCGGAGATTATTCGGATATTATGAAACAATCTGTCCGTACAGAAATGGAACGAGCCTTAAAGGAGATTATGCCTCAAAATAGGGCAGGAGCATTTAATCAGGCACTGATGGAGCTTGGAGCAACTGTTTGTGTACCAAATGGAGCACCTTCTTGTGAAAAGTGCCCTTGGCAGAATTTTTGCATAGCAAAGCTTAAAAATTGCTGGCAGGAGATTCCGGTCAAGACAAAGGCAAAAGCAAGACGGATAGAGGAAAAGACTGTATTCATAATCCGAGACGGAGAAAAAATTGTACTGCATAAAAGACCTGCAAAGGGGTTATTGGCAGGATTGTACGAATTTCCAAATACCGCTGGATATTTAACGGAAGAAGAGGCATTAGCATGGGTAAAACAGCAGAAGCTGTCACCACTTCGGATTCAGAAGCTAGAACCTGCAAAACACATTTTTTCCCATGTAGAATGGCATATGCAAGGCTATATGATTCGTGTGGATGAATTGACACAGGACAAAAGTGGAATGCTTTTTGTAGATGTGAAAGATTCCGAGGAAAATTATCCAATACCGGCAGCCTTTGGTGCTTATACCAAATATATGAATATTCGTCTTGGAAATGAAAAGTTTGAGTAAAATTATGATTAACACAATATGGTATTTCCTATGATATGAGAAAACCCTCTGCAAATCGCAGGGGGTTTTTATGAAAAAGATTATGAGTAAAAGTGAAGTATCACTGTATCTCCGGGAGGACCTTGCGGTTAAGCAAGGCTATGAAAAAGATTTTTAGTAAGAAATTATTGAGGGGAATCAATGCATTTCTTATACTAAATACTATAATAGGAAAATGTGACTACCCTGTGTTCAGATTATGAGAAATATGTAAACAATATGTGAATAAATTATGTGAATGAGCACAAGGAGGCACTGTAAAGAAACGGATGTGATTTCTACGCAATATGTCGTTGCTGCTTGGGCAGTAAGACCTTTAGGTGATGCGTGAAAAAGTTTTGTTATTCCATTAATATAATCTTAAGGAAAATTATTTGGCTTCTTAAGTAAAATTGTGTATAATATCAATCAGTGGAGTAAAAAAGAAGGAGACTTAATCAATGAAATTATTATCAATTGCAATTCCATGTTACAATTCCCAAGATTACATGGAACATTGTATAGAAACACTTTTGCCCGGTGGAGAGGATGTAGAGATTATTATTGTAGACGATGGTTCTAAGGATCGTACAGCAGAAATTGCAGACAGCTATGCAGAGAAGTACCCAACCATCGTAAAGGCAATTCATCAGGAAAATGGCGGACATGGAGAAGCAGTAAACACCGGAATACGCAATGCAACCGGATTGTATTTTAAAGTGGTTGACAGTGATGACTGGGTAAATCAGGAGGCATATACTAAGATTTTAGCAACATTGCGAGAGCTATCCGGTGGAAGTGAAACCTTGGATATGTTGATTAGTAACTTTGTATATGAAAAAGAAGGTGCGAAACATAAAAAGGTAATGAAGTATACCGGAATGTTACCGGAAAATCGTATGTTTCACTGGGAAGATGCAAAGCGTTTCCGCAAAGGAAGATATATTCTGATGCATTCTGTTATTTATCGTACACAATTATTGCGTGAATGTGGATTAGAGCTGCCAAAGCACACTTTTTATGTGGATAACATATTTGTGTATGTGCCGCTTCCATACGTCAAAAATATGTACTATCTGAACGTAGATTTTTATCGTTACTTTATCGGAAGAGAAGACCAGTCTGTAAACGAAAAGGTTATGATTAAGCGAATTGACCAACAGATAAAGGTAAATAAAATTATGGTAGAGACAGTAGACTTATGGAAATTATCAAATCGTAAGCTTCGTAAATATATGTTTAACTACTTAGAAATTATTACGGTAGTTTCCACCATTATGTGTATTCGTTCCGGAACAGATGAAAATCTTGAGAAAAAACGTGAATTGTGGAAATACATAAAGGAATACGATATCCGTTTGTTCCATCATTTGCGAAAAGGAATCATGGGAACTACCATGAATCTTCCGGGAAAAGGCGGTAGAAAAATTTCCGTTGCTGCCTACAAGATTTCACAAAAGGTAGTAGGATTTAATTAAACACCATATTGACTTTTACAAAAAATAGTCTATAATGCGTAGTAGAGTGTGAAGCGTAAGCCACACGAAGGGGTACACCACCACGGGTGTAGTTCTCTTCGTGGTGGCTTTTTTTATACCTAAAAACAAAGCAAAGGAGTGGGGAAATGGTAATCAATGGAAGACAAAAAAATTATTCGGAAGGAATTACCTTAGCAGAGGTATTAGCTAAAGAGGGATACCAGCCGGAGCAGATTGCAGTAGAATGCAATGAAGAAATTGTACCTAAAGCAGAATATGAAATTTATAGATTGAATCCGACAGACCATCTGGAAATTGTAAAATTTATGGGCGGCGGCTGATATGGAAAAACAGGTGTAAACATTTTATAGATATCGTATTAAAAATAAGAGACAGAGATATTCCATATCCATGAAAAACAGAATGACATATCAGCAGGAGGAAGAAAGATGAAAAATGATAAATTGGTACTTGGGGGACATGAGTTTGAGTCACGGTTTATTTTAGGTTCTGGAAAATATAATGTAGAATTGATTAAGGCAGCAGTAGAGCAGGCAGGGGCAGAGATTATTACACTGGCAGTTCGTCGTGCAAACTCAGGAGGAGCAGAGAATATTTTAGACTTTATTCCAAAAGGAATAACCTTATTGCCAAATACTTCAGGTGCGAGAAATGCCAAAGAAGCAGTAAGAATAGCAAGACTTTCCCGAGAACTTGGTTGTGGAGATTTTGTAAAAGTCGAGATTATGAGAGATTCAAAATATTTACTTCCGGATAATCAGGAGACGATAAAGGCAACTGAGATTTTAGCAAAAGAAGGTTTTGTTGTATTACCGTATATGTATCCGGACTTAAATGTGGCAAGAGACTTAGTGAATGCAGGGGCAGCCGCTGTTATGCCGTTAGCAGCCCCGATTGGTTCTAATAAGGGATTGGCAACCAAAGAATTTATTCAGATTTTAATAGACGAGATTGACCTGCCGATTATTGTGGATGCAGGAATTGGACGTCCTTCTCAGGCGTGTGAAGCAATGGAAATGGGAGCAGCCGCTGTTATGGCAAATACCGCCATTGCAACAGCAGGTGATATTACCACGATGGCATCCGCTTTTAAAAAAGCAATAGAAGCAGGAAGAGAAGCATATCTTGCAAAGATTGGAAGAGTGTTAGAAAAGGGTGGAACAGCATCTTCTCCAATGACAGGATTTTTAAGGGATTAGTAGAGAGGAGAGCGAACATGGAACAAGATACAAGACCAAAAGTAAACCATATGGAATATATGGAGGGAATGGAGCAGATAGATTCGGATATTATGGAAAAAGTAATCTCTGCAAGAAATGCATATCGTGCAGAAGATTATAACGGAGCAGATGTAAAACGTGCGCTGATGAAAGAACATTTAGAAATCGAAGATTTTGCGGCACTCCTTTCTCCGGCGGCAGAACCCTATATTGAACAGATGGCACAAAGGGCAAAACAGGAAACAGCAAAGCATTTTGGAAATTCCGTATATATGTTTACGCCAATTTATATTTCCAATTATTGCGAAAATTATTGTGTATATTGTGGATTCAACTGTCACAACCACATACACAGAATGAAATTAAACACAGAAGAAATAGAAAAAGAAATGTCAGCCATTGCCCAAACAGGATTAGAGGAAATTCTGATTTTAACAGGGGAAAGCAGAATGCAGTCGGATGTTTCTTATATCGGTGAGGCTTGTAAAATTGCAAGAAAATATTTCAAAATGGTTGGGATTGAAGTATATCCCATGAACTCCGATGAATATGCATATTTGCAAAAATGTGGTGCAGACTATGTGACCGTATTTCAGGAAACATACGATTCCGATAAATATGAGACATTGCATATGGCAGGACATAAACGAATTTTTCCCTATCGTTTTCATGCACAGGAGCGAGCTTTGAAAGGGGGAATGCGTGGAGTGGCATTTGCCGCATTATTAGGTTTGGCAGACTTTAGAAAAGATGCCTTGGCAACCGGACTTCATGCTTACTATGTACAGCGAAAATATCCCTATGCAGAAATATCATTTTCCTGTCCGAGATTGCGCCCCATTGTAAACGATGCCACTATCAATCCAAAAGATGTACATGAAAAGCAGTTACTTCAGATTATGTGTGCATATCGTTTATTTATGCCATTTGCAGGTATGACGATTTCCACCAGAGAACGAGCGGAATTTCGAAATCATGTTATTGGAATGACGGCAACCAAGATTTCAGCAGGTGTAAGTACCGGAATTGGAAGTCATTCCGATGAGGTAGAAGAAAAAGGGGATGACCAGTTTGAAATTGCAGATAATCGAAACGTAGATGAAGTATTTGCGGCAATCAAGGAGCAGGGATTGCAGCCTGTTATGAACGATTATGTCTATGTTTAAACCAGTATTTAAAAGAATTGCAGTTTCTAATCGGGAACTGTATGAAAAATATCATGGAACAGGGCGAATGGAAGATTATGCAGTGCATTTGACAAATTTAGAACAAGTGAATAATCCGCCGGATATATTGATTTTACGGGAAAAGGATTTGTCAGAAGAAGCATATGCACAGCTATTAGAGAAACTCTGGAAAAAGGTTGAACATAGTAAAATAGAGTTGATGCCACATACCTATCTTCTGGCAGCGCAAAGTATGGGAATAGATAAAATTCACTTACCGCTACCCTTATTAAAAAAATATAGAAAAGAAATGGATACCCAAGGATGCGTATTAAGAAAAATAAAAGTAGTAGGAACTTCCGTTCATTCTGTGGAAGAAGCAAAAGAGGCAGAACAGCTTGGGGCAAATTATGTGACAGCAGGACATATTTTTACTACGGATTGCAAAGCAGGATTAGAGCCAAGAGGTATAGAGTTTTTAGAAAAGGTATGTGAAAACGTAAGGATTCCGGTATATGCCATTGGTGGCATACATCCGGAAAATATTGCACAGATAGAAAAAAGCAGTGCAGCAGGCGCATGCATGATGTCTGAATATATGAAAGAAAAATCTGATTGATTGTTAGTGCAGCGATTGCAGTATGGTATCATATTCATCATTCGTAAGTTCAAAAAGCTCTGCAATCATCTTATCTAGCGCATTATATTGGATAAGGTATCTTTCCGTATCGGCTTCCTCCAGCAGTATGTTTACCAATGCAATGATTTGTGCCTGAGAATGTGCATCAATTACCGGAATGGGAATTTGTTCGATATGGGAACGCAGCACTTTTACAGAATCAAACTGTTTCATAAAAATAAACTGAGTAATTCTGGAATTAAGAACAGCTAAAATATATTTTATATCCAGTCCCTTAATATGTGGAATGATAAGGTTACAGCTATTCAAGGAAAGGCGTTGCTCATTGTCATAGGCAAATACCGGATGCTTACTGATAAATGGGTAAAGCAGCTTTTCCGGTGCACGATAGTATTTTTCAGGAGCAACCTGTTGAAAATGCTCAGGAGTAAAGGTAATATAATTCTCTGATTTTTGTATCTGGTATCTTTTGATATCTGCACCTTTTAGGACAATTTCATTGCCAGAAGTTTTTTTATGGGAGACATATTTCTTATTATTTCCCGTAACAATTCCTAGAGCAAAATCAGCTTGATTTTTTAAGGTAGTATATTTTGGAAAAGTTCTTATTTTTTCTAAGATTTTATATTCCCTATCAGTCATAAAAAGACTGAAGCAGTCTGAAGTTAAAGAACGTTCCTGTTGTATCACAAAAGAACCGTTTTGGTCAGAAACAGTCATGCCGATACAAGTATGTACGTTTGGGGTACGCACAAGCTGTAAAATAATGCTGGGGCATTGTACCTTGTCAAAGGTATTCCCTAAAAAATCCAGTCTGGAAATAGAAGTTTCCTTTAAAATAAGCTCACGAATGGCGGTGTGGCTTTTTACATTCAAAATTGCCTTAGGAACAATAAAAGCAAGTGTGCCATTTTCTTTTAACAGGGAAATGGCACGTTCTGTAAATAAGTCGTAAGATTCCACACAGTTGCTATGAGCACATTGGTGGGTTTTGCAGAGGTGTTTCTTTTCAGCGCTGGAATAAGAGTAGCCCCAAGGCGGATTCCCGATAATAAAGTCATAGGCAGGATGAGCCTTGGCAGTTAAAAAGTCAGAAACAGTAATATTTTCATAAAGTAAAGCGACATCCTTTACCTGAAATTTCAAAGCCATATTGATGCGGGTAATGGCTACACTGACAGGGTCAATATCATTGCCGTGTACCTGAGAAAAGTCTAAGGTATCAGGAAGCTGCAACAGAAAGTTTCCTGTTCCGCAGCAAGGGTCTAAAATCTGTTTTCCCAAAAGATTTTGCGGTGTATCTGTCAAGTGACGGATGAGCTGCAATACCGTTTCCGTTGGGGTGTAGTAAGAGCCGGTAGCCTTGCGGGAAGTCATATTTTTCAGAGAAATATACAACAATCCCAAGATGTCATCAGAGGGTACATATTTATAAGATATGTCAAATAATGTGGGACATTCTTCAATAAAAGTAAGGGCGGTGTCACCACTGGAAATAAGGTCTTCTAATAATGGCTGATAGTTTTTTACATTTAGCTGTTGGTTTAAATATAGTTTTAGCAAAGAACCGGTAAAATAACTTGTGTCAGCTTCGCTGTGGGAGGGAACAAGTCCGGTTCGCTGACAGATGAGCTGAAGAGCACATTCTGCCAGTAACAGGTTTATTTGTTCGGAAGTGGGTGTTATAGCTTTTTCCGAAAGTGCAAGGAAAAGCCGGCACACAGAAGCGGTATTGGGAGAATCAGCAGAAAGATAGGAGTTGTAAATCCCATTTCCTGCAATAAAACCCTTGTTGCGTCTGCTTTTAAGTGCTGTATTTTTTCCGTTTATAAGTTCTTTTTTAAAACGATTGACGTAAGATTTGGAAAAATATATTTTTTTACCAATCGTTTTGGTTGGAACAAGCTTGTTTAGTCTTATCCAATTTCTTCCGGTAGCAGTTGAAATAGATAAGATATTGCATACCTCTTTTAAAGTTAATAAGTTGGACATAGTTGTTACTCCTGTCCCATCTCATTTAAAATCTGACGTTTCATTTCGTACAATTTGTCGGACAAATCCACATATACCTTGTGGGGATTGACAAAACGCTTTGTTTCATTCCAAAGAGTTTCTTTTTCCTCATTACAGTATTTTTGAATATCCATGACTTTTGGGGAATGATAAATGCATTTGCCCTTGTCAAATACCTTTACCAGAAGTTCTCGCATGGAATAGCTTCCGCCTTTTAGCAATGTCTTTTTCCAAGGCTCGTGAGGGTCAAAAAGTCGTAAATCTTCATTGGTATCAAAGGTTTCGCCCACCAGACAGATAAGGTCAGCCTTTATCTTGTGAGAGTCTTCCTCATAAATACGATAAACGGTTTTATTTCCCGGATTAGTAACTTTTTCTGTGTTTTCGGAAAGTTTAATTTTAGGAGTAAACTCACCCGTTTCATTCTGGATGGCAGCAAGCTTGTATACACCGCCAAAAGCAGGGCAATCCTTGGAAGTAATCAAATTGGTTCCTACACCCCAGGAAGTGATGGCAGCACCTTGATTTTTCAGCGTTTCAATTAAATATTCATCTAAATCATTAGAAGCGGAGATAACGGCATCTGGGAATCCGGCATCATCCAACATTTTGCGGGCTTTCTTAGAAAGGTAAGCCAAGTCACCACTATCCATACGAATACCGTAAAAGGTAAGAGGAATACCAGCTTTGCGCATTTCACGGAAGACACGAATGGCATTCGGAATACCGGAACGTAAAGTATCGTAGGTGTCTACCAGAAGAATGCAGGCAGAAGGGTACAGGGTGGCATAATTTTTAAAAGCAGTATATTCATCGGGAAAACTCATAATCCAACTATGGGCATGTGTTCCCTTGACAGGTACGTCAAAAAGTTGACCACAAAGAACATTGGAAGTACCACAACATCCTCCAATCACAGCAGCTCTGGCACCGTAAGTACCGGAATCAGGTCCTTGTGCACGGCGCAGACCAAATTCCATAACACTGTCTCCCTTAGCTGCATAGCAGACACGGGCGGCCTTGGTAGCAATCAGACTTTGATGATTTAAAATATTTAAAATAGCAGTTTCAACTAATTGTGCTTCCATAATAGGAGCAACTACTTTCATTAGAGGTTCTCGTGGAAAAATAACAGTTCCTTCCGGAATCGCATAGATGTCTCCCGAAAAATGAAAGTTGCTTAAGTATTCTAAGAAGTCCTCATCAAAGATTTTTAAACTTCTTAAGTAAGAGATGTCATCTTCATCAAAGTGAAGATGTTCGATATAATCAATTACCTGCTCTAAACCGGCGCAGATAGCATAGCCTCCGTCACATGGGTTGTTGCGGTAAAAAGCGTCAAAGACTACTACTTCACGATTTTGTGTTTTAAAATACCCCTGCATCATTGTCAGTTCATAGAGGTCTGTCAATAATGTTAAATTTAATGTACTCATAATTACTCCTTTCCATTGCAAAGTTCTAAGTTAGTGACAATATATCACATTTTCCTAAAAATTTACAGTATATATGTGACAAATTTGTGATTTCTGTTTTAGAGAGCTTTTCAATTATATAAAAATGTGATATTCTTTATTATTGAGTATAACCATTTTGGAGTAAATATTTTCAAATGGTGTTTTGGAAACTAGAATAGAAAGGTAAATAAAAATGAAAAAGAAATTAGTAGTGCTATTAGCAGCAGTATGTGCAGTATCTGTGCTGGGTGGCTGTGGAAGAGACAAGAAAGAGACATCTAAGTATGTGACATTAGGAGATTATTTGGGAATGGAGGTAGCACTGGATTCTAATTATGAAGTGACAGATGATGATGTAAAGAGCAAAGTAGAAACACTAATCGCTTCTTATCCTGCATACGAAGATACAGATAAAACAACGGTAGAGAACGGTGATTTTGTAAATATCGACTATGAAGGATTAAAAGATGATGTAGCCTTTGAGGGTGGAACAGCACAGGGAACAGTTCTTGAGATAGGTTCGAACTCCTTTATTGATGGCTTTGAATCCGGACTTATCGGTGCAAAGGTAGGAGATACTGTTTCCTTGAATTTGACTTTCCCGGAAAATTATAAGAGTACAGAGCTTGCAGGACAGGCAGTTGTATTTAATGTAACGGTTAATAAAATCGTAACCAAGCAGGATATTAATTACGATACAATAACCGACCAGTATGTGGCAGATAACTTTAGCAGTCAGGGATATGAAACCGTGCAGGCGTTAAAAGATGGTATCAAAGAACAGTTGACACAGAGTAATGAGTCCGCAAAGGAAACAGATACACAGAGCGCAATTTTGGAAAAATTGCAGGAGGTATGTAAGGTAAACAGTCTTCCAGACGGAGAATTAGATGAACGAGTAAAAGAATACAAGGATAAAATGGAAAAGACTTTGCAGGATAACTATAACATGAGTGTAGAAGATTATTTATCCGCTATGAATCAGACACAGGAAGAATTTGATACGGAAATAAACGACTATATGAAAAAGAATCTGGAAGTAGAATTAATTCTTACTGCCATTGCAGATAAAGAAGGTATTGAAGTAGACGAAGACGGATACAAAGAGTATATCGCTAATATTATTAGCAGCGGAAATTATGCAGACGAAGATGCATTGATGGAAGAATATGGCGAAGAATATGTAAAAAATATTTATCGTAATAATAAAGCAATGGATTTGATTGTAGAAAAAGCAGTAGTTACTTACGGTAATACTACTACAGAATAATAAATCATAGGAAGAATAGGAGAAAAGTTATGGAATTGATTAACATCAGAGATTTATATCGTGACAAGGAAAAATATTTAGAACAGAATATTCAGATTGGCGGATGGGTTAGAAGCATTCGTAATTCTAAGAACTTTGGTTTTATTGTAGTAAATGATGGTACTTTTTTTGAACCGTTGCAGGTAGTATACCATGATGGACTTGAAAACTTTGCAGAGGTTGAAAAGTTAAATGTAGGCGCAGCTATTATTGTAAAAGGAAAATTAGTAGCAACTCCGGATGCAAAACAGCCATTTGAAATTCAGGCAGAGGAAGTGCAGATTGAAGGACAGTCTACACCAGACTATCCATTGCAGAAAAAGAGACACAGCTTTGAATATTTAAGAACAGTATCCCATTTAAGACCACGCACCAATACTTTTGAAGCTGTTTTCAGAGTGCGTTCTTTGATTGCTTATGCAATTCACAAGTTCTTTCAGGAGAGAGACTTTGTATATGTGCACACTCCATTGATTACCGGAAGTGACTGTGAAGGTGCAGGAGAAATGTTTCAGGTCACTACAATGGATTTAAACGATGTTCCGAAGAATCCGGATGGTTCTGTAGATTATAGTCAGGATTTCTTTAATAAGCCGACCAACCTTACCGTAAGTGGTCAGTTAAACGGTGAGACTTATGCTATGGCATTTAAAAATATTTATACGTTCGGACCAACTTTCCGTGCAGAAAATTCCAATACCACCAGACATGCAGCAGAATTCTGGATGATAGAGCCGGAAATTGCATTTGCAGACTTAGAAGACGATATGATATTGGCAGAAAGTATGTTAAAGTATGTCATTTCCTATGTGTTAGAACATGCACCGGAAGAAATGCAGTTCTTTAATAACTTTGTAGACAAGGGATTATTAGAGCGTTTAAATCATGTGGTAAATTCTGAATTTGCCCGTGTTACTTATACAGAAGCAGTAGAAATCTTAGAAAAACATAACGATAAGTTTGATTATAAGGTAAGCTGGGGCTGTGATTTGCAGACAGAGCATGAACGTTACTTAACAGAAGAGATTTATAAAAGACCGGTATTTGTAACAGACTATCCAAAGGAAATCAAAGCGTTCTATATGAAATTGAATCCGGATGGAAAAACAGTAGCAGCCGTAGACTGTCTGGTACCGGGAATTGGTGAGATTATCGGCGGAAGTCAAAGAGAAGACGATTACGATAAGCTGTGTCAGAGAATGGATGAATTAGGACTGAACAAAGAAGATTATGACTTCTATTTAGACCTGAGAAAATACGGAAGTGCAAGACATGCAGGATTTGGTCTTGGATTTGAACGTTGCGTGATGTATTTAACAGGAATGGGAAATATTCGTGACGTAATTCCATTCCCTAGAACAGTAAATAACTGTGAATTATAGAAAAGTGAAAAGAAATTTTATATAAGCAAAGTTACATGGCAAAGAGGTTATCATACTAAGTGTGATAACCTCTTTTTGGTACTATATTCACAAATTCGCAAAAAAACAACATAATAACATAAAAAAACAACACAATGTTGTTTTACATCCAGTTATAATATAGTTAGGGGAAAGAGGCGAAAGAAGAAGTAAAAGGTGAAGGAGGAAGCAGTGTGCGTGAAAGATATCTGAAATATGTAGATAGTTTTATACACACATTGATTTCCGGTATTGGGAGAAAGAGAAACAACTATCTTGCGATTAAACACTATAACAGATTTGATATTCCCACAGAGGATATAGCTCAGATAAGAAGTCAATACCCGGACATTGATGTGTTTTACCACAGCTTTTATAAAAAAGAAATGCCAGATGCGTATGAGCCATTTTTAAGCCTGATAAAAGAGCTTTATCAGCAAGAACAAGAAATGCCCATACAAAAATTTTTAGAAGAATGTGGTGTGTATAGCCAGCAGCGAGAACTGTTTCGTTCATACATAACGGAAGGAATATGCAGAAGAAAAGAAGAGATTTTATTAAGTGAAGTATCTTATGAACAGAAACGCATGATAGATTCTCTGATAAATGCAATGGTATATTGTTCTCGTAAAAGACCATTTTTGTTAGTATTGAATGGATTTCATTTAGCAGGCAGGGCAACGGTATATTTGATGAAGCAGCTTTTAAATTATGAGGACACAGAAAACTTCTGTGTCTTGTTGACGTATAACAGTCTTCATACAGTTCCTGCACATATGGCACAGATATGGGATGAATATACAGAGCTTTTAGAGGAAAACGGCTGCATTATCAATGGAGAAATGATGATGAATCAGGGTGAAACAGAAGAGGAGGCAGCAGTTTTTCATTTTGAAGCCAGTCATATCACCCAGTATTTAAAGCAGCTTCATAATATGTATGAAACACTGGAGTTAGAGCAGGCAAAGTATTATCTTCAGATTATTTATCGCAAGCTTGAAATGGAAAATCTTTATTTGAAAGAAACGGATAAATTTCAAGTGTTGGAGTTATATGCAAGAGTTTGTATCTTGTCAGATGACATTCCAAATGCTTTAATGGTGTGCGAGAATTTACAAAGTGTGGAATGGCAAAAAGAGCAGCAGGAAGGACAGTATCTTTATTACTATCTGTTAGGGGTTACGCAGATGTATAGCAGTAATTTAAAAGAAGCAATTTCCTGTGCAAAAAAATGTGGTGTGATAGCACAAAACATGAAAAATGACTTATATGTTTTTAAGGCAGAAATGCTGGAAGTTATGGCACGAATGTCAGGGTGGCATAACATTTTATTTTGCGTTAATGATGTGGAAATTGACCCGGAATTTTTAAAGAGAGCAGAAAAATACGAACACTGGAATCATTTAGCATATACTTATGTATTTGCTTATGATAATTCCAAAGAACTGTTTCAGGGAATTACCGGAATTGAAGAACGATTGGTACATTATACAAAAGGTTTAGAGCTGGCGGAAAAAATAGGCAACCAGTATCTTATGGTAGAGGCATATCGTAAAAATATTATGATAGCATCTGTACATGGGTTGTTTGAAATATCCGATTATTACTATTACAAGTGGAAAGATTTAATCAAAGACAGTGATCCTTTTGCCATGGCAAATATTTATAATGGTTTAGGATATAATTGTTGTGCCACAGAGAAATATGAAAAAGCTAATGAATGTTACAACAAGGCATTGAAGTTGTTTTACGATATGGAACGAGTGGATTATATGGGGGAAACTTTCTATAATATGGCATTAAATTGTATCTTGGCAGAGGATTTCGAATCGGCATATACCTATTTGTCTTTGTGCTTAAAGATTGTACGCAAAAAGAAGTTAAATGATCTTCGTATTTGCAATATTTCCAAGCTGTTTGGCTTGTTGGCACTGTGCAGCTTTAAATTAAATATGATATATAATGCAAAGATGTATTTAAAGAGCAACAAACAGTTTTTGAGTCATATTTTAGAAAAAAATCAGGAAGAAATGCAAGACAATCTGGATCCGTCCTATACATTGTGTGATGATGACATTTTCCTGAGTTTTTATGTAGAAGGATTGATTGATACAGAGGAAGGACGTTACGAAGCGGCACTCAAAAGCTTTGAAGCGGCGAATCTGTATGTAGAAAGAAGCAAGGGATTTCAGTTCTTCAGTTATGTGCAGTATCATACCGCAAGGGCAAATCTTTATTACAAGATGGGAAAAAGAGAACTGGCGGAAAAAGAGCTGGAATTGGCACTTGAATATGCAAGAGTACACAAAAATGTTCAGAAAGTAATACAGCTTCAGAATGTATTAGAGGGACAAAGCAGCATGGTAAGTCGTTATGACTTGCGGTTGCAAAAACTTACCATGGAAGAAATTACGCAGATTATTAAACAGGCAGGGGTTTTGCGTGATTATCAGGATTTGAAAAAGCAAATGCAGTTTTTGACTATTTGGCAGAAAATTATTGGCATTGACGGAAAAGAAAGAGATACGTTAGTTGATAACGCTTTAAGTGTATTTTCCATTAATTCGAACCTAGATGGAATTATTTTTATTAAATACTACAATGGAAAACCACAGATTCTGTACAAAAACACACCAATTCCGTTAAGCGATGGAATGATTCCTATTTTAGAAGAGTATTTTTCAAAGCATAGGAGCGGTTTTGTTACCTCGAAGCTTCAGGCAAATTATAACGAATATCATCGTGTGATTTCCCTGTTTGGTGCAAGTAAGGTATGTTCTATGCTGTGTACACCATTTTATGTAAATGAAAAGCTGGATAGTATTTTTGTTTCCTACATTTTAATGAAGGACAACTGGAGTTCGCCAATCAATCGTTATATGTTGGATGACAGCGATTATAATATGTTTACACTGGTGTTCCAACAGCTTTTGGATGCACTGGCTAAGTTGGAAAATGACCGAAAGATTCAAAAAATCAATGCCAAGCTGGAGCGGTCTGCAGTTACAGACTTTTTAACAGGCTTATATAACAGAGATGGATTTTTCCAAAATGTGGAGAATATGTTAGAACGCAGTCTTGAGGAAAAATGCAGCATGGATATGGCACTAATATATGTGGATTTAGATAATTTCAAATATTATAATGATACTTTCGGGCATGATGTAGGAGATATGGTGCTGAAAGAAATCGCAGGGATTTTGAAGAACATTTCTCGCAATAATGGATTTGCTACAAGGTTTGGCGGGGATGAATTTTTAGTAACCCTTATGAGTGCACAACGGGAAAATGCACAAAAGGCGGCAATGAAAATTATGGAAAAAATTAAGGAAGCACAGTGTTTTGTTCCAATGATTGAAGAATTTTTGGGAGAAAAAGTTGTGATACCAGAAGAGAAAAAAGTTTCCTGCTCTATGGGAATTGTGTTACGAGAAGATATTCGGGAAAAACAGGAATTTGGAGATATCATCAAGGAAGCAGATAAAGCCTTGTATGATATAAAGCGAACCACAAAAAATAATTATCGGTTTGCAAATGACCTCAAATAGAAGTATTTTTAAAGTCTCCGCAATGACATTCATAAATAAGTATGGATGTGGTTGCGGAGACTCTTTGCTTAAATGCTTAATATTGTGATACTTTCTTGAAAAAGTCATTATATTTTGCTATCATGCAAGAGGAATAAAATACATGATTTTTATAGAAAAGGAAACAGAAAGTGAATCAAAATTATAAATTAACCATACAGTACGATGGTACAAGGTATAAGGGCTGGCAAAGTCAGAAAAGTACAGATATTACCATACAGGGAAAATTAAATGATGTCTTTTCTAAACTAGAGGGAAAGCCTGTGGAATTGCAGGGGTCAGGCAGAACGGATGCAGGCGTTCATGCAGTAGGGCAAACGGCAAGTGTACACTTATCTGTGAATATGCCTATTGCAGAGATATTGGAGTATGTGAACCACTATTTGCCTGAGGACATTGGTGTGGTGGCAATGGAAGAAGCACCTGACCGTTTTCATGCCAGATTGTCAGCAGTACGAAAGACCTATGTTTATCGGATTTTTAACAGTAGTCTTCCCAACGTATTTGAGCGAAAGTGGATGTATACCATAGAAAAAACGTTGGATATAGAGGCTATGAGAAAAGCCTCAGAATATCTTACAGGAACATATGATTTTGCAGCATTTTGTACCAATCAGGGGAAAAAGAAGTCTACTGTGCGAACCATTTACCAAATTGAAATTGTGAAAGAGAAAGACGAGGTGGATATCCGAATAACAGGAAATGGATTTCTTCATAACATGGTGCGCATTATTGTAGGAACTTTGACAGAAGTGGGACAAGGAAAACGAAAGCCGGAAGAAATGCAGGCAATTTTAAATACGAAGAAGAGAGAAAATGCAGGAATAACCATGCCGGCAAAGGGATTGACTTTGTGGAGCGTAGAGTATTGACAGAATAGGAAGAGACAAAATGGAAAAGTGGTATGTAGCAGCAAAAAGAGCAGATTTTAAGGAACTTTCCAAGCGTTTTGGGATTGATCAGGTAACAGCCAGAATCATACGAAACAGGGATATTATAGAGGAAGAAGAAATAGAAAAATATTTGAATGGAACAATTGCAGACTTATATCCACCAGAAGAATTAAAGGATGTAAAAAAGGCAGTTTCCATTTTAAAAGAGAAAATAGAAGAACAAAAGAAAATCAGAATTATCGGAGACTATGACATCGATGGTGTGCAGTCCGTTTATATTTTGTATTCAGGACTGAAAAAGTGCGGGGCAATGATTGATTATGCAATACCGGATAGAGTCGCAGATGGATACGGTGTAAACAATCGACTGATAGAACAGGCAAAGGAAGACGAGATAGATACGATATTGACTTGTGATAACGGAATTGCAGCGGCAGACGCCTTAGAGCTGGCAAAACAATTAGGTATGACCGTAATTGTAACAGACCACCACGAAGTGCCATATCAGGAGGAAGAGGGAGAAAAGAAGTATCTTCTTCCACCAGCAGATGCCATTGTAAATCCTAAACAGGCAGACTGCTCCTATCCAAACAAGGGACTGTGTGGTGCAGCAGTAGCGTTTAAACTCATCCAAGTGTTATATCCGGCAATGGGAATAGAGACAGTGGAGGCAATGACGTTTTTGGAAAATGCGGCATTTGCCACTGTGGGAGATGTGATGGATTTGACAGGAGAGAATCGTATTCTTGTAAAAGAGGGATTAAAAAAGTTAAATCATACCACAAATTATGGATTGCGGGCATTAGCAGCAAAAAATAATATCCCCATGGGAACAATTAAGTCTTATCATATCGGATTTGTTTTAGGACCATGTCTCAATGCCAGCGGCAGGCTGGATACTGCAAAGCGGGCATTGGAGCTTTTGCTGGCACGAAATGAAGCAGAGGCGGCAAGCTGTGCCACCGACCTATACGACTTAAATGCCAGCAGAAAAGAATTGACAGAGGAAGGGGTAGCACAGGCAAAGGCATTGGTGGAAGAAACTTCATTAAAAAAAGATAAAGTGTTAGTTATTTATTTACCGGACTGCCACGAAAGCTTGGCAGGAATCATAGCGGGAAGAATCCGGGAACAGTATCATAGACCGGTATTTGTGCTGACAAAGGGGGAAGAAGGAGTAAAAGGTTCAGGACGCTCCATTGAAAGCTATTCCATGTATGATGAAATGGTAAAGTGCAGCAATCTTTTTACTAAGTTCGGCGGACATCCCATGGCGGCAGGACTTTCTATGCCAGAAGAAAATGTGGATATTTTTCGCCGGCAAATGAATGAGAATGCAATTCTTACAGAAGAGGATTTATTGCCCAAAATTATGATTGATGTGCCTATGCCGTTAGATTATATATCAAAAGAATTGATAGAGGAATTAAAATGCTTAGAGCCTTTTGGAAAATCCAACGAAAAGCCGGTATTTGCAGATAAAAACATTCGCATAATATCCATGCGAATTGTAGGAAAAAATCAAAATGTATGTAAAATGCAGGTGGAAAGTCAGACAGGAACTAAAATGGAAGCGGTGTATTTTGGAAATGTGCAGGAAATGTTGGATTTCTATAAAGAAAAATACGGAGAACAGGAAGTGGAGCAGACGCTTCATGGAAATAATGGAACAATGAGAGCTTCCTTTGTATATTATCCGGAAGTAAATGAATATAATGGAAGAGAAAGTTTACAAATAATTGTGAAGAATTATTGCTGATATTAGGACAATGGTGTTATACTTAAAAGAAGATTGCAGAAAGGGGCAGGCAGATGTTTGGAGGACGAAAGAAACAGGGTGAATCAAAAGAATTAGAAAAAAAATTATTAGAAAGACAAGAGATGCTGGAGCGTTATTCACAAGTATTTGCAGATATTACAGAAAAGCAGAGTGATACAGAAGAAAGACTGGAAACTTTAAAGAAAAGTCAGGAAAAGATGGATCAGCAATTAACAAGAGTGATAGATGCAGTAAATTGTGCAGCAGACCGTACAGAAGAACAAAGACAGAAGAATCATCAGATTCAGGAAAATATAGTGAAAATTTCCGGTGGATTAGAGCAGTCAGAGAATTGTTATTGGAAAATCGTAGAAGAACTAAAGCAGCAAAAAGAGGATATGTTAGAAAATGTAGAGCAGAATAAGCACTTTACTGCTCCGGCAGAATTTTTAAGCAAAGTGTCCTTGGAGCTGCAGGAAGAGATAAAGGGAATTACTTCTCATATGGCAGAGTTAGCGGATATGGGCAAACAGATGGGAGTGCTTTCCTTAAATGCAGCAATTGAAGCAGGGCGTATGGGCGAGAGTGGAAAAGAATTTGTGGCAGCCGCAGAAGATGTCAGAGAGTTGGCGGGTCAGTATCAGCAGATGACGGATTCTTTTCAGAAAGCAATAGAAACCATAAATGAAAAATTAGAGGAGACAAAAACGCAGGTAACACATTTGAATGGATTATTGAAGGATAACAATGTTCGAATGGGAAAAAGTACCAAGGAATTTTCCGATTGTCTCTATCGGATGGAACACTCCGACATACAGAATTTTACTCCGCAGGTGAAACAGTTGCAGGAAGAGTTGACAGGTACTGCTGCA
The DNA here is from genome assembly GCA_964436595.1 of uncultured Eubacterium sp. Classification (GTDB taxonomy): domain Bacteria; phylum Bacillota; class Clostridia; order Lachnospirales; family Lachnospiraceae; genus Petralouisia. The sequence goes on from CAYTDI010000003.1 coordinate 81,048, forward strand.
CAAGAGGAAGAACTGGTAAAGCAATACGCATTGGCAACAGATGCCATGGAACAAGCCGGCGAAAGTTTTATGAAACAGCAGGATGCATTAGAACAGCTAAAGGACGGTCAACAGGAAATTCAAAAGCAAATGAAAGCTGTAAAACTGGAAATATCCGAAAGATAAATTAGGAAAGGACAGGAGAAAATATGAAGAAGAGTACATTTGAATTTTTATCTGCCGATAAAGGAACTAAGATACATGCCATAAAGTGGGAACCGGATACCGAAAAAATAAATGGAGTTTTGCAGATTACTCACGGTATGGTAGAATATGTAGAACGTTACGATGAATTTGCAGAATATATGACCCAAAAAGGATTTGTAGTTGTAGGACATGATCACTTGGGACATGGAGATTCTGTGGTATCTTCGGAATATTGGGGATATTTTGCTTCAAAGGACGGCAGTGATATTCTTATAGAAGATATGAACACACTTCGCACTATGACTCAAAAAGAATACGCAGGAATCCCTTATTTTATGTTAGGTCACAGCATGGGTTCTTTTTTGTTAAGAAAGTATTTGTCTAAGTATGGACAAAATCTTCGTGGAGCAATCATTATGGGAACAGGCAGTCAGCCGGATAAGACTGTAAAGTTAGGAAAAAGAGTATGTAAGGTGCTTGCTTTTTTCCGAGGATGGAATCATCGAAGCAAGCTGGTAAATAATTTAGCATTTTCCGAAAATAACAAACGTTTTGAAAGTGAAGGAACAAATGCATGGCTTACCAAAGATAAATCCATAGTAGCGGCTTACAATGGGGAGGCAAAATGTACCTTTATCTTTACGTTGAACGGATTTTATAATCTGTTTGATACCATATATTACATAAATCAGCCGGAGCATATCAATGCGATACCAAAAGATTTACCGTTATTTTTAGTAGCCGGAGAGGATGATCCGGTAGGAAATTATGGGGAAGGGGTAAAAGAGGCTTATGAGACATATGAAAAAGCCGGAATAGAAGATATTACATGGAAGCTTTATCCTACGGATCGCCATGAGATATTAAATGAAACGGATAGGGAAAAGGTATACGAAGATATTTATGCATGGATAAAGGTGCGCATGGAGTTAGTATAGAGATAGTATAGAGACAGAAAGTGAGGACAACATGAAAAAGCACATGAAGCAGTTTATGAGTCTGTGTTTAGCAGGAACGGTATTACTTACTACACCAAGTACGGTAAATGCGGCACAGACAACAGAGACACAGGAAAGTCAGGAAGCGCAGGAAAATACAGAAAATCAGGAAAATAATAAGGCAGCAGAAGTAACCGATGATACAAATGGGAGTGAAGCTGTTGACAATCAGACGGCCACAGAAAATGCAGATATAGAGGATGATACTTTTACGGAGCAAAGTACAAACAAAGAGCGGGGTGCAAGTACTGATACCAATACGAGTACCGATACGGAAACAACCATAGATACAGGTGCAATGGAAGAAGAGGGAGAGGTAACAGAGCCAATCACAAAAGAGGATAAACCTTACCTTGCACTGGGAGCAAATTTAACAGCGCAGCAGCAGGCAACCGTTTTAGAGCTGTTAGGTATTAATCCGTCAGAGTTAAGCGATTATGATGTGATATATGTTACCAATGATGAGGAACATCAGTATTTAGGAAAATACGTTTCTTCGGATAAAATCGGAACCCGCTCTCTTTCTTCTGTATTAGTAGTAAAGAGAGAAGAAGGTCATGGAATTAATATTACCACAAAAAATATTTCTTATTGTACCATAGGAATGTATAAGAATGCGTTGATTACGGCAGGTATTACAGATGCAGATATTATTGTTGCAGGTCCTACACCAATTTCCGGTACGGCAGCATTAGTAGGAGCTTTAAAGGCTTATTCAGTTATGACCGGAGAAGAAGTGTCCGAGGAAAGTATGGATGCGGCACTGAACGAATTAGTTGTAACCGGTGATATTGCTCAGATTGTTGGGGATTCTGAAACGGCAGAAGAGCTTTTAGCATATTTAAAACAAGATATCATTGAAAATGGATTAGATTCTGAAGAAGATATTGAAAAGGCAATCAAAAAAGCCTGTGAGAAGTTTGATATTACATTAAGTCAGGATGAAATAGACGAATTGACTACGCTGTTGATGAAAATTAAGGACTTGGATTTAGATTTGGATACCATTAAGAGTCAGGCTCAGTCCCTATATGATAAGTTGGCAGAGATGGACGCAGAGGGTTTGTGGGATAAAATTATAGCGTTCTTCCAGTCTATTATTGATTTCTTTAAAAATTTATTTTAGTTTCCGGTAAGAAAACGTAGAAAGTGCAAAGAAAGCCATAGCAGAGAAAATTCTGTTATGGCTTTTCCTATGAATGGTTCTATATTCTTCGTTTTAAAAAGGCAATAAACTTGTCGAACTGCAGCCCATGATTTTGCAATTCCTGAACCTTTAAGCGGTTCTCCTCATTAAATCCTACTAAAATATTGTGGTTGGCTTCTGCCAGATAATCCATAATACCGTCAATGTCGGATTTCATATTCTTCGGACACTGGATGTACAAGTATTTATTTGCTGTGATATGCAAGGTATAAGAAATACTAAAGTGATACCACAGGAACTTGTGCAAGGTAGAATGTTTGTATATCCAAATCATTTCCTGAATTGGAACAATAGCAATTCCATAATTAGCAAGCTCGATAAAGTAATGCTCTGTAATAAACATATCCTCTGTTGCTAACTGTGGCAGGGTAGCAAGTTCTTCCTCTGCCTGAGCTAAAAGTACCGAAGGCTTGCCAAAGCGGGAAAGCTGACGGCAGGCAGGAGCTAAAACAGGGAAGAAAATATAAAGGGTATCTGCAATCAAACGAATCAGTGCATAGATGCCTGTTGCAAAATAAACAACCATCAATACGGTACTGGAAAGTGATTTAAAAGCAGGTTCGCTGATGAGATACGGACTAATCTTTCCCGCAATCCCTTTGGAGGTCCAGTCTAAATCATTGGCTAAGGAATCCAACAAAGTGTTAAATGCCTTATTTCCGGAGATGACACGTCCACGGATATGAGCGGATTCTATGGTGGGAAGTCCATCTTCGCAAGTCTTTGGAGATAACAGTACCACAACGCATTTATCGTCCCACATAGTGTAGTAATAGTAGCCTGTTTTTTGCCCAAGTAAGGTATTGGTATATCCGGTAAAATATAAATCCTTTAACGTAGTCTGAACGTAAGAATCCCGTTGCCTTTGGTATTTACTAAGGTCTGAGACACTGGTAATCTTTTGCGGAAACAGTAGATGTTGTAAGGGCAAAAGAATCCAAAGAATCAGTAAAATCACCAAATAAATAATAGGGGATAATAGTCTTCGTTTATATACACTTTTAATATGCTTTGAAATATAATGTTCGTAATTTTGTGTCATAGAAACTCCTCTAAGTTTGTGATATTCATAGTATACGGTTTTTACTGGAAATAATCAAGAGAGTTTCAGGGTGGGAAACTTGATTTTTTATGATAAACTTGATAGTATTAGTTACATGACGGAAACGAATACCGTTTTAAAACATTAGAGTAGGAGCAGGAATGGAAGCATATACAGGTTTTGCAGAAGTTTATGATATGTTTATGGATAACGTACCGTATGAGGAGTGGAATACTTATCTCACCGGTTTGTTAAAAGAGTATAGTGTTAATGAAGGGATTGTACTGGAATTAGGATGTGGTACAGGAAAAATGACCCGCTTGTTGGCAAAGTCAGGATACGATATGATAGGAATTGATAATTCGGAAGAAATGCTTGAAATTGCTATGGCATCGGGGCAGGAGGAAGAAGAAATCCTTTATTTGCAGCAGGATATGCGTGAGTTAGAGTTATATGGAACAGCAAGAGCAGTGGTGAGTATTTGCGATTCTATGAATTATATTTTAGAGGAAAGTGATTTGCTGGAAGTGTTTCAAAGGGTAAATACTTATTTAGACCCGGGTGGAATATTTATTTTTGATATGAACACCATATATAAATATCAGGAATTGCTGGGGGAAACCACTATTTGCGAGAATCGGGAAGAGGGAAGCTTTATCTGGGACAACTATTATGACGAGGAAGAACAGATAAATCAATATGACCTGACATTGTTTATAAAAGAAGAAAATGAACTATATCGTAAATATGAGGAAACACATTTTCAGCGGGCATATGAAGTAGAAACCGTAAAAAAACTATTAGAAGAGGCTGGAATGGAATTTGTAGCAGCCTATGATGCCTTTACCCATGAAAGTGTAAAGCAGGATAGTGAACGTATTTATATGATAGCCAGAGAGAAAGGAAAAAAGAATGAGTGATTATATTGTAAGAGCAACAGCGGCAGAGAGTCAGATAAGAGCCTTTGCCATTACATCAAAAGATTTGGTAGAACAGTCAAGAATTTATCACAATACCAGTCCGGTTATGACCGCAGCATTAGGAAGATTGTTGACAGGCGGTGCTATGATGGGAGCTATGATGAAGGGAGAAAAAGACGTACTGACTCTTCAGATTATGTGCAGTGGTCCGGCAAAGGGATTGACTGTGACCGCAGATTCTAAAGGAAATGTTAAGGGATATCCACAGGTAGCGGATGTAATACTTCCGGCAAATGCAAAGGGAAAACTGGATGTAGGCGGAGCATTAGATCTTGGTGTGTTAAGTGTAATTAAGGACATTGGAATGAAAGAGCCTTATGTTGGTCAGGTACAGTTGCAGACAGGAGAAATCGGTGATGATTTGACCTATTATTTTGCAACCTCTGAGCAGGTACCATCAGCCGTAGGACTTGGTGTTTTGATGAATAAGGATAACACGGTAAAACAGGCAGGAGGATTTATCATTCAGTTAATGCCGTTTACTGATGATGAAATCATTGAACGTTTAGAGAAAAAAGTGGCAGAAGTAACATCTGTTACAGACTTGTTAGAGCAGGGTGCAACACCGGAAAGTCTCTTAGAGCAGATATTAGGAGAATTTGGTCTTGAAATCAACGAGAAAGTGCCGGTACAGTATCACTGTGACTGTTCTAAGGAACGTGTTACCAGAGTTATTGCAAGTATTGGAAAAAAAGATATTCAGGAAATGATTGACGATAACGAGCCAATTGAGGTGAATTGTCAGTTCTGTGATAAACACTATGTATTTAGTACAGAGGAATTAAAGGAGATTATAAAGTGAGAGACGGGTATATTAAGGTAGCAGCTGTTACTCCTAAAGTAAAAGTAGCAGACCCTGTGTATAATGGACAGGTCATTTTTCAAAAATTAAGAGAGGCAGAAGAAGAAAGAGCAGTTGTGGTAGTGTTTCCGGAGCTTTGCATTACCGGTTATAGCTGTGGCGACTTGTTTTTACAGGAAATATTGCTGAAAAGTGCCAAGGAAGAGCTGATAAAAATTGCAGAAGATACCAATGGAAAAAATATGTTGGTGTTTGTGGGACTGCCTATATCTTGGAATGGCAATCTTTACAACGTGGCAGCAGCAGTGTGTCAGGGGAAGATTTTAGGACTTGTGCCGAAAACGCATATTCCAAATTATAATGAATTTTATGAGGCAAGACATTTTGCAAAAGGAATGGAAGAGCCTGTAAACGTGCGCTTGACAGAAGAAATTACCGTACCTATGGGAAGTCATCTTTTGTTTTCTCCGCATTCCATGCCGGAATTAAAAGTAGGTGTAGAAATCTGTGAAGACGTTTGGGTGCCAAATCCACCAAGTATTTCCCATGCGTTAGCCGGAGCAAACTTGATAGTAAACTTGTCTGCCAGTGATGAAATTACCGGAAAGGATGTTTACAGAGAAAGCCTGATTGCAGGTCAGTCCGCAAGACTGTTGTGCGGATATGTATATGCCAGTGCTGGTGAGGGGGAATCCACACAGGACGTAGTGTATTCTGCACACAATATGATTGCGGAAAATGGAACAATTCTAGGCTCTGCAAAGCGTTTTTGCAATGAATCGGTATATTCGGAAATCGATGTGCAAAAGATTAATGCAGAACGTAGAAGAATATCTACTTTTGAAGGAAAAGTGGGCAACTATCAGGAAGTTATATTCCCGTTAAAAATAGAAGAAACGGCTTTGACACGTTTTATCGACCCATCACCATTTGTTCCGGCAAAAGCAGAGAAACGTCAGAAACGTTGTGAAGAAATTCTCATGCTTCAGTCTATGGGATTGAAAAAACGTTTGGAGCATACCGGATGTAAATGTGCAGTCATTGGAATCTCAGGTGGACTGGACTCTACGCTGGCACTTTTGGTAACGGTAAAAGCCTTTGACATGGCAGGAATTGATCGTAAGGGCATCAAGGCAGTAACCATGCCGGGATTTGGAACCACAGACCGTACTTATGATAATGCAGTAAATCTTATTAAAAATCTGAAAGCAGATTTCTTAGAAGTGGATATTAAAGAGGCGGTGCGTGTACATTTTCGGGATATTGGGCAGGAAGAGACTTGTCACGATGTCACCTATGAAAACGGACAGGCGAGAGAGCGTACACAGATTCTTATGGATATTGCCAATAAAGAAAACGGAATGGTTATCGGAACGGGAGATATGTCCGAATTAGCCTTAGGCTGGGCAACCTATAATGGCGACCATATGTCGATGTATGGAGTAAATGTTTCCGTGCCAAAGACACTGGTGCGGCATTTGGTACAGTATTATGCCGATGCCTGTCAGGAAGAGACGTTAAGAAATATTTTACTGGATGTCTTAGATACTCCGGTTAGTCCGGAATTACTTCCACCGGAGGAAGGAAAGATTTCTCAAAAAACAGAGGATATTGTAGGACCATATGAATTGCATGACTTTTTCTTATATCATATGCTGCGTTCTGGTTTTGAACCTGCAAAGATTTATCGTTTGGCGTTAAAGGCATTTGAAGGTACTTATGAAAAAGAGGTTATTTTAAAATGGTTAAAGACCTTTGTAAGACGTTTCTTTTCGCAACAGTTCAAACGTTCTTGTCTTCCGGATGGACCAAAGGTAGGTACGGTTGCAGTATCTCCGAGAGGAGATTTGCGTATGCCAAGTGATGCCAGCGGGCAAGTGTGGCTGGCACAGTTAGAGGAAATTTTATAAAGATTTAATAGAAACTTCCCTGTTTGTTAATTGCAATTTTCTCCCAAAGGATTAGAATAGTATTTATAAAATATTTTATCCTTTGGGAGTTTTTGTATGTTTGGATATATTATTGTCAATAAACAGGAAATGAAGTTTAAGGAGTTTGATTTATATCAGTCCTATTATTGTGGTTTTTGTCAGGAATTGAAAGAGCAGTATGGCAGACGGGGACAGTTGACGTTAAGTTATGATATGACCTTTGTGATATTGCTTCTTACCAGCTTATATGAGACAGATACCAAAGAGAGTGCGTGTAAGTGTGTAGCACATCCTTTTGAAAAACATCCTACCAGAAGTAATGAATTTACAAAATATGCAGCAGCCATGAATCTGTTGTTGTCTTATTATAAATGTATGGATGACTGGCAAGATGAGCGAAAAGTAAATAAGCGGCTTATGGCAGGAACGCTCCATGGACAATGCAGAAAAATAGCAGAAGAGTATCCGCATAAGGCAGAGGTTATGCAGGAGATGCTTGTAAAGATTCACGAATGTGAGAAAAAGAACGCAACGGATATTGATGAAGTTGCCGGATATTTTGGCGAGATTATGAGTGAAATCTTTGCATGGCGGGAAGATGAATGGGCAAAAGAGCTTCGGCACATGGGATTTTTCCTTGGAAAGTTCATCTACCTGATGGATGCCTATGAGGATTTGGAAAAGGACAGAAAAAAAGGCAACTATAATCCATTTTTTCAATGGGAGAAAGAGCCTGATTTTGAAGAAAAAGTGGGAAGTATTTTAACTATGATGATGGCGGAATGTTCGAAATCATTTGAGTGGCTGCCTATTGTAGATAATACGGAGATTTTGCGAAATATTTTATATTCCGGTGTATGGTGCCGCTATGAGATGGTAAAGAACAAGCGACAGCAGGAAAATGAAAAGGAAAATGAGAAGAATTTAACAGCTTAAACGGAAAGGAAATAAAACAATATGTACGATCCATATGCGGTGCTAGGAGTAAGTAGAAATGCTACGGACGAAGAAATAAAGAAAGCATACCGGGCACTAAGCAGAAAATATCATCCAGATGCCAATATTAATAATCCAAATAAGGATCAGGCAGAGGAAAAATTTAAAGAAATTCAGCAGGCATACCAGCAGATTATGTATGAAAAAGAGCATGGAACTTCCAGTGGCTATGGTCAGAGTGGTTATGGTCAAAATAGCTATGGAGGGCAGTCCTCCCAGTATGGCGGTGGAGACTATTGGGATTTTGGCGGTTTCGGTGGCTTTGGCGATTTCTTTGGAGGCTTTGGCGGTCAAGGGCAGCGGCAGAATAGAAGCAGCGGTATGGACGAGGACAGTACATATAAGCAGGCAGCAGCTAATTACATCCGAAGCGGATATTACAAGGAAGCATTGAATGTATTAAATGGAATGAGTCAGCGGGATGCACGTTGGTATTACCTGAGTGCTATTGCCAATTCCGGAATGGGAAATAATGTAGTAGCTATGGAACATGCAGGAAAAGCAGTACAGATGGAACCGGGAAATCAAGAATATCAGCAGTTATATGCACAGCTTCAAAATGGAGGAAGCTGGTATCAGGGACAGCGCCAGACTTATGGAAGCAGTATGGGAGGCAGTGGAAGCTTTTGCATGAAGCTTTGTCTTGCAAATCTCGTTTGCAATATTTGTTGTGGAGGCGGTGGCCTATGTTGTGGCGGAATGCCTTATGGAAGATATTATTAGGAAAGAAGAGAGGTCTTTGAGTATGGAATATATGGTTGTTTATTCCAGTAAAACAGGAAATACCAAGCAGGTAGCTACCGAGATTTTTAGTGCACTTCCGGGAATGTCTAAGGATATGCAGGATTTAGAAGAATATAATGGAAAAGACGCAGATACCTTTTTTGTGGGATTTTGGACAAATCGAGGGACTTGCGATATGTCAGTCATTGATTTCATTTCCGAGCTTCAAGGGAAAAAAATTGCGTTGTTTGGAACTTGTGGATTTGGCGGTGATAAAGAGTATTACAAGTCCATAGAGCAAAAGGTGAGTGTTTGGATACCGGATGACTGCGAATATTTGGGAACTTTCATGTGTCAGGGAAAGATGCCAATGCAAGTAAGAGAAAAGTATGAGATTTTCATGGAAGATCCAAAACAGGAAGTGTGGAGAAAGAAGATGCTTCAGAACTTTGATGAAGCGTTATTGCATCCCAATGAGACAGACTTTGAAAATGCAAGAGAATTTGCAAAAAAAGTAATAGAATAAAGTAATAGAATGAAAACTCTGTATCAAAATGGTACAGAGTTTTTTATTTACGCGAGTAGCGATGAAAATGCTGTGCTTGTACAAGCATTTGAGGAGCACCGCGATAACTTGAGAAACTCGCAAAGCGTGTTTCTCATAGTTTTAGGAGGAAGAAAATGATAGATTTAAAATTTTTAAGAGAAAATCCGGAAGTAGTAAAACAGAACATCCGTAATAAGTTTCAGGATACAAAGCTTCCATTGGTAGATGAAGTAATTGAATTGGATGCACAGGCAAGAAAGACACAGCAGGAAGCAGATGCGTTGCGTGCAGAACGTAAGAAACTGTCTAAGCAGATTGGTGCTTTGATGGGACAGGGAAAAAAGGATGAAGCAGAAGCAGTAAAAGCACAGGTAAATGCAAGTGCAGAGCGTTTAGATGAATTAGAAAAAAAGGAAACTGAGTTACAGGAAAAAGTTACTAAGATTATGATGACAATTCCAAACATCATTGATCCATCTGTTCCGATTGGAAAAGATGACAGTGAAAACGTAGAAGTTCAGAAGTTTGGTGAACCTGTTGTTCCTGATTTTGAAATCCCATATCATGCAGAAATCATGGAAAGCTTCAATGGTTTAGATTTAGATAGTGCAAGAAAAGTAGCAGGAAATGGATTTTATTATTTGATGGGAGATATTGCAAGAATCCATTCCGCAGTTATTTCCTATGCAAGAGACTTTATGATTAACCGTGGATTTACTTACTGTGTACCACCTTTTATGATTCGAAGCAACGTAGTAAGCGGTGTTATGAGTTTTAAAGAAATGGACGAAATGATGTACAAAATCGAAGGAGAAGATTTGTACTTAATCGGAACCAGTGAACATTCTATGATTGGTAAATTCATTGATACTATTTTAAACGAAGACCAGTTGCCTCAAACATTGACAAGCTATTCTCCATGTTTCCGTAAAGAAAAGGGAGCACATGGTATTGAGGAACGTGGTGTTTATCGTATTCACCAGTTTGAAAAGCAGGAAATGATTGTGGTTTGTAAGCCGGAGGAGTCTAAGGCATGGTTTGACAAGCTGTGGCAGAATACGGTAGATTTATTCCGTTCTCTTGATATTCCGGTTCGTACACTGGAATGTTGTTCCGGAGATTTAGCAGACCTTAAGGTAAAATCCATTGACGTAGAAGCATGGTCTCCAAGACAGAAGAAATACTTTGAAGTAGGTAGCTGCTCTAACTTAGGGGATGCGCAGGCACGTCGTTTGAAGATTCGTGTAAACGGAAAAGACGGAAAATATTTTGCACATACCTTGAATAATACCGTGGTAGCACCACCTCGTATGTTAATTGCATTCTTAGAAAATAATTTACAGGCAGACGGAAGCGTAAAAATTCCGGAAGCATTGCGTCCATATATGGGTGGAATTGAGAAAATTGAACCATAAGTTTTGAGATAGGAAAAATAACCCTCCTTATGTTGACAAAGGTGTCAATGTAAGGAGGGTTTTGTATCATAGGTTTTGTATCATAGCGTTAATAAAATGCTAAAATTCAAAAAGGCTTTGCCCTTTGCAGAGGTCCTATGTTACAATAAGAAACAAATATTATGTAAACAGGAAAGAGGCGATTATTTGGGAAAATACACAGGAAAGTTAAAAAACAAATTAGAGGAATCATTACGGGCAGTATTACCAATTATAGGAATTGTACTTGTGTTAAGCTTTACAATTGCACCAATTACACCAAGTATTCTTCTGAGTTTTTTGGTAGGAGCAGTGTTTTTGATTATTGGTATGATGTTTTTTACGTTGGGAGCAGAGTTATCCATGACCCCAATGGGAGAGCGTCTTGGAACCAGTATGACCAAGAGTAAAAATGTTGTTGTAATTATTGTGTTATCGTTTATTCTTGGATTTATTGTTACTATTTCAGAACCGGATTTACAGGTGTTAGCGCAGCAGGTTCCTTCCGTACCAAATATGACTTTGATTTTAGCGGTAGCAGCGGGGGTAGGATTTTTCTTGGTAGTAGCATTTCTTCGTATGCTGTTAGGGGTTGCACTTCCGCCGCTTTTAGTATTTTTCTACGCAATCGTATTTGGATTGGTATTTTTGGTTCCTGAGAGTTTTCGAGGAGTGGCATTTGACTCGGGCGGAGTTACGACCGGACCTATGACAGTACCGTTTATTATGGCTCTTGGAATCGGTATTTCATCTATTCGTAATGACCATCATGCAGCAAACGACAGCTTTGGATTGGTAGCACTTTGTTCTATTGGACCAATTCTAGCGGTATTGATATTAGGAATGATTTATCATCCAACAGGAAGTGATTACAGTTTGGCGGCAATTCCAGAAATAAATGATTCAGTAGAGTTGTGGAAATTGTTTGGAACAGAGTTGCCGGCATATATGAAAGAGATTGCAGTTTCCTTACTTCCAATCGTGGTATTTTTTGGATTGTTTCAGATATTTTCCTTAAAATTATCAGGAAAAACTCTTGCAAAAATCGTAATCGGGTTAGTGTATACATATATTGGACTGGTACTGTTTTTGACAGGAGCCAATGTGGGATTTATTCCATCGGGAAATTATTTAGGTCAGACTTTAGCATCATTGGATTATCGTTGGATTATTATACCGATTGGTGCACTGATGGGATATTTTATCGTAAAAGCAGAGCCGGCAGTTTATGTGTTAAATCATCAGGTAGAAGAAATTACAGACGGAGCAATCTCAGCAAGTGCTATGGGACTGAGCCTTTCTATTGGTGTAGCTGTTTCTATCGGATTATCCATGGTGCGTATTCTGTGGGGGATACCGGTGCTTTATTTCCTGATACCGGGTTATGTCATCGCTATCGGATTATCCTTTTTTGTACCAAAAATCTTTACTGCCATTGCATTTGACTCTGGTGGAGTTGCCTCCGGACCTATGACTGCCACATTTTTACTTCCAATGGCACAGGGAGCCTGTATGGCAGTAGGCGGAGATATGGTGACAGATGCATTTGGGGTGGTAGCCATGGTAGCTATGACACCTCTTATTACCATTCAAATATTAGGAATGATTTACAAAGTTAAGGAGCGCAGACAGGATGTTTCTCCAGTGGAGAATGCTTATGCGAACATGGATGAAGATGCAATTATCGAATTGTAACAGAAAGGATAGAAAACATGAGTCAGCTTCATATGATGGTTACGATTACCAATCGTAATCTTACAAAAAAGTTTGTACATTTTTATAAAGAAAAGGGATTAGATATTTCGGCAATTACAGTAGGAGTTGGAACGGCAGCAAGTGAAATCTTAGACTATTTTGGCTTAGAGGGAACGGAAAAAAGTGTACTGTTTCATGTTGTTACCGATGAAAAATGGCGGGAAGTAAAGCATGATTTGCAGCAAAAAATGCAGATTGATTTGCCGGGAATGGGAATTGCATTTTTGGTGCCATTAAGCAGTATTGGTGGAAAAAAGGCATTGAATTATCTGACCAGTGGGCAAAAATTTGTAAAAGAGGAGGAATCCACATTGAAGGAAACAAAATATGAACTTTTAGTTGCAATTGCAAATCAGGGATATACAGAGCTTGTTATGGATGCGGCAAGAGAGGTACATGCGGCAGGAGGAACAGTGATTCATGCAAAAGGAACCGGAACGGAAAAGGCAGAGAAATTCCTTGGAGTTACCTTAGTAGCGGAAAAGGAAATGGTATTCATCGTAGTAAAAAGTGAACAAAAGAATGAAATTATGAAAGCAATTATGGAAAAGGCAGGCTTAGAAAGCAAGGCAAAAGCAATAGTATTTTCACTTCCGGTATCTGCAACTGCAGGAATGCGTCTGATGGAAGAAGTAGTAGAGGAAGAATTGTAAGTGATTTTACAGGTGTTGAAAAACAGGTTGTCAAAACTTTCCATATGTGTTAATTTATTAACGAACGGTATTCTGGAGAGAAACTGTATCATTTTGATAGTGCCATCCCCTTTTCGTTTACGCAAGTAATGCAGAAAAAGGAACGGAGGCGAATATATATTAACATAGGAATTATAGGTGCCGGACGAGTAGGAACTACCATGGGCAAGTATATTACAACCCATGGTGGTAAAATACAGGGATTCTATAGCAGAACCATAGAACATGCGAAAGAAGCGGCACAGTTTTGCAACACAAGTTATTTTAAAGATTTAGATTCACTGATTGAAGTAAGCGATACCCTTTTTATTACCACAAGTGATGGAGCAATAAAAAATGTATGGGATTGCATTGCGGCAAAGAATGTGAAGGGCAAAGTCATATGCCACTTTAGTGGCTCATTATCAAGTGATATTTTTTCAAATAAGGAGAGCGCAGGCGTTTTGGTCTGTTCTGTCCATCCAATTTATGCGTTCAGTAATAAATTCACAGCTTACCAGAACTTAACAGAAGCAGTATTTACCGTAGAGGGAGATACCGAAGCATTGAAGCGTATGCAGGAGTTGTTTTCCATTTTACCTAATCGTGTGGTATCAATTCCCACAAATGCAAAAGAAATGTACCATGCAGCCGCCAGCGTAGCCAGTAATCAAGTGACAGGACTATTATGGATGGCAATGGAACTCTTGAAAGAGGCAGGGATTTCCGAGGCAACGGCGTATGAGATGTTAGAACCATTGGTAAAAAATAGTATAAACAGTATTTTTTCTAATGGATGCAAGGAAGCATTGACAGGTCCGATTGAGCGAGGGGACTCAGAAACGGTGAAAAAGCATTTAAAAGCCTTAGAAAATAAGAGTCTTTGGAATCAAGCATATCGTTCCAATGGAAAACTGGTATTAGAAGTTGCCAAAAAGAAGAATCCACAGCAGGATTACAATCATATGCAGCAACTATTACAGGAAGAAACCGGTTTATAGAAAAATGTTAAGCGGAAGTAAGTGAAATTGGAGGAAAAATGAAGAACACGGTAGTTACAATTCAACAGGCAAAGGAAAGTGGAGAAAAGCTTACCATGCTCACAGCCTATGACTATTCCACTGCAAAACTCATAGACGAAGCAGGCATTAATATGATTTTGGTAGGGGACTCCTTAGGAATGGTAGTGTTAGGATATGAAGATACCTTGTCAGTTACCATGGAAGACATGATTCATCATACTGCGGCAGTAGCAAGGGGTGCAAAAAATGCATTTATTGTAGCCGATATGCCATTTATGTCCTATCAGACCTCTGTGTATGACGCAGTGGTGAATGCAGGAAGATTGATGAAAGAGGGTCGTGCGCAGGCAGTGAAATTAGAAGGCGGAAAAGAAGTAGCAGAGCATATCAGAGCCATTACCAATGCTTCTATTCCGGTAGTAGCACACTTAGGATTAACGCCACAATCTTTAAATGCCTTTGGCGGATTTAAAGTACAGGGAAAATCAGAAGCAGCAGCAAAGAAGTTATTAGAAGAGGCTCTTGCTGTGGAAGAAGCTGGTGCTGTGGCAGTTGTGTTAGAGTGCGTACCTGCAAAATTAGCAGAGTTAATCAGCAAAAAGTTAAGAATTCCAACGATTGGAATCGGAGCAGGTGCAGGGTGTGACGGACAGGTATTGGTATATCAGGATATGCTGGCAATGTTCAGCGACTTTAAGCCAAAGTTTGTAAAACATTTTGCGCAAATCGGTGAACAGATGAAAGCGGCGTTTGCAGCATATAGCAAAGAAGTGAAAGAGGGTACATTCCCAGCAATGGAACATACCTTTAAAATAGATGACGAAGTAATTGAAAAATTGTATTAGGAGAAAAAATCAATGAAAATTATAACAACCATAGAAGAATTACGCCCAATTATAAAAGGATGGAAAAGAGAAGGACTCACCGTAGGATTAGTGCCTACTATGGGGTATCTCCATGATGGACATAAAAGTTTGATTGTAAAAGCAGTAGCAGAAAACGATAAAGTAGTAGTGAGTGATTTCGTAAATCCAACGCAGTTTGGCGCAAATGAAGACTTATCCAGCTATCCAAGAGATATCCAAAGAGATGCAGCACTTTGCGAAGCGGCAGGAGCAGATGTTATTTTTCATCCCGAACCGGAAGAAATGTATTATTCGGATAAATGTACTTTTGTGGATATGGATAAATTAACAAAAGGACTTTGTGGAAAAACAAGACCAGTGCATTTTTCCGGTGTTTGTACCGTGGTTTCCAAACTATTTAATATTGTGACACCAGACAGGGCATACTTTGGACAAAAAGATGCACAGCAGTTAGCCGTTATTAAGCGTATGGTGCGTGATTTAAACTTTGACATTACAGTGGTAGGATGTCCAATCGTAAGAGAAGCAGACGGACTGGCATTAAGCTCCAGAAATACTTATTTAAACGAAACAGAACGAAAAGCAGCATTGATTTTAAATAAGTCCCTTACTCTTGGAAAAGAAATGATAGAGGCAGGAGAAAAAGATGCAGCAAAAGTGCGAGAAGCAATTATCAAGAATATGGAGACAGAACCATTGGCAAAAGTAGATTATGTAGAAATCGTAGATAATGAGAATTTAGAGCCGGTACAGACCATAGACGTACCATGTTTGGTAGCAACAGCAGTATATATTGGAAAAACAAGACTCATTGATAACTTTGTAACTATCTAGAACAACAGAAGTAAAAAGTGAAAAGAGATAGAGCAAAGTGGCATCGAGCTTGCTACTTTAAAATAGCACACAGCATATAGAAAGGAATCACAAAATGTACTTAAAAATGTTAAAAGGAAAAATTCACCGTGCCGTTGTAAAGCAGGCGGAGTTAAATTATGTAGGAAGTATTACCGTAGATCCGGAGCTTATGGCAGCGGCTGGAATTATGGAATATGAGAATGTTCAGATTGTAGATGTAGAAAACGGAAACCGATTTGAAACATATACCATTGCAGGAGAACCGGGAAGTGGTATGATATGTTTAAATGGTGCAGCAGCAAGACAGGTATTAACCGGTGACCATGTGATTATCATGGCGTATGCGCAGATGACACCGGAAGAAGCAGCAGAGTTTCATCCGCAGGTAGTATTTGTGGATGAAGAAAACAAAATAAAAAAAGTAACTACATATGAAAAGCATGGACAGATTTCCATGTAAAGAATAAATGAGAAAGGTAAGGGAAACATATGTTACAGGGAAAAACCGTATTACTTGCAGTATCAGGAGGGATTGCTGCCTACAAAATGCCAAATGTAGCCGGTATGTTAAAAAAATTAAATTGTAACGTGCATGTACTTATGACAGAAAATGCAGAGAATTTTGTAACAGCAACTACCTTTGAAACATTAACAGGAAATAAATGTTTAATTGATACCTTTGACCGAAATTTTGAATTTTCCGTAGAACATGTTTCCCTTGCAAAACAGGCTGATATTGTGCTGATAGCTCCTGCAACGGCGAATGTTATAGGGAAACTCGCAAATGGGATTGCAGATGATATGCTGACAACAACTGTGATGGGATGTAAGTGTCCAAAATTAGTAGCACCGTCTATGAATCACAATATGTACCATAATCCCATTGTACAGGAAAATATGCAAAAATTAGAAAAATTTGGTTATGATATCATCGCACCGGAGGAAGAAATTCTGGCAAATGGTGACAAAGGAACAGGCAGAATGCCGTCAGAAGAGGTGTTGGTAAAGAATATTTGTGAAAAATGGATAGAATTGGATTAAATTAACAAAAAATGTTAACAAAATGTACATTTTTTGTTAATGCTGTCTAAACAAAAGTTGGTTATACTATAATTACAAGAAAAGTAATTGTACAAAACTAACAGCAAAGGTGGCGACAGCATATGAGAAAAAATACAGTAACATTTTTAAAATATGGTGTAGTTTTAGCAGGAATAACGACGGCATGGTGGCTCCTTTTCGCAGGAGGCAGAATCAGTGCGGTCGTTTCCTTTTTTCATCGTTTAGAGCAGACATCCGTTGTTGAGAATAATACCAGCACAGATTATCGTTATAATAAAGAATTTGAACAAACCTTAAATCGTTATAGAACTTTTAAAAGTATGTATCAGGAAGAGTATTCCAGTGCGATTCCGGGCTTGGCAGCCACAGATGTTATGGGAAGCATCAGTAATCAGATGGTACCACAAGGAATTTGCGTAGCAAATGATTATATGTTAGTGACTGCATATGATAGTTCAGGAGCAAATTCTGTAATCTATGTATTGTCAAATGAAAATCCTAAAAATCGCCGACTATTAACAACCATTGTACTTCCGGATGCCAATCATGTAGGCGGAATTACCTTTGACGGGGAAAGGGTTTGGATTGCAAAGAGCACCACACGCAAATGCAGTGTGATAGATTATGATGTGATTGAAACAGCAGCAAATACATCAAAAGGCAGTTATTTTTTGAATAAATATACACAAAATGTAGATTGTGGAGCAGTAGCTTCCTTTATTGAATATCACAATAATCGTATTTGGGTAGGAACTTATTCTAACCGTACCAGCGGAATGGGAACTTTGCGAAGCTATGATATTGAAGAGGGAGAAGCGTTGAAACTGGTAAAAAAGGAACAGATTTCCATTCCCGGATATGCAAATGGTGTTTCCTTTACAGAACGTGATGGAAAAACATATATGGCAGTATCTACCTCAAAGGGAAGATATTTTCACTCTGATATATATTTCTATCAGGTAGTCAAAGACTTGAACAGTGATGGGAATTTATACTATAATTACAGCTCCTGCAAGTTTCCGCCAATGGCAGAGGAATTTGTATGTGATGGCACAAATACTTACTTTTTGTTTGAATCTTCTGCTACATGTTACAGTACACACACATACAAGAGCTGTAGTTATCCGGTAGACCGTATATGTGCAATTTCCACGATGGAATTGTTTGGAAATAACAGTGGTTTGGCATATGTAAAAGTACAAGGCGAATTGCCTGCAATTTCTACTTATGGAATAGAAAATGCATCTTATCAAGATCCAAAGCATTATTGGAGGATGTATGTATAGAAAAATGCCCCAAAATGTGTTATGCTATAAACAACAGGAGGGTATGGGATATGGAAAATAAGATTCGTCTTGCAGATATTTATGTTAAAATTTATAATAAGCGTTCCTTGACCATGGATGATTTAACTTTTTTAGCAAAGTATGATCCGGAATGTTTTGCCAAGACTTGCCAAAATCTTGTGTATAACATTCCGGAGACAAAGGAATTATTAAAGTCTCAAGAAGAGACAAAAGAAGTAAGGGAAAATCGTTCCAAAGAAATAGAAATTCCCGCAGGAGAGCCGGTAGTGCTGAAAAAACAGAATATGGAGCACATTTTGGAAAATTTACGAAAAATGGAAATGAAAGAACTTCCAATTCGGGAGGTGGAAACCGAAAAAGTCAGAAATTTATTAGGAAGTCTTTATATGGAAAAGCTGTTCCCACACAACGATAGAGAGCAGTATTTTAATATGGAAAAAGAGCAGGAAGAATCAAAGTTCAATAAGAAAGCATAAAATTGGAAGAATTTTGTATAAAAAAACAGTTGAAAAAAAATGCTGATTATGGTAGAATTTTTACAATTTAGGCATATTATGTGTGCACCTATGCATTATAATAGGAAGAAGCACGAGTGTCTTAGAACCTTTATGAAAAAAAGAATCCCTCTTTTTTTTTGTAAAAAATTAGGTGACATAAGAGATTCATAGTAGAAAGGGCAAGGTAAATAAATGAAAGCATTTCTAATATTGGAAGATGGAACAGTGTTTGAAGGGACAAGCATTGGTTCTACAAAAGAAATCATTAGCGAAATCGTTTTTAACACGTCAATGACGGGTTATCTTGAGGTCTTAACAGACCCATCTTACGCAGGACAGGCAGTAGTCATGACATATCCGTTGATTGGAAATTATGGTATTACACCGGATATGGAATCAGAAAAGCCATGGCCGGATGGATATATCGTAAGAGAATTATCCAGAATGCCAAGTAATTTCCGGTGCGAGGGAACTATTCAGGAATTTTTGAAAAAGCATGATATTCCCGGAATTGCAGGAATTGATACCAGAGCATTAACAAAGATTCTCCGTGAAAAGGGAACGATGAATGGTATGATTACTACCAATGAAAACTATAACATTGATGAGATTATTCCAAAATTAAAAGAATATACCACAGGAAATGTTGTAGATAAGGTGACCTGTAAAGCATCTTCTAAGTTAAATGGAAAAGGAAAAAAGGTTGCACTGTTAGATTTGGGTGCAAAGAAGAATATTGCCCGTTCTTTAAACCAGCGTGGTTGTGAAGTGACGATATATCCGGCACATACCAGTGCAGAAGAGATTTTAGCATCTAATCCGGATGGAATTATGTTAAGTAATGGACCTGGAGATCCAAAGGAATGTACGGAGATTATAAAAGAAATCAAGAAGTTATATGATTCAGAAGTTCCGATTTTTGCTATTTGCTTAGGACATCAGTTAATGGCATTAGCAACCGGTGCAGATACACACAAAATGAAGTACGGACATCGTGGAGGAAATCATCCGGTTAAGGATTTAGAGACCGGAAGAGTATATATTTCTTCTCAGAACCACGGATATGTGGTAGATACCGATAAGCTCGATCCGAACGTAGCAGTTCCTGCATTTATTAATGTAAATGATGGAACAAACGAAGGATTAAAATATACCGGAAAGAACATTTTTACCGTACAGTTTCATCCGGAAGCATGTCCGGGACCACAGGACAGCGGATACTTATTTGACAGATTTATCAATATGATGGGAGGGAACCAGTAATGCCAAAGAATCAAAATATTAAGAAAGTATTAGTAATCGGTTCCGGTCCTATTGTTATCGGACAGGCAGCAGAATTTGACTATGCAGGAACACAGGCATGCCGTTCTTTAAAGGAAGAGGGCATTGAAGTAATTTTAGTAAACTCCAATCCTGCAACAATTATGACGGATAAAGATATTGCAGATAAGGTATATATTGAGCCTTTGACTGCAAAAGTATTAGAGCAGATTATTTTAAAAGAAAAGCCAGACAGTGTATTGCCAACCTTAGGTGGACAGGCTGGATTGAACCTTGGTATGGAATTAGCAGAATCCGGATTCTTAGAGAAAAACGGCGTGAAGTTAATCGGTACCACAGCAGAGACAATTTTCAAGGCAGAAGACCGTCAGGCATTTAAAGATACCATGGAGAAAATTGGTGAGCCATGTGCACCATCCTTAGTTGTGCATAACGTAGAAGATGGTATTGCATTTACCAACACCATTGGATATCCGGTAGTTTTAAGACCTGCTTATACTTTAGGTGGAAGCGGCGGTGGTATCGCTCATAATGAGACAGAGTTAATCGACATTCTGACAAACGGACTTCGTCTGTCTCGTGTTGGTGAAGTATTGGTAGAGCGTTGTATCGCAGGCTGGAAAGAAGTTGAGTACGAAGTAATGCGTGATGCAGCAGGTAACTGTATCACAGTATGTAATATGGAAAACATTGATCCGGTTGGTGTACATACCGGAGACAGTATCGTAGTAGCACCATCTCAGACTTTAAGTGATAAAGAGTACCAGATGCTTCGTACTTCTGCACTTAACATCATTTCTGAATTAAATATTACCGGTGGATGTAATGTACAGTATGCATTGAATCCAAACAGCTTTGAATATTGCGTTATTGAAGTAAATCCTCGTGTAAGCCGTTCTTCTGCATTAGCAAGTAAGGCAACAGGATATCCAATAGCAAAGGTTGCAGCAAAGATTGCATTAGGATATACCTTGGATGAAATCAAAAATGCAATTACCGGAAAAACTTATGCAAGTTTTGAACCAATGCTTGATTATTGTGTTGTTAAAATACCAAGACTTCCATTTGATAAGTTTATTACAGCAAAGAGAACCTTAACTACTCAGATGAAAGCAACCGGAGAAGTTATGAGTATCTGTACGAACTTTGAAGGTGCTTTAATGAAAGCCATTCGTTCTTTGGAACAGCATGTAGATTGTATGATGTCTTATGATTTCAGTGAGCTTTCTAAAGAAGAAGTGTTAAAACAGTTAGAGGTAGTGGATGACCGCAGAATCTGGGTTATCGCAGAGGCACTTCGTAAGGGTATTACTTATGATGAGATTCACGATATTACCATGATTGACCACTGGTTTATTGATAAGATTGCAATTTTAGTAGAAATGGAAGCTCGTCTTCAGAAGGAAGAACTTACCGTAGAATTATTAAAAGAAGCAAAACGTATCGAATTCCCGGATAATGTTATTGCACGTTTGACAGGGAAAGAGGAGACAGAAATCCGTGATATGCGTTATGCAAACGGTATTACAGCAGCTTATAAAATGGTTGATACTTGTGCGGCAGAATTTGCAGCAGAGACACCATATTATTATTCTTGCTTTGGAAGTGAAAATGAAGCAGTAGAAACCAATGACAGAAAGAAAGTTTTAGTTCTTGGTTCCGGACCAATTCGTATTGGACAGGGTATCGAATTTGACTACTGTTCCGTACATTGTACATGGGCATTTGCCAAGGAAGGTTATGAAACAATTATTGTAAATAATAACCCGGAAACTGTATCTACCGACTTTGATATTGCAGATAAATTGTATTTTGAACCATTAACACCAGAAGATGTAGAAAGCATTGTTCGTTTAGAAAAACCAGATGGAGCAGTTGTTCAGTTTGGTGGACAGACAGCAATCAAATTGACAGAAAGTCTGATGAAGATGGGAGTTCCGATTTTAGGAACAAAGGCAGAAGATGTAGATGCAGCAGAAGACCGAGAGTTATTCGATAAGATATTAGAGCAGACAGAGATTCCAAGAGCAGCAGGTGGAACTGTATTTACAGCAGACGAAGCAAAAGCAGTTGCAAATCGTTTAGGATATCCGGTACTGGTTCGTCCTTCTTATGTATTAGGTGGACAGGGAATGCAGATTGCATATTCCGATCAGGAAATCGAAGAATTTATGGAAATCATTAACCGAATTGCACAGGATCATCCAATTTTGGTAGATAAGTATTTGCAGGGAAAAGAAATTGAAGTAGATGCAGTGTGTGATGGAGAAGATATTTTAATTCCTGGTATTATGGAGCATATTGAACGTACAGGAGTTCATTCCGGAGATAGTATTTCCGTATATCCTGCACCAACCATTAGCCAGAAAGTAAAAGATACTATCGTAGATTATACCGGAAGATTGGCAAAAGCACTTCATGTTGTAGGATTGATTAATATTCAGTTCATTGCTATGGACGAAGAAGTGTATGTAATTGAGGTAAATCCACGTTCTTCCAGAACCGTACCATATATCAGTAAGGTAACAGGAATTCCAATCGTAGACCTTGCAACTAAGGTAATTATTGGAAATACTTTAAAAGGAATGGGATATCCAACAGGACTTGCACCAGAGGCAGATTACATTGCAATTAAGATGCCGGTATTCTCCTTTGAAAAATTGCGTGGTGCAGAAATCAGCCTTGGACCGGAAATGAAGTCCACAGGAGAGTGTCTTGGTATCGGAAAGAGCTTTGATGAAGCACTGTATAAGGCATTTTTAGGTGCAGGCGTACAGTTGCCAAAGTATAAGCAGATGATTATGACAGTAAAAGACGCAGATAAGCCGGAAGCAGTAGGCGTGGCAAAGCGTTTTGAAAAACTGGGATATAAGATATATGCAACCAGAAGTACCGCAAAATACTTACAGGAGCATGGAGTAGATGCATTGAGAATCAACAAGATTTCTCAGGAATCACCAAATGTTATGGACTTAATTCTGGGACATAAGATTGACCTTGTAATTGATACTCCAACACAGGGACGTGATAAGACCAGAGACGGATTCCTCATTCGTAGAAATGCAATTGAGACAGGTGTATATTGTATCACAGCAATGGATACAGCAAATGCATTAGCACGAAGCCTTGAGCATGCAAATGAAAATAAAGAGCTTAATTTGGTAGATATTGCAAAAGTTAAAAATATTTAAAGTTACAAGTAGTGTGGAAAGTCCATTGCTCACAGTGTTTCGGCGGAGATAGTGAGTAGGACAGAATAGAAAAAGACAGTTTTGGAAAATTAAAGAAAGAAGGTCTTTGCAATCGCAAGGTGGCAAAGACCTTTTTGGTATATTTTTTTGTTAAATAGTTAGGACTGGAAAAAATTTTTAGTAATGCTGATTCATAAATTAATGCTGATTTTAAATATTTAGCGTTGACAAAATATACCAAGAATACTACAATAATCAAAGTTAGAGTTTAGAGGGAACAGTCAATAAGGGATAGGGGATTTATCAATTTATCATTAGGGATTATCATTCGATAAGCCACTTATTCAGTAAATTATCCAAGAAAAAAGAAAAGTAATAGAAAAAAATATTGTACAAAAGAAAGTTAAATAGTAAAAACAAAAGTACTGTAAAAAGAAAGTTAAATAATAAAAACAAAAGTACTGTAAAAAACGGAAGTAGAATAGTAAAAGCGAAAAGTGCTGTAAAGAAAGCAAAAAGAAATAATAAAAAGTGACAGTATATTTCTGCACAAGATAAAGCAATAACGTGCAGAGATTTAAAAATATTACATAAAAATCAGAAAGAAGTAATGGACTTCGAAAGGAGAAGCAGAATGGAAGAAAAGGTGGATTATCTGCCGCTGGGCAGTATCGTTGTGGTGAATGGAGGCGTGAAAAAGTACGTCATTACTGCAAGAGGGATTCAGGTAAAAGTAAATGGAGAAAATCATTTTTTTGACTATGGAGCATGTCTCTATCCGGAGGGAATGATGGGAGACCGGTTGATGTATTTTCAACATTCCAATATCAGCAAAGTGGTATTTCAGGGATTTTCCGATGAAGACAACAAAATGATGGTAGAAACCATTCAACAGGCTTACGAAAGCATGGATATTTCCCATGCAGACGTAAAGCAGTTAACACAGGGGATGAAGAATTAGTATGGCAAAAAAGTATGATGAGCAGGAATATAACAACTTAAAATCCCAAAAACGAAGAAAAAGTACAGTGTAAATGAAACATATATAGGAAAAAGAGGGAAAACAGATGGAAATAAAATTAGATGCGTTAAA
>CAYTDI010000004.1:0-102724 GCA_964436595.1 uncultured Eubacterium sp.
GATTTTCTGGGATTTGCCATCACTGTTAGATTTTCTCTTGGGGCATGAGTACTGACATTTCAAAATGGCAGAAGATTTTATAGTAACTTTATTTGATAGTAAAATTATTAAGAAATAAGTATTAAAATTTCATCACAAAAAAATCACAAATTTTTCTATAAATCAACACATTTGATTCCTAAAATAAGAAAAGGATGTTTTAAAAATACATAAACATCAAAAAACACACAGGGAGGAATCAACGTGATTGAGATTACACATCTGACTAAGAAGTACGGTAATCATGTAGCAGTGGATGATTTGAATCTTACCGTGGAAAACGGGAAAATCTATGGTTTCCTTGGGCCGAATGGTGCGGGAAAATCAACTACTATGAATATGATTACCGGATATCTTGGTGCCACATCAGGCGAAATAAAAATCAATGGATTCGATATTTTCAAACAACCGCAGGAGGCAAAAAAAGCAATTGGGTATCTGCCGGAATTGCCGCCGTTATATGTAGAAATGACGGTAAAAGAGTATATGGAGTTTGCAGCAGAATTAAAGCAGATTCCAAGGGCAAGTCGTAAGACAGAAGTAGAAAAAGCAATGGAAATGACCGGAATCACCCAGATGTCAGAAAGATTAATTCGAAATCTTTCCAAAGGATATAAGCAAAGAGTGGGAATGGCTCAGGCAATTTTGGGATTTCCGGAAATTATTATTTTAGATGAGCCAACGGTAGGATTAGATCCAAAGCAAATGATAGAAGTTCGAGAACTGATTAAGAAGCTGGGAAAAGACCATACCGTTATTTTGAGTTCTCATATCCTTTCAGAAATTAGCGCAGTATGCGACCATATTTTTATTATTTCTAAGGGAAAATTAGTAGCAAGCGATACCACAGAAAATTTGACAGAAAGAATGCAGAGTGGATTGGAATTGACCTTGGAAGTAAAAGGTGCAGAAGAAGATGTACGAAGAGTTGCAGAAAATATTTCGGGTGTACATAGTATTCAGACGGAAGAAAATGAAGAAGGAATCTGTAAAGTAATATTGGAAAGCGAAAAAAATACAGATATTCGGGAAAGTACTTTTTATGCGTTTGCCAATGCAGAGCTTCCTATTTATGAAATGAATACCAGCGGAAAATCCTTAGAAGACATTTTCCTTGCGTTAACCGGAGAAGGAGGACAGCAGTAATGTGGGCAATCTATAAAAGAGAAGTAAAGTCATTTTTCCAGTCTGTCATTGGATGGTTATTTTTAGCAGCAACCTTAGGATTATTCGGATTATATTTTTATGTGTATAATCTTTCCTATGGTTCTCCGTATATATCTAACACATTGTCAGCAACCACAGTGATTATGTTAATCGCAGTTCCCATATTGACAATGCGTGTTTTGGCGGAAGAACGAAAAGCAAAAACAGACCAGTTAATTTTAACTGCACCAGTTTCCGTAGGAAAAGTGGTGTGGGGAAAATATTTGGCATTAGCAACAATATTCACCATTGCAGTAGCAGTTATGGCAGTTACACCAGTGATTCTACATATTTTCGGAGAAATACCATTTGGAGAATGTTATGCAGCAGTTTTAGGTTATTGGCTCTTTGGAATGACCTGTATTGCAATCGGAACTTTTGTTTCTTCGCTTACGGAAAGTCAGGTAATTGCAGCAGTTCTTACTTTTGCATTGCTATTTCTAGGTTACATGATGAATGGAATTACACAGGTAATTTCTTCTACCGGAAATATCATTACAAAGATTTTAAATTGCTTTGATTTGACCAGTGGTATGGATAACTTTTTTCAAGGCTGCATTGATGTAAAGGCATTGATTTACTATGTATCAATGAGTGTATTTTTCCTGTTTCTTACCATACAGTCTATTCAGAAGAGACGTTGGAGCATGAGCACTAAGAAGTTAAAGCTTGGTGTATTCAGTAGTAGTATGATAGTTGTAGGATTGGTGGCTGCAATAGCAGTAAATATGGTAGCAACACAGTTGCCGGAAAAAATGGCAAGCATTGATGTTACTTCTCAAAAGCTTTACTCTATCACAAAAGATACAGAAGAAATGCTGGATAATTTAAAAGAAGATATTACCATTTATGTTCTTGCAAAAAAAGATAGTCAGGATACCAATTTAGAAAAAACATTAAAGCGTTATGAATCTTATTCCAATCATGTTACCGTAGAGTATAAAGACCCATCCGTAGCACCGACTTTTTATAAGGATTATACTGAGAGTTCTCCTACAAGTAACAGTTTAATTGTAGTAGGAGAAAAACGTTCCAAAGTAATTGATTACAATGATATTTATGAATATAGTATAGATTATACTACCTATCAGCAACAGGTGACAGGCTATGATGGAGAAGGACAGATTACCAGTGCCATTTCTTATGTTACAAGTGAAAACACAACGGTGATGTACGCCATTACCGGACATGATGAATATAGCTTATCCGGAAGCTTTACAGATGCATTGGAAAAGCAAAACATTGAGTTAAAGACATTAAATCTGTTAGAAAACGATTCTGTTCCGGAAGATGCAGCTTGTCTGTTATTATTAGGACCAGCTAAGGATTATTCGGAGGATGATGTAACGAAGATTACAAATTATCTTGATAATGGTGGAAAGGCAATTATTGTATCTAACTATGCAGAAGAAGATTTAAGCAATTTCAAGAAGATATTGGCAGCTTATAATGTAATCTTAGAAGATGGATTAATTGTAGAAAATGATACACAGCATTACTATAAAAGTCAGTACTATCTGCTGCCGGAAATTGGTTCTGATACAGTTACTTCTAAAGCAGCAGATGATTATATTTTCGCACCGTTTAGTCAGGGATTTACATATCCGCAGCAGACAGATGAGGACGAAACAGCAAGTGACATTACTTATATACCATTACTTACAACCACCGAAAACTCTTTTGCAAAAAAGGATATTACCACAGCAGCGGATTTTTCCAAAGGCGAAAATGATGTAGCCGGACCATTTGCAGTAGGACTTCATGTAATAAAGGCAGCAGAAGAAGATGGTGGAGAAAGCACAGAACTGTACTTATTTGGTGGAGTTAATATTTTTACAGATGATGTAAGTCAGCAGGTATATGGAAATAATCTGACTTTGTTTACAGGAATTACATCACAATTTACTGACGGAGAAACAGAAAGTGTAGTTCCGGTAAAATCATATGAGGTTTCTACTCTGGCATTGACACAGAGCGCCATTACCATTGGAATGGTGATTGTATTAATTCTGATTCCGTTAGGATTATTGGTAACGGGTATTGTTGTCTGGGCAAAAAGGAGAAAGAGATAATGAATGGACAGAAAAAGCAGTTTATAGGAATCTGCGTTTTAGTAGTTCTTTGTGTGGCAGCCTATTTTGGACTGAAGACCTATAATGCGAAAACAGCGGAAAAAGAGCAAAAAGAAGCAGAAAGTAAGAAGATAGAAGCTGTTAGTATTGATACGGAGAAAGTGAAGTCTTTCTCCTATCAGTTAAATGGAGCAACCATTACCTTTGAAAAGGATGGAGATACTTGGTATTATCAGTCCGACCACAGCAGTAATATTGATGAAGATAAAGTAAGTACCATGTTGGCAGCAGTAGCAGATGTTACAGCAGAAGAAAAATTGGAAAACGTAGAAGATACCAGTGAATATGGATTCGATAATCCAACCAATGTGCTGACGTTTACCATGGAGGATGGCACAAGAACCATTACCATTGGAATGCAAAATGAGATTACCAGTCAATATTATATAATGGATAATAATTCAAATGCCATTTACATTGTAGATAGCAGTATCAGTACCGCATTTTCAAAAAGCATTGAAGATATGACAGCTGTTGAGGACACAAGCAGTGATACAGATGAAGACAACAGCGGCGATACAAGCGGGGATACAAGTGTAGATACAAGTACGAATACAAGTGATGATACAAGTAGTGATACAAATGGCGATGCAAGTACAGATAGCATGGGAGAATAACACGTTTTGAAGTATTGGCAGGTGATAGAACAAAAGTGTGTTGAGCACACTCTCGCGACCTAGTTTCTGATATAGCACATCTTTTGTTCCGCGCGCGAGCAGTGCCATTTATGGCTCTCTTCCACGCTGCGAGCTGCGTATCCCTGCTCGGAGAGCTCCTTTATAGGGAATTTCGGAGAAATTTCCTATAAAGGAACAAAGTGTGTTGAGCACGTTCCCCGATTTTATACTTTAACACCACACGGTATCTCCTATGATATAAAAAAACAGGAACACACGTTCTCATGTGTGTTCCTGTTTTTTGCTAAAACTCTATACAACACTATAACACAACCCAAAATATAAGTCTAGTATTAATTAAAAAATTTTGTTATCCTTACTAAGCAATAAAAAGTAGAAGGAGGCAAAAGCATATGAGAGAAGAACAGGAACATTTTAACAGGTGTCGAGAGGTCATACGAGAAAATATAATTCTTTATGAAGAAAAGGCAGAAAAGGGAAAAAAAGAAACAGAGGAATTATATGCGGCAGTCTCCGCTGGTGATACGGAGCTTTATAATCAATTGATTGTAAGCCGTGACATACAGGAACATAACGAGAATATGCTTCGAAAAAATCGAGCTGCATTTCAAAAACCTTATTTTGGAAGAGTGGATTACAAGGAGACAAAAACAGGGCAGGAAGAAAGCCTGTATATTGGGAAAAATGGAGTTTCCAAAGACAAAACCAATGTGATAGTAATTGACTGGCGGGCACCGGTTTCTACGTTGTATTATGAAAATGAATTGGGAGTCGGAAGTTATGAAGTGCCGGATATCGGAACGATTCCGGTAGATTTGAAATTAAAACGTACCTTTGATATAAATGAGGGAAAATTGATAGGGTATTATGACAATGATACCGTAGCTACGGATGAATTACTGGTAAAGTATCTATCGCAAAATAAAGACGTGGTGTTAGGGGATATTATTTCCACCATACAAAAGGAACAAAACGAAATTATTCGTGAAACACCATTTGCTAATATCATCGTGCAGGGAGTGGCAGGAAGCGGAAAAACCACAGTTGCCATGCACCGTATTTCTTATATTTTGTATAACTATGAAAAGCGCTTTACCCCAAGTGAGTTTTGTATTATCGGAAGTAATGATATGTTACTGAATTACATTACCAGTGGCTTGCCCGAGCTGGATGTTCATCATGTAAAACAAAAAAGAATGGATGTTTTTTTCTGTGAAATACTGGGAAGAGAATGGAAGAAAAGGTATAGGATAATAGAAACGCAGGAGACATTTAAGAGTAAACTAAGCTTTGTAAAAGAGTTGGAAACATACTTGGCAGATATGCGAAAAAAGTTGTTACCTTGTATACCGGTAACTGATGAGAAACTTGGAGTGATTCTTTCAGCAGAAAGTATTGCAACTACCTTGCAGGAAAATAAAAATATATCGGTGCATCAGATTTGTAAATTGTTAAATGAGCGAATCAAGAATCGGATTCGTTTTTTAGTACCAGAGGACAGAACGGAGTACTGTAAGGAAAAAATAAAGGAATACCGAGGGTACTATAAGCTAGAAAGTAACCAGAAAAACATTGTAACAATATATCAGAACTTTATTTTAGCTTATGGGAAAAAACATCAGACAGATAGTACAAAGTGGCTGGAAAGAAGTAAAAAAGGAAATTTTGATGTGTATGATGTTGCAGCACTTGCGTTGATTCAGAAACGAATTTCCGAAAAAGAAGTACAGGAGCAGTTTGGACAGATTATCGTGGATGAGGCACAGGACTTTGGTTCTATGGTGTACTATGTGTTGAGCAGGATATTGTCGGGATGCTATTTTACCATTATGGGAGATGTATCTCAGAATATTAATTACGAAACCGGTATGAATGATTGGGAAGATTTGCAGCAGGAGATTTTTGAACCTCAGCGAACGCAGTTTCATATATTGGCAAAGAGTTATCGAAATACCATAGAGATTTCAGGATATGCAGGAAAGATATTAGAGAGGGCTTCTTTTGGAAAATATAAGATTCAGCCAGTGATTCGTCATGGAAAAGAAGTAGAATTTTATAAGACAAAAGAACCGGCTCAAAAGACGGCTGCATTGATTGAAGAAATACAGAAACGAGGATATGATACAACGGCAGTAATTTGCCGAAATGAAAAAGAGGCAGAAGAGGTAAGACAACAACTGAAAACATTATTAGGAGTAGAGGGTGAGGAAGAAGAATTTCGGAAAGGTGTCATGGTATTGCCAATTCAGCTTACCAAGGGTTTGGAATTTGATGCGGTTATTTTGTGGAATCCGGACGAAAAGGCTTATGAGGAAAAAGAGGGTGATGCTAAATTGTTGTATGTGGCAGTTACGCGAGCACTGCATGAATTGCATATTGTATACAAGGATGATTTATCCAAACTATTCCAATAGAAACAGCGTATAAAAAGTATAAGTAAGATAAAATTATCTCAAAAAAGCTGGCATAGAAAGGATATGTAAGTGTTATTTCATATCTTTTCATGCCAGCTTTTTCTTAAGAATTTTTTTGTTCATCGTTTTCTTTTTTTGACTTTTGCATCAAGGTAAAGAGCCATAAGATTACCGGTAATGCAATACTAACCGCAAATGCAGCCATAAATACGGAGAAAAATTCTTTCCCTAAAAGAGCCAGAACTAATGTAGAAAGATAAAGTGCAACCAGTAAAATAACACCAATAATGGCAAGAATCTGTTTTGATTTTTTCATATTGTATACCTCTTTGAGTAATTTTCTAATAACATAGTAATGGGTTTGTGAGGATTTGGCAAGAAAAACTTTAATTTTAGACTTGATTTATCCAGCTTCCATTATAGGAATGAAAAGCTAAGTTTAGAGTGGAAAAGGTACAAGAGTTGTCTTTCTGGGAAAAATATAGTAAAATATATGGATAATACAAAGGCTAAAGGTGAATAAAATGAATGAATTTAAACAGGGCATAAAAGATGGCAGTGCCATAGGCATTGGCTATTTTTCTGTGTCCTTTACATTTGGAATTGCAGCAGTAGCAAGCGGACTTAACTGGTGGCAGGCATTGGTGGTATCGGTAATGAATGTAACCTCTGCGGGACAGTTTGCAGGAATTACCATTATGGCGGCAGTTGGTTCTTATATAGAAATGGCAATTTCCCAGTTTATTATTAACTTAAGATATGCATTGATGAGTATTTCATTGTCGCAAAAGGTAACACGGGAGTTTAGCACACCAAAGAAGATGTTGCTTGGATTTTGTGTTACGGATGAGATATTTGCAGTATCTATGAGCAGAGAAGGAGAAGTCAGCAGTAAATATTTTGCAGGACTTGTTGTTCTGCCACTTTTAGGTTGGCATTTAGGAACGGTATCAGGAGCGATACTTGGAGATGTTTTACCCAATAATATTGTTTCTGCATTGGGACTTGCCATTTATGGAATGTTTATTGCAATTGTAGTGCCAGTTACTAAGAAAGACAGAAATGTACTCTTAATTGTACTTTTAGCAGTAGCATTAAGCTTTTGCTTATATTATTTACCGGGATTAAATCAGATTTCCAGTGGATTTGCCATTATTATTTGTGCAGTAATAGCATCTGCGATTGGAGCATGGCTGTTTCCGGTAAAAGAGGAAGCAGAGGAGGAAGAGA
The DNA here is from genome assembly GCA_964436595.1 of uncultured Eubacterium sp. Taxonomy (GTDB): domain Bacteria; phylum Bacillota; class Clostridia; order Lachnospirales; family Lachnospiraceae; genus Petralouisia. The sequence continues at coordinate 7,660 of CAYTDI010000004.1, forward strand.
TACATGAATAACTTTTGGATTTATATGCTTGTTATGTTTGGCGTCACTTATTTGATTCGTGTACTGCCCTTTGTGATATTTCAAAAAAAGATAGAAAATAGATTTGTACGTTCTTTTCTTGCGTATATACCATATACGGTACTTGGAGCAATGACATTTCCGGCGGTTTTTTATGCAACAGGTTCGATTTTTACTGCTAGTGCAGGGGTTGTCGTTGCATTGATTTTAGCTTACCGTGGAAAAGGGCTGTTTGAAGTAGCAATTTTTGCCAGTTTAACTGCATTTTTGGTGGCGTTTTTACCCTTTTAAAAACATGAAAAAAGTGGTAAACTAAAAGAAAACGAGAGAAGGAGATAAATTATGGCAAACACACCAACACCACATATAGAAGCAAAGGAAGGGGATTTTGCAAAAACAGTTCTAATGCCGGGAGATCCGTTGCGTGCAAAATTTATTGCAGAGACATATTTAGAAAATGTGAAATGTGTAAATCAGGTACGAGGAATGTTGGCATTTACCGGAACTTACAAGGGAAAAGAAATTTCCGTTATGGGGTCAGGAATGGGGATGCCCTCCATTGGAATCTATTCCTATGAATTATTCAATTTTTATGGAGTAGACAACATTATTCGTATCGGTTCAGCCGGGGCAATTCAGGATGATATTAACCTCATGGATGTGGTAATCGGTATGGGTGCATCTATGGTGTCCGATTATGTGGGGCAGTTTGGATGTCCGGGACATTTAGCACCATTAGCAGATTATCATTTATTGAGTACTGCAGTAGAAAGCGCAAAAGACCTTGGAACAGAAGTAAAAGTGGGAAATATTTTATCAGAAGATGCATTTTACAATGACAGACCAAACAGTAAAGATGCTTTTAAGAAGATGGGCGTGTTAGCGGTAGAGATGGAAAGCGGTGCGTTGTACTTAAATGCAGCAAGAGCAGGAAAGCATGCGCTTTGTATTTTAACAATTTCCGACCATATCTATCGACCGGAAGAACTGACTTCCGAGGAGCGTCAGTTAGGTTTTGGAAAAATGATAGAAATTGCATTAGAAACAGCAATCAGAGCTTAGAGTTTAGGTGAATTTTAAGAAAATAAAATAACTATGATAGGAAAACTCCTGTTTGATATAGAGACAAGCTATATCAAACAGGAGTTTTTAGGTATTATACAGAACGGAAGAGTATGGTTATAATGAGAGACACAATAACGGAGCGAATAAGGAGGAGAAAAATGAATACAACTATCGTAGGATATCCGAGAATTGGAAAAATGAGAGAATTGAAATTTGCCATAGAGAAATACTGGCGAGGAGAAGTAACAGAGGCAGAATTAAAAGAAACAGCCAAAGCACTCAGAATTGAAAAATTAAAAAAACAAAAGCAGGCAGGAATTACTGTAAGTCCGGTAAATGACTTTTCTTACTATGACGGAATGTTGGACTTGGCAGTAATGTTAAATGCAGTTCCCGAAAGATACCGTAAGCTGAACCTATCACCATTAGATACTTATTTTGCCATGGCAAGAGGATATCAGGGAGAACATGGAGATGTAAAAGCCTTTGCCATGAAAAAATGGTTCAATACCAACTATCACTACATGGTACCTGAATTAGAGTATGGAATGGAATTAAAGCTTCAGGCAGACAAACTTTTTGCAGAATATGAAGAAGCAAAGGGACAGGGGATTTGTCCAAGACCTGTAACCATTGGAGCATATACCTTTTTAAAACTGGCAGATACGGAAAATGGTGCAGTAAAAGAAAGTTATATAGAACCAATAAAGGCGGCATTTCAGGATTTATTGCGGGAATGTGAGAAACATGGGGTAGAGTGGATTCAGATAGACGAACCGGCCTTAATTTTGGATATGGACGGTGCGGATAAAGCGTTATTCAGTGCCCTTTATAGAGACATTCTTACCGCAAAGGGAAATGTAAAGGTTCTTTTGCAGACATATTTTGGTGATGTGCGTGACTGCTATGGTGAGCTGTCAGAATTGGCATTTGACGGCTTGGGACTGGACTTTGTAGAAGGAAAATACACCCAAAAACTGATTCAGGAAAATGGATTTCCAAAGGATAAGTATTTATACGCAGGTGTTGTAAATGGTAAGAACATTTGGAAATGTGATTATGAAAAGAAACTGAAGCTGATAGAAGAATTAAAGAAAGCCGCAGACAAATTGGTATTAACTACTTCTTGCTCCTTGCTTCATGTGCCTTATACCACAAAGAGCGAAAAGAAATTGTCTGAGGATATTTTAAAATATTTTGCATATGCAGAAGAAAAGCTGGAAGAGGTACATGAACTGGCAGAGCTTTCACAAAAGGATTATACCAAGGAAAAAGCATATCAGAACAATGTAGCAGTGATTCAGTCAGAACGAGGCATGAAAGACAGCGAAGTGTGTAAAAAAGTAGAGGCACTTACAGAAAAGGATTTTGTAAGAAATGTACCAAGAGTAGAACGCCAAAAGCTTCAGAGAGAACGAATGGGACTTCCGCTGTTACCAACTACCACCATTGGCTCATTCCCACAGACTAAGGAAGTAAAGGCAAACAGAAGCCGTTTCCGTAAGGGAGAGATTACCAAAAAGCAGTATGATGAACAGGTATTTGCTTTTATCAAAGAATGTGTCGAAGAACAGGAAAAACTGGATATTGATGTTTTAGTACATGGGGAATACGAACGTAACGATATGGTCGAGTTCTTTGGAGAGAACTTTGGCGGATATGTATTTACCGAGTATGCATGGGTACAGTCCTATGGAACTCGTTGTGTAAAGCCACCGGTTATTTTTGGAGATGTAAAACGCAAAGAACCAATCACCGTAAAATATTCCCAGTATGCTGCATCTTTGACAAAGCGACCAATGAAAGGAATGCTCACCGGACCTGTAACTATTTTAAACTGGTCTTTCCCAAGAGAAGATGTATCTCACAAAGAAATGGCATTTCAAATAGGTCTGGCAATTCGTCAGGAAGTGTTGGACTTAGAAGCGGCAGGAATTTCCGTGATTCAGATAGACGAAGCCGCATTAAGGGAAAAACTTCCGCTTCGAAAAGCAGAATGGCACAGTGACTATTTAGATTGGGCATTAGAAGCATTCCGTTTATGCCATAGTGGTGTAAAACCGGAAACACAGATTCACACACATATGTGTTATAGTGAATTTGACGATATTATCAAGGATATTGATGCCATGGATGCAGACGTGATTACTTTTGAGGCATCACGTTCTAAACTGGAAATTTTAGATGCATTAAAAGAAGTAGGATTTGAAACGGAATCAGGTCCGGGAGTTTACGATATCCATTCTCCGAGAGTTCCATCCGTAGAAGAAATTGTGGGGGCAGTAAGAAAAATGTTAGAAAAGATTCCAAAGGAAAAATTATGGATAAATCCGGACTGTGGATTAAAAACCAGAGGAATCCCAGAAACAAAAGCAAGTTTGGAAAATATGGTAACTGCGGCAAAAATTCTCAGAGAAGAAATAAAGTAGGTATTGACAAAAATAAGAAGTTAGCATATACTAACCATGATAAATGATATTCATTCTCAAATAGGAGGAATGTAACATGAGTACAGTAATTGTTAGCGCAGTGATTGTAGCAGTTTGTGCATTGGCAGTTTATTCTTTACATAAGGATAAAAAGAACGGAAAGGCCTGTAGCGGGTGCGGAGGAAACTGCTCCGGGTGTCATGGCGGATGCCATACAGAACAATCATAGAGAGTTTATAAAATTTAAAATGTGAAAAAAGTTGTATAAAGAGAAAAAAACGGGTGATACTATAACTATCCGAGGGACAAAGCCCCCACTTGTCCTTCGGAGAAAGCGAAATGCTTTGAACCAAAGATAAGGTTAAATACTTATCCTCCCCTTTTAAAATCCCCTCGGAGGCAACAAAAACGTTGCTTTCGGGGGATTTTTATATCATAGGAAATCATACGTTACATTACTTAGGAAGAAAAAGTAAAAATGTTTGAAAAATCAGTAAAAATGAGTTATACTAGTAGAGCATATTTCAATGAATGTAAATTATATCGAAACAAAGGATGGTATTTATTATGGCATTATTAGAACAGTGGAGAAGTGTTGCATATAATCAGGAGACTGACCGTGCACAGCTTCAGAAGTTTTGGCAGGATTATTTTTTACTGGAAAAAGGCGTATATGAAAAGTTACTGGAGAACCCAGATGAAAAGGTGGAAGGTACTGTAAAGGAATTGGCAGAGAAGTACGGAGTAACCGTTATGGAAATGACCGGATTCTTAGATGGTATCAACGACAGCCTGATAAAAGAAAACCCAATTGAAGAGATGGAAGAAGATACCAAGGTAAGCCTTGCTTTTGATAAAGAAAAACTTTACAAGAACATGGTAGATGCAAAGGCAGATTGGTTATATGAGCTTCCACAGTGGGACAAGATTTTTGATGAAGAGACCAGACATAAATTGTATATAGAACAGAAGAAGTCCGGTACTGTTGTAAAAGAAGCAAAGGTATATCCAAACGATCCATGTCCATGTGGTAGTGGTAAGAAGTATAAGAAATGCTGTGGAAGAAATAAATAATTATTTCACAGAGGATATGATGCATAAATAATTTTAAAATTTCCATACTAAGAAAGCAGAGTTCAGCAGCGCAAAAATTGGGATAAGTCCCCACTTGTGCTGCTGAATCTGCGAAAAAGAAGAAAAAGGAGATTTTAAAATGACACAATTGAAATGTTCTGTAAAAAACTGTATGTATAATGATACAGAAGGAAACCTCTGTTCCAAAGGAGATATCTTAATAGGAGGAAACAGTGCTACCGTACCAAATGAAACACGTTGTGAAAGCTTCAAAGAGCGTAGCGGTTCTGCAAGTAACACCGTAGGTTCTCCAAGCGAAAAGATTGAAGTAGGATGTAAGGCACAGAATTGTGTATTTAATGAAGAATGTAAATGTACAGCAAAGTCTATCGGAATTACCGGAAGTAACGCATGTAATTGTGCAGAAACAGAATGTGCAAGCTTTGAATGTCAGCGTTAGCAGAATTTACTAAAAATTCCATTTATATTCACAAAAAAATCAAAAAATAATACTTGTAAAAAGAAAAGGCAGGAAGTAGAATGAAACTGAATTGAGTTGTTGCAGTTTTGTTCTGCTTCTTGTTTTTATAGAAGCGGTAGTCTTAAGTCTAAGGACGATGGAGGAAATGATGAGGAAAAAGTCTCATATATCATTAGCAAAGTATATTGTAAACAGTATCTCAGAACAGGATATGATGGCACACAAGAAGGCATTTTATCTTGGAAGTATTTTACCAGATTGTAAACCATCCTTTTTAACGGAACGCCATGAAATAGAAGGAACGTTTCCGAAAGTACAGGAACAGATGCGGGTCTTGGTAGATAAGCACAAAAATTTCCAGATAAATACACGAGTATTTTATCGGAGATTAGGAGAAATTCTACATTATATTGCGGATTACTTCACTTTCCCACACAACACACATTATACAGGCAGTTTAAAAGACCATTGTATGTATGAAAAGGAGCTCAAGAAAAGCTTAAAGGAATATATTGAAAATGGTGATGCACTAAAGCAATGTGTATGGATTCGCAATAATAAGGGAGTGTTAAATAGCACAGAGGCAATTTGCCAGTTTATACAGATGGCACATGACAGATATGTTAAGAAAAAAAACACGGTGGAGGAAGATTGCCGTCAGATTGTGGTATTGTGTCACCAAGTGGTAGAAGCGATTATTGCGTTGATAAAAGGAGAAAATTTAGAGAATATGTTGTTCCTTGCCGTATAAAGGCATAAAAAAGCATTTTATGTCGAAAACTTGTGTAAAAATAACACGCATTTTGTTTGCTTTTTTCCCTACAAGAAGATACAATGGTGATGGGAGAAAAGGAGATAGCGATGAGACCTTTGCTAGAGCTAAAAAAACAAATAGAAATCATACGAAAAGAATTGAATATATCTGCTAAGAAAGGTCTGGACAGAGAAGAATGTTATAAAATAAGTATTCAATTAGACGGATTGATAGCAGATTATATGCAATTAAAAAAAGAGGAAATTTAATTACAAGCATATGTAATTAAAGAAGGAAAAAAGAATAAAGGTTTGAAAAAGTCCCTCAGGAAAGAAGAAAAAACTTTCTTTCCTGAGGGACTTTTTTTAATTTTCTATTGCTTTTTTCCCTATAATGGGCTAGAATGGAAGAAAAAGTGGAGGAAAGTGGTAGAAAAGGGTGCAAAGTGGTGGACAAGTGGTAGAAAAAGTGGAAAATCCATCACACCTGTGCGGTTAGAAGGTGATTTTTCAATGTTCATGGGAGAATTTAATCACACAATCGATACAAAAGGCAGACTGATAGTACCGTCCAAATTCAGAGAATTACTTGGAGATGAATTTGTTGTGACAAAGGGGCTGGATGGATGCTTATTCGTGTATCCCAAGGAAGAATGGAAAATCATCGAAGATAAGTTCCGTGAAGTATCACAGTTCTCCAAAGAAGCCAGAAAGTTTGCAAGGTTCTTCTTTGCAGGAGCAGCTTCCTGTGAAGTAGATAAGCAGGGAAGAGTATTGCTTCCTGCTGTTTTGCGTGAATTTGCAGGATTAGAAAAAGAAGTGGTTTTAGCAGGAGTTTTAAATCATATTGAAATATGGAGTAAAGACAGATGGCAGGAAACCAGCGAATATGATGATGTAGAAGAAATCGCAGAACATATGGCAAGTCTGGGACTTACAATTTAGGCAAAACTCGCCGGAAAGGAATATGCATGGAATTCAAACATAAGTCCGTACTTTTAAAAGAAACAATAGAAAACTTAAATATAAAACCGGATGGCGTATATGTAGATGGAACCTTGGGTGGGGGTGGACATGCATATGAGGTCTGTAAGAGATTATCCTCAAAAGGAAGATTTATTGGAATAGATCAGGATGAGGATGCGATAAAGGCAGCAACTCGGCGATTATTGGAATTTGAAGATAAAGTTCAGATTATCCGCAGTAATTATTGTGAAATGAGAGAAGCATTAGCAGATATAGGTGTATACAAAGTGGATGGAATTGTATTAGATTTAGGTGTTTCTTCTTATCAATTGGATGATCCGGAGCGTGGATTTACTTATCGAGTGGAGGATGCACCACTGGATATGCGTATGGACAGACGTCAGGAATTTACAGCAAAGGAACTGATTAATACTTATAGTGAAATGGAATTGTATCGTATTATTCGTGACTTTGGTGAAGATAAATTTGCAAAAAATATTGCGAAACATATTGTTGCGGCAAGAGCGAAAAAAACAATCGAGACAACAGGAGAGCTGACAGAGATTATAAAGGCAGCAATTCCGGCGAAAATACGAATGAACGCAGGACATCCTGCAAAGCGTACGTTTCAGGCAATCCGAATTGAGTTAAATAAAGAATTAGAAGTGTTGCAAAATTCTTTAGAAGATATGATAGATTTATTGAATCCGGGTGGAAGAATTTGTATTATTACGTTCCATTCCCTAGAAGATAGAATTGTAAAGAGTATTTATAAGAAAAGTGAAAATCCATGTACTTGTCCAAGTGATTTTCCGATTTGTGTATGTGGAAAGAAGTCTTTAGGGAAAGTAATAACAAGAAAGCCTATCATACCGTCAGAAGAGGAATTAGAATACAATTCCAGATCCAAAAGTGCGAAGTTGAGAGTGTTTGAAAGGGCACAACAGCAGGAGTAAAAATAAGCAGAAATGCATAAGGAGTGAAATCGAATGAATCAGGAAGAAATATCAAACAGAAGAAATATAGGATATATAGAGGGAAATACTGTTCGCAAAATGGAAGCAGTACCAGAAAGACGAGGCGAGCAGGTACATAGAGAACTAGAGCGGAAACAGGAAAAAGACCGTATACGAGAAGAAAGACAGAGAAAAGCCAGAATTGCAGCAAAAAGAAATCAGGAAAAAGCATTGCAGATGAGTCCTGGATATGTGATATTTTTAACAATTGCTATGGCAGCTATGGTAGGTGTCTGTGGTATATATTTGAAGTTACAGTCTGATATTTCCAGTAGAATGAAAAGCGTTGCAGCCTTAGAGTCACAGGTGGCAGACTTAAAGACACAAAATGATGGAAATTTAAAGCGAATTAATACTTCTATTGATTTAGAAAGTATTAAAAATACGGCGATTAATGAACTTGGCATGGTTTACCCAAGCAAGGAGCAGATTGTATATTTCAATATTGAAACAACAGATTACATGAATCAGTATGAAGATATTCCAGAAAAATAAGAGGGTGTATTAGTTGGCAAAGAGAAATAGAAAACCCAAAAAATTTACAAAGACAATGAAGAAAAAACTACTGGTAGTATTTCTACTGGTAGTATTCTTATTAATTGTGTTAGTAATACGACTTTTTTATATCAGATATAGCAAAGGGAGCGAATACGCAAAAAAAGTATTGAGTCAGCAGGGATATGCCAGCCAGACCATACCATATCAGCGTGGAGATATTTTGGATTCCCAAGGAACTATATTAGCTACCAGTGTAGATGTATATAACGTGATATTGGACTGTAAGCTGATTAATGAGGATGAAAAGTATGTAGAACCTACAATAGCAGCTTTATTGCAATGTTTTCCGGATGTTACAGAGGAAGAATTGAGAACGGCATTGACAGAAAAGGCAGATAGTCGTTATTTTGTATTAAGAAAGAAGTTGCCATATGAGCAGATACAAGGCTTTGAAGCACTGGAAAATGAAGTGTATACTGAAGGGAAAAATAAAGGAAATAAAGTCAATCCTAATATTCAGGGTGTGTGGTTTGAAAAAGAATATGTAAGACAATATCCGTACAACGCATTAGGCTGTAAGATTCTTGGATTTACAACCTCCGGAAATGTAGGAATTGGCGGTCTGGAAGATTACTATAATGATACCTTAAACGGAATAGACGGAAGACAGTATGGTTATTTGAATACGGATAATAATTTTGAAAAAACCATTAAAGAACCGGTGAACGGTCAAAGTCTGGTTACTACCATAGATATGAATATTCAAAATATCGTAGAACAGAAAATTGCAGCTTTTAATGCAGCACATGCAAACGAGGCAACAGAAGGAGCGGGAAGTCAGAACACCGCAGTAATTGTAATGAATCCTCAAAATGGAGAAATTCTGGCAATGGCAGATAGTACAGGATATGACTTGAACAATCCGTGGGATTTATCAGCCTACTATACACCGGAGCAGATTGAGGCAATGGACGAGCAGACAACCTTAGATACCTTAAATGGAATCTGGCAGAATTTCTGTACCACTTATACCTATGAGCCGGGGTCTACAATAAAGCCATTTACAGTTGCAACAGGATTAGAAACCGGAAAATTAAATGGGGATGAAACTTATTTCTGTGATGGATATCAGGAAGTGGGAGGTCATACCATTAAGTGTGTTGCGCATAAACATGGCGGACATGGTGTGGAGACTATTGAACAGGCAATTATGAATTCCTGTAATGATGCGTTGATGCAGATAGCAGATACTATCGGAAAGGATGAATTTAGTAAGTATCAGAAAATATTTAATTTTGGATTAAAGACGAACATTGATTTACCGGGAGAGGCAAGAACCGATACCGTAGTAAAAGGTGCAGAGGAAATGGGAAGTGCAGACCTTGCAACCTATTCATTCGGACAGAACTTTAATGTAACAATGATTCAGCTTGCCAGCGGTTTTTCTTCTATTATTAATGGGGGAAATTACTATCAGCCTCATTTGGTAAAAAAGATTGTAGATGATAATGGGAATACCGTTGAAACCATCGAACCGGTTTTGATGAAACAAACCATTTCAAAACAGACCAGTGATACCGTAAAGGGTTATTTATATAATACTGTTTCCACAGGTACTGCAAAGAGTGCAAAAGTGGAGGGATATTCCATGGGAGGAAAAACTGGTACAGCAGAAAAATATCCTCGTAAAAACGGAAAGTATCTGGTATCCTTTATTGGATTTGCACCGGTAGAAAACCCACAGGTACTGGTATATGTCGTTATCAATGAGCCAAATGTAGAAAATCAGGCACAGAGCAGCTTGGCTACGAATTTGGCAAAAGACATTTTTACAGAACTATTTCCTTATATGAATATTTACAAGGATGAAGAAGACCCACAGACACAGGAAAATGTCCAAAGTCAGGCACAACAGGAACAAATGACACCAGAAGAACAGGCTTCTGCACAGGAAAACTATACAGAGAATATTTTTAATTAGAATAGTACATAACCTCATAAAAGAAGTAATAGATTATAGTAATTGCTTTTATGAGGTTTTCATGTATGTTTCGGAATAAGACATATAACCGGAGAAAAATATTAATTGTATTTACAATGGTTATGCTGGTACTTTGTATTCTGGTGGGACGATTGGTGTATTTAATGGTATTCTGTTCGCAATATTATGGACAAAAAGCAGAGGATTTGCACGAAAGAGAACGAGATATTAAGGCAGCACGAGGAAAGATTTTGGATGCCAATGGCGTAGTACTTGCCACAAATCGTACCGTTTGTACAATTTCTGTAATTCATAGCCAAATAAAAGACCCGGAAGAAATTATTCAGGTATTGGTAAAAGAACTGGGAATGGAAGAAGCAGAAGTAAGAAAGCGGATAGAAAAGGTCAGTTCCATTGAGCGTATAAAGTCGAATGTAGATAAAGAAACTGGAGACCGTATTCGAGCCTATAAGCTTTCAGGTGTAAAAGTGGATGAAGATTACAAGCGTTATTATCCATATGATTCGTTGGCTTCCAAGGTGTTAGGTTTTACAGGAGGAGACAATCAGGGCATTATTGGATTAGAAGTAAAATACGAAGAGTATCTAAAAGGCACCAGTGGGAAAATACTGACACTTACAGATGCGAGAGGTGTAGAAATTGAAAATGCCGGAGAGCGCAGACAAGAACCGGTAGATGGAAATAATCTGCACTTAAGTCTTGACTACAATATTCAAATGTATTGTGAACAGGCAGCTAAAAGAGTTATGGAGCAAAAGTCCGCAGATAGTGTAGCTGTTATTGTAATGAATCCCCAAAACGGTGAAATAATGGCAATGGTGAATCTGCCGGAGTTTAACCTGAATGAGCCTTTTACATTAGTGGAAACACCAAAGGCAGAAACTTTTGAAGAAACAGAAAATTCCGATGGAATAGAAAGTACTGAAGAATCGCAAGAAACTTCAGTTATGCAGAATGGAGAAAATACGCAGGATTTATTAAATCAGATGTGGAGAAACCAGTGCATTAACGATACCTATGAGCCGGGTTCTATTTTTAAGGTTATTACGGCAGCGTCTGCCCTAGAAGAGGGTGTTGTAACAGTGAATGATAACTTTTTCTGTCCGGGGTATAAAATGGTAGAAGACCGTAGAATACGTTGTGCTAAAGCAGGCGGGCATGGAGCAGAGACATTTGAACAGGGAATTATGAATTCCTGTAATCCGGTTTTTATTGAAGTGGGATTGCGTCTTGGTGTAGATAATTTCTACAAATATTTTAAACAGTTTGGTCTGTTAAATAAAACAGGAATTGATTTGCCGGGAGAAGCAGTTACCATTATGCATAAACAGGAAAATGTAGGACCGGTGGAGTTGGCAACTATTTCCTTTGGTCAGTCTTTTCAGATAACGCCGATTCAGTTGGCAACAACAGTATCTTCCATTATAAATGGTGGAGAACGTGTGATACCGCATTTTGGCGTGGATATTCAGGATACACAGGGAAATATTGTGAAAAAATTCACATATGATACCGAAAAGCAGATTGTGAGCAAGGAGACTTCGGAAACCATGCGAGGCTTGTTAGAAAAAGTAGTCTCAGAGGGTGGAGGAAACAAAGCGTATATTGAAGGATATTCCATTGGTGGAAAGACAGCTACTTCGCAGACGTTGCCGAGAAGTGCACATCGCTATATCTCTGCATTTATGGGATTTGCACCGGCAGAAAATCCCAAAGTGCTGACATTGGTAATCGTAAATAATCCTCAGGGAACTTATTACGGAGGAATGATTGCGGCACCTGTTGTAAAGGATATTTATACAAATATTCTTCCCTATCTTGGAATCGAAAAGGAAGAGGTAGTACAAGAAGAACCGGATAGTTCACAGTAGCTGACAATACAGGTTATGGCAGAACTGTTACAAGTAAATGGTCAAATAGACTTGCATAATAGAAGGAAAGGTTTTATAATTGAAAAGTTATATGAAGATAAAAAAGAAAGATACGGTGAGCATAAAACATCGTAAAGCGAGAGGTGTAAGAAAATGGCACAGAAAGTAATTTTTCCAGTGCTGATTGCATTTGCAATCACAGCAGTATTAGGACCAGTAGTAATACCGGTATTAAGAAGATTAAAAATAGGTCAGACAGAAAGAGAAGAGTTGAAGTCTCACCTGAAAAAAGCAGGTACTCCAACCATGGGAGGACTTATGATATTAGCAGGTATTATTGTTACCTGTCTGATTTATATGAAAGATTATCCGAAAATCATCCCGATACTTTTTGTAACCATGGGATTTGGAATTATTGGATTTTTAGATGATTATTTAAAAGTGGTATTGCGAAGATCTGATGGACTATTACCTTGGCAGAAGATGTTAGGACAGATTGTAGTAACAGCGGTATTTATTTTTTATATGGTAAAATACTCTGATATATCTTTAAAAATGTTAGTACCTTTTACCGGAGGATTTGAAAACGGTATTTATTTGGATTTAGGCTGGTTAGCAATTCCGGTAATGTTTCTTGCAATTATTGGTACGGTAAATGGAGCTAATTTTACAGATGGTCTGGATGGCTTAGCTTCTAGTGTAACTGTGTTAATTGCAACCTTTTTTACCGTAGTAGCAATTGGAACAAATAGTGGAATCGAACCGATTACCTGTGCGGTAGTTGGTGCGTTGCTGGGATTTTTACTGTTTAATGTATATCCTGCAAGCGTATTTATGGGAGATACCGGTTCTTTGGCATTAGGCGGTTTTGTGGCAGCAACGGCTTATATGATGCAGATGCCGATTTTTATTTTGATTGTAGCCTTAATTTACTGGGTAGAATTGTTATCTGTTATGATTCAGGTAACTTATTTTAAAAAGACCGGTGGAAAACGAATTTTCCGTATGGCACCAATTCATCATCACTTTGAACTGGGGGGCTGGTCAGAAACAAGAGTAGTAGCAGTATTTTCTATTGTAACAGCACTTCTTTGCCTGATAGGTTTGATGGCATTATAAGAAGTTAGTTATAACGGATAGATGGAGGAAAGACATGGAGATAGAAGGAAAAAAGTTCTTGGTTGTGGGAACTGGAATTAGTGGAATTGCGGCAGCAGAGCTTTTAGTGAAAAACAATTTAAGTGTCGTACTGTATGATGGAAACGAGGACTTAAAGGAGCAGGAAATCAGAGAAAAGTCTCCGCTGTTAAAAGATGTGGAGATTGTGTTGGGAAAACTTCCTGAAACAAAGATAAATGGCTGTGACATTGCAGTATTGAGTCCGGGAGTTCCCGTAGACAGCAGTGATGTGGAAATGATGCGCTGTCAGGGTTTGGAAATCTGGGGCGAGATAGAATTAGCATATGCCTTTGAAAAGGGAAAAGTACTTGCAATCACCGGAACCAATGGAAAAACAACAACAACTGCACTGTTAGGTGAAATTATGAAGAATTACTATAATCATGTGCAGGTAGTTGGAAACATTGGGATTCCTTATACCAGCGTAGTAGATGAAAACACAGAGGAGTCCGTTACAGTAGCGGAAATCAGCAGCTTTCAGCTAGAAACCGTACATGAATTTTGTCCGCAAGTTTCTGCAATTTTAAATATTACTCCAGACCACTTAAATCGTCATCATACCATGGAAAATTACATTTTGGCAAAGGAAAGCATTACTAAGAATCAAGGAAAAGAGCAGGTATGCGTATTGAATTATGAAGATGAAGTATTACGGAACTTTGCGAATGAGGTAAAAACAAGGGTAATATTTTTCAGCAGCCAACGCAAATTGGAAGAAGGAATTTTCTTGCAGGGCGAAGAAATTATTTGGTGTGCTGATGGAAAAGAAACTGTGGTTTGTAATGTAAAAGAACTAAAATTAATTGGAAGACATAATTATGAGAATGTCATGGCAGCTACTGCAATGGCACTTGCATTTGGTGTACCAATGGAAAAAATAAAAGAAGTTTTAGTTCGATTTGTAGCAGTTGCACATAGAATAGAATATGTAGTAACAAAACGTGGTGTACGTTTTTACAATGACTCTAAGGGAACCAATCCGGATGCAGCCATTCAGGCAATTCGTGCCATGGAATGGCCGACACTGTTAATCGGTGGAGGTTATGATAAAAACTCTGAATATGACGAATGGATAGAAGCCTTTGACGGAAAGGTAAAGAAACTGGTTCTTTTAGGCGCTACCAGAGAAAAAATAGCGGAAACAGCCATAAAGCTTGGATATCCGAAAGAAGATATTGTGTTTGTAGAAAGTCTTCAGGAAGCAGTAGATGTATGCTATAAAAATGCCGAAAATGGTGATGCAGTATTGCTTTCACCGGCATGTGCCAGTTGGGGAATGTTTAAAAACTACGAACAAAGAGGAGATATGTTTAAGGAAATGGCAAGAGCTTTAACGGAGTAATTAAAGGTCAGGAGTGCTGATATGGGCAGAGAACGAAATCAAGACAAAAGACAAAAGAATATACGGTATTTTGATTACAGTCTGCTTGTGATTATTTTATTTTTAATCTGTTTTGGACTGGTAATGCTTTATAGTACCAGTTCTTATAATGCGCAGATTAAGTTTAGTGATGGTACTTATTATTTGCGAAAGCAGTTACAGGCAACGGGCTTAGGCCTGGTGGTAATGTTTGTGATTTCCAAAATAGATTACCGCATTTGGAAGAAATTTTGGTTATTAGCATATATAGGAGCATTTGGACTTTGTACGTTAGTTTTATTTGTGGGAAAAGAATTAAACGGTGCAAAGCGCTGGTTACAGATAGGACCATTAAGTATTCAGCCTTCTGAGATTGCGAAGCTTGCAATTATTATATTTTTAGCTTCTATCATCAGTGAAATGCCAAAGCAGATGGGTAAGTTTTCCTCTCTGATAAAGGTTATGATTATGGTTATGCCAATGGTCATTATCGTTGCTTCCGAGAACTTAAGTACGGCGATTATTATTCTTGGCATTGCAGTAGCATTAGTATTTGTATCAAGTCCAAAATATATGCAGTTTGTGGTGATGGCAGGAGTCGTAATTGTGTTTGGCGCAGCATTTATTATGCTGGAATCCTACCGTGCAGAGCGTCTGAAAATTTGGCTGAATCCAGAAAAATATGAAAAGGGATTCCAGACACTTCAGGGCTTATATGCAATTGGCTCCGGTGGACTGTTTGGCAAGGGATTAGGAGCTAGTATGCAAAAGCTTGGGTTTGTGCCGGAAGCACAAAATGATATGATTTTTTCTATTATTTGCGAAGAATTAGGACTATTCGGTGCAATTTGTGTGATTTTGCTGTTTGCCATTTTAATCTGGCGCTTCATGGTAATTGCCAATAATGCACAAGATTTGTATGGTGCATTGCTGGTAACTGGTGTAATGGCGCACATTGCCATTCAGGTTATTTTGAATATTGCCGTTGTAACAAACACAATTCCAAATACTGGTATTTCATTACCATTAATCAGTTATGGAGGAACTTCCGTATTGTTTTTACTGGCGGAAATCGGACTGGTATTGAGTGTATCCAGAGGAATACGGCTGGAACAGGAGTGATGGAATGGAACAAGAAGGAAAAAAGAAAAAATGGAAAATTCGATTGGCGGTTTTTTTCATTATTTTAGCATTGCTTGCCATTGGAGCATTGGTGGTAATCAAGGTATTTACGGTTAAAAAGGTAGAGATTACCGGAAATGTAAACTGTTCCGAAGAAACCATAAAAGAATGGGTACTCAAGGATGAATATTCGTGGAACAGTCTTTATGTATATTTCAAAAATAAATTCGTAGAAACAGAAGACATCCCGTTTGTAGATACTATGGAGGTAACCTTAAAATCGCCCCATGTGTTAGCAATTAAAGTATATGAAAAAGGATTGTTGGGATGTGTTTACATGGATTCCTTAGGACAGAACGCATATTTTGATAAAGATGGAATTGTTGTAGAGATGTCCTCAGATGTCATTGAAGGCGTACCGAGAATTACCGGTTTGGATGTAGACGAAATTGTACTATATGAAAAATTGCCCATAAAGGGAAAAAATGTACTAAAGAACTTACTATCCCTTACCCAGAGCTTAAAAAAGTATGAATTGTTACCGCAAAGCATTAATTATGGGAAAGAGGGAAGTTATACTTTGGAGTATGGAAGTATTACCGTTTTACTTGGACAGGCAAAGCATTTGAATGAAAAAATGTTAAGATTATCCTATATTATGCCTGAGTTAGAGGGGCAGGCAGGAACCTTGCATTTGGAGAGCTGGACTGAGGATACAACGGATATAAGCTTTGAAAAAGCACAGTAAAAGAAAAAAGTTTCGTAAAATTAAAAATTTTTATTGATTAATTAGCAAAAAAATTATACTATATTGTATAAGAGTTTATATTGGATAAATGAGGACAAAAGGAGGAAGAACCTTGCTGGAGATTATGACAAGCGAAGCAGATTCCAGTGCTAAAATCATCGTAATAGGTGTTGGGGGAGCTGGAAATAATGCAGTAAATAGAATGATTGATGAAAATATTGGTGGTGTTGAATTTATTGGTATCAACACGGACAAGCAGGCGTTAGCCTTATGTAAAGCACCAACACTCATTCAGATTGGTGAAAAGCTCACCAAAGGATTAGGAGCAGGCGCACAGCCTGAAATTGGAGAAAAGGCAGCAGAAGAGAGTAGTGAAGAATTAACCGCAGCTATCAAGGGTGCAGATATGGTATTTGTTACCTGCGGTATGGGTGGTGGAACAGGAACAGGTGCAGCACCTGTTGTTGCTAAAATTGCCAAAGACATGGGGATATTGACAGTAGGTGTTGTAACTAAGCCATTTAAGTTTGAAGCAAAGGCTCGTATGGTGAATGCACTTGGTGGAATTGAGAGATTAAAGGATAGTGTAGATACTTTGATTGTAATTCCAAATGATAAGTTACTTGAAATTGTAGACAGACGCACTACAATGCCGGATGCATTGAAGAAAGCGGATGAAGTATTACAGCAGGCAGTACAGGGAATCACTGATTTGATTAACTTACCTGCATTGATTAACCTTGACTTTGCAGACGTTCAGACTGTTATGAAGGATAAGGGAATGGCTCATATCGGTATCGGTAATGCCAAGGGTGATGATAAGGCAATCGAGGCTGTGAAGCTTGCAGTTGCCAGCCCATTATTAGAAACAACTATCAATGGTGCATCTCATGTTATTATTAATATTTCCGGAGATATTTCTCTTATGGATGCAAATGATGCTGCAAGCTATGTACAGGATCTTGCAGGAGACAATGCAAATATTATCTTCGGTGCGAAGTTTGATGAGACAATGACAGACGAGGCAACAATTACAGTAATTGCTACCGGTTTAGAGGAAGTAGCAGCAGCTCCAAAGATTATGCCAAGTATGAAGTATACAACCAATGCCACATCAAGACCGACAGCAACAGCTGCTCGTCCGGTGAATTCTTATACTTCAGGAGTTACTCATAGTAGCGCAAGCGGATTAGGTGTTACACCATCTTCTATGGGACTGCAAAGACCGAAAAAGCCGGAAAGCAGTATTCCGGAAAGAGATATTAAGATACCGGAGTTTTTGAAAAATACAAGAAAATAGTAAGTTAAGTGTAGAATGAAAAGGTTTGATTGTGAAAGCAGTCAGACCTTTTTTTGTATCATAGGAAATATCGCATTGCATTTAAGTGAAAAAGTAGGTGATTTTCTATGCTATAAAAAACGCTCCGCTAAGGATGTAGAACTGTGTAAAAGTTTGTAAATCAATTCATGGAAAATTGGACAATGGTTTGACAAAAAAATCGGAAGAAGCATTTTATAATGGTATCCAGCAGAAAGGGGGCATTTAGTGAAATATGAACTATATGCAGATATTTGGTTTGCCACAAACTGCTCCATGGATTGTCTTGCATTATGGTTATGTGGAAAATTGATGAAACAAAGCTGTAGAAGAGGAAGGATATTTTTTTCCGGGGTGATAGGAACAGCAGCAGCACTTACCTGTTTTTTTATTATGAAAAGTTATATCTGCTATTTGCTAATTGTGCATTTAGTAATAAATCCCTTGATGGTGTTTTTGTGTTTTCAGAGCAGAAATATAAAAGAATTTCTAATGCAGTATTTCTTTACTTATTTGTTGGTTATTTTTCTGGGAGGGATTTTAGAATTTAGCAGAGGTATGTGGAAAGGCAGCATAGGGTATTGGATAACGGTAGCAGCAGCAGTTCTGCTTATACTTGTGACAGAGCAGGTGAACAATATTTGGAAAAAGCAAAAGGACACAGTGGTTGAAGTGTTGATTTTGTTGGGAGAGCGGCAGGTACGGACAAAAGGATTTATAGATACAGGAAATCTATTAAAAGATCCGCTGGTAAATCAACCGGTACATATTATTAAGGAGGAGCTTTTAGAGCCGGAATTGGCAGAAGGGAAGTTTTTGGTTCGATTGATTCCATACCATTCGTTGGGAAAGGAACACGGACTGTTAGAAACGGTTACATTAAAAGGAATGTACATATTACAGGGAGAGGTATCGGTTTATTTGGAAAATCCGGTATTTGGAATTGCAAGAGAAAAATTGTTTCAAGGTGACAAGTATGACGTGATATTAAACGGAGTATGCATGGAGCATTAAAGGAGGAAAAAGATGTATATAAAAATTGCGATACCACAACACTTTCAGTTGAAATTAATACCGAATATTCAAAATATGATGCTTTTAAAAAAGGGCGATATTCATTATATTGGTGGAGCAGAAATATTACCACCCCCACTGGAAACAGCAGAAGAAACACAATGTATTAGCCAGTTGCAGGGGGATGAGGCACAAGAAGCACGAAGCAGACTGATTGAACACAATTTGCGCTTGGTAGTTTATATAGCGAAAAAATTTGATAATACAGGAATAGGTGTAGAAGATCTGATTTCCATTGGAACCATAGGATTAATAAAGGCAATTAATACATTTAATCCAGAGAAAAATATTAAGCTTGCGACCTATGCGTCCAGATGTATTGAAAATGAAATTTTGATGTATCTTAGAAGAAATAATAAAACCAGAATGGAAGTGTCTATTGATGAGCCATTAAATGTAGATTGGGATGGAAACGAGCTTTTGCTTTCAGATATTTTAGGAACAGAAGAAGATATTATTTATCGTGATATTGAAACAGAGGTAGAAAAGGGTTTGTTGAAAAGAGCAGTAGAAAAGCTTTCTCCAAGAGAAAAAACAATTGTAGAACTGCGGTTTGGATTAAATCATCCGGCAGGAGAAGAACTGACCCAGAAAGAAGTAGCAGACCTTCTAGGCATCTCTCAATCATATATTTCAAGGTTAGAAAAAAAGATTATGAAACGACTGCGAAAAGAGATTGTAAAGTTTGAATAGCCGTAACCAGTATGGTATAATGTACATATAAGCAATGAGCCGTGCCAAAAAAGGAAAAGACAAATCGGCTGCTTGCAGACGAATTTGGATATTACTTTTTGCTAGGGCGAAAGCCCGTGAGCGAGAAGAAGCGAAGCGGAATCGAGCGAGCACGGCGTAAAAGACATAATGATTGGAGATGGTAGTATGAAACTGGAATTTTTGGGGGCAGCTCATGAGGTAACAGGAAGTTGTCATTATTTGCAGGTTGGCAATACAACACTGTTAGTAGATTGTGGAATGGAACAAGGGGCAGATATATATGTGAATCAGGAGATTCCGGTAAATGCCGCAGAAGTAGATTGTGTATTAGTAACACATGCACATATCGACCATTCGGGTTTATTGCCCTTATTATATAGTCATGGATTTCGAGGAAAAATATATGCAACTACGGCAACAACCGAGTTGTGTAATATTATGTTGAAGGATTCCGCACATATTCAGATGTTTGAAGCAGAGTGGCGGAATCGTAAGGCAAAACGTGCAGGAAAGCCGTTAGTAGAGCCAATGTACAATATGGATGATGCTATGGGAGTATTAGAGCATTTTATTCCTTGTACATATGGGGAAAAAATTAAAATATCAGAAGACATTACCATTCGTTTTATTGATGCAGGACATTTATTAGGTTCTTCCAGCATTGAAGTGTGGGCACAAGAGGATGGAAAAGAAGTAAAGTTGGTATTTTCCGGAGATATTGGTCACGGAAATAAGCCATTGATTCGTGATCCCCAGTACATAAAAGAGGCAGATTATGTTATCATGGAATCTACTTATGGTGACCGTGTACATCAGAATCCGCCGGATTATGCAAAAGAGTTGGCACGGGTATGTCGAGAAACTTTCCAGCGAGGAGGTAATTTGGTAATTCCGGCTTTTTCCGTAGGAAGAACACAGGAAATGCTGTATTTTATGCGCAAAATAAAAACAGAGAATTTATTGCCGGAATATCAGGATTTTGAAGTGTATATTGATAGTCCATTGTCAGTAGAGGCTACGAATATTTTCCATAAAAGTGTAGAAGAGTGTTTTGATGAAGAGGCAAAGGAGCTGGTAGAACAAGGCATTAACCCAATTGGATTTCAGGGACTTAAGACTGCAATTACCAGTGATGAGTCTAAAATGATTAACTTTATTAATAAGCCAATTGTGATTATTTCTGCTTCCGGTATGTGCGAAGCAGGAAGAATCAGACATCATTTAAAACATAACTTGTGGAGAGAGGATTCTACCATTCTGTTTGTGGGATATCAGGTTCCGGGAACATTGGGAAATCATTTGTTAAGCGGTGCAAAAGAGGTAAAGCTTTTTGGAGAAACCATTGAAGTACATGCCCATATTGAAAACCTTGCAGGAATCAGCGGACACGCAGACCAGCCGCATTTGTTAAAGTGGATAGAAGCATTTGAAAAAAAGCCAAAAAGAGTATTTGTTGTACATGGAGATGATAAAGTGTGCGATCATTTTGCAGAACTGGTAGAACAAAATACCCAAATTCCGGCAGTTGCTCCGTACAGTGGTGATATTTACGATTTACTTACCAATGAATGTATCGCTCAGGGCAGTCGTGAGATGACACAGAAGAAAAAGAAAGATACTCGTGCGGTTTCTAATGTGTTCGCACGACTGGTTGCGGCAGGCGAGCGTCTTATGGCTGTTATTCGTAAATGTGAAGGCAGACCAAATAAAGAATTAGGTAAGTTTGCAGACCAGATTAATTCCCTTTGTGATAAGTGGGAGGAATAGAAAGATAATTCCGCATATTTTTTAAAGCGGATTTTTCCAATCTGCTTACTTGAGCCTGGGAGATATGAATTTCTTCAGCGACTTCCATTTGCGTTTTTCCCTCAAAAAAACGCAGCTTGATGATATAGTTTTCACGTTCATTTAAACGTTTCATGGCGTCGTTTAAGGAAAGCTCTTCTACCCAGGCTTCTTCCTTGTTCTTTTTGTCGCTAATCTGGTCCATAACATAAAGAGTGTCACCGCCGTCGGTATAGATAGGATCATACAGACTTAAAGGACTTTGAATGGCATCCAGTGCAAAAACAATATCTTCTTTAGGAATATCAAGTGTTTTTGCAATATCTTCCAGTGTTGGTTCGTGAGAGAGTTCTTTGGATAATAATTCACGGGTATGAATCACTTTGTAGGCAGTGTCCCTTAAAGAGCGGCTGACACGAATGGAATTATTGTCACGCAGATAGCGGCGTATCTCGCCAATAATCATAGGTACTGCATAAGTGGAAAATTTTACCCCCATGTCCGGGTTGAAGTTGTCAATGGATTTTATAAGTCCAATACATCCGATTTGAAATAAATCGTCCACGTTTTCGTTGCTGTTAGAAAAACGTTTAATAACGCTTAGGACAAGTCTTAAATTACCTTTGATATATTCTTCGCGAGCTTGTAAGTCACCAGCTTTGATTCTGGTAAAAAGTGCATTTTTTTCTTCTTCTTTTAATATAGGAAGCCGAGAAGTATTGACTCCGCAGATTTCTACTTTGTATACGGCCATGGTGTTACCTCCGAGGATTTTTATATTAAAAGAATGCACGGAATTTGATACTTTTATTCATACAAAATTTGTGATAAAATAAAATTAATAAAAAGATTTCCAAATGAGGTATTCGGAGGAATGATGATATGAAAGATGCAATTGATAAAAGAAATGAAAAAGAAAGAATAGCGAAAAGCATTGTAAAGAGTTGGAACGTTATTTATATAACTAAAGAAGATTTAGAAAAGAGACAGGAGGAAGAAGAACGTAGGTTGCATGAGCAGGAAGAGCGTGAAAAGGCAGACGAGATTTTAAGACGTTTAGAAAACGAAGCCAGAGAGGATGAGCGTAAAAAAGCGCAGGAAATACAAGAACTTTTGACACAGCAGGAAATCGGAAGCCATAAAAATGCAGATACCTATGGTACAACTCCAATGGATGGAGTGACCCAAGAGAAAGTAGAGGCAATCTTAAATGATAAAGAGCGTATGTTGCAGCAGATTATTCAAGATACCGAAATGGCTTCGCCGCAGCAGGAGCTGGAAGAAGACCTGGGAACGGAGCTTACAAAGGATAACACCGCAGCAGAAGAGGAAACTCCAGAAGAATCTATGGAAGAAGCTCCAAAGGTTGCAGAAGAATCTATATAAGAAGTAGGGATTTATATCAGCCAATAAGATCCTTTGGTGACATACCGAACATTTTTCGGAAAGCACGTAAAAAAGTAGAATAATCAGAAAAACCACATTGGGAGGACGCCTTTAAAATAGGTGTGCCTCCTTTTATCATGTCTGCTGCACAGATAAGTCGTTTCTGCTGTATATAGTTGTGAAGTGTGTATCCTGTTTCTTCCTTAAATTTGTGCATAAGATAGTATTTGCTAAGAAAAAATTTTTCAGAGAGAGTTTCATTGGATAAATCAGCATCTAAATGGAGGTTAATGTATTTTAAAATATCAGCAATTTGTTTGTCATACTTTGATGCTGATTGATTTTCTTCATATTGTTCCGGTGTAAATACCTGATTTAAATAAACCATAAGCTGTAAAAAATACGTCTGACTTAGCACTTCATGTCCAAATTCTTCGCTTGTAAGAGAATCTTCAAGAGCGTGAATCAGGGTTTGAATTTTTGCCTGTAAAGCAGCATTTAAGCGGATGAGGTTAAAACTCTTTTCATTAGCGGTGGTAAAGCAGGCAGAAAGGTCACAAGGACGGTCTTTCTGTGATTTGATAAAGTCATTCTGCAACCAGATAATAATGCGCTCATAAGTAGTACCGGGGTCAATAATTGCTTTGTGAATATCATGGTGATTCACTAAAAGAATATCCCATGGTTTAAGAGCGTAAGCCTTTCCTTCTACCAAGTATGTAACATTTCCGGAAAGAAAAATAATAATTTTATTAAAATCATGATAGTGAAATTCAAATTCAGGTGTTTTTTTGTCCTTTAAATGAAAAAGACGAAAGTTCTGATGTAAATATCCGCTTTGTTTTTTTAACGAAAGTTCTGTATGTTCATTCATATTGATATCCTCTACAAAATATAATTAATTCTGAAAATATCATACCGCACTTTTTGCAATGTTTCAAGCAATTTATTCGCTATTATTTGCAAAAAGAAACGATATAATAAAGGTATAAACATATTACATCGTGGTGCAGTAAGAGCCGGAAAGGAGAATATATGGATACAATTACAATGAAAAAATATCATGGATTAGGAAATGATTACTTGGTGTTAGACCCAAATAAAAACGAGATAAAGTTACAGAAGAGAAATGTAGAAATGCTTTGCAGGAGAAATTTTGGCGTAGGTGCGGATGGTATTTTATATGGACCATTTCAAGAGGATGGAAAGCTTCGGGTTCAGATATTTAATCCGGATGGTTCAGAGGCGGAGCGCAGCGGAAACGGTGTTCGTATCTTTGCAAAATACCTGTTGGATGAAGGATATGTTAAGGAAAAGAAGTTTACTTTAAATACCTTAGCAGGAGATGTAGAAATCGAGTTTTTAGATGAAGACGGAAGCACCATGCGGGTAAATATGGGAAAGCCTGTGTATGCCGGAGCGGAACTGCCACTGGTAGGATTAGAAGGGGAAATTGTAAATGCACATTTACGATTCCACGATAACGATTACAATTCTACCTGCTTGTCAGTAGGAAATCCTAATTGTGTCATTATGATGGAAGAGATTACCCCGCAAAAAGCAAAGGATTTAGGACCTTATGTAGAAGGAGCGGATTATTTTCCAAATCGAACCAATATGCAGATATGCAAAGTAATTGATAGGGAAAATATAGCCATTGAAATCTATGAGCGTGGAGCCGGTTATACCCTTGCATCAGGTACGGGAGCATGTGCAGCCGCAGCCGCAGCAAAACGTATGGGTTTGGTAGATGAGAAAGTAACAGTTCATATGCAGGGTGGCGACCTTATTGTAGAATTTGATGCAGAAGGAAATATCTTTATGACAGGAACCGTGGGAATAGTAGGAACTTTTACCTTGGCAGAGAATTTCTTTGCATAGAAATGAGAAGGAAAACTATGAAAAGGAAAATTATAAAAAGAGGGTGACAAGTTCCCCTCTTTTTGTTATGATTAAAAGTAAAGTGTTCTGAAGAAATTCAGAAAGTATGTGAAAGAAAAGAGGACAGACCATGGAAAAAATGTTGGACTTAATCAGTGCTGAGGTAACGAAAGCATTTGAAGATAATGGGTATGATGTAAAGTACGGAAAAGTAACCTTGTCAAATCGTCCCGATTTGTGTGAATACCAGTGTAATGGAGCTATGGCAGCAGCCAAGGAATATAAATGTGCACCATTTATGATTTCAGATAAAATTGCAGAAAGTTTAAAGGAGAATCCAATGTTTTCCGCAGTAGAATCTGTAAAACCGGGATTCTTAAATATGAAGTTAAGTGAGGCATATTTAGCAGATTATATCGGAAACATGGAAGCAGACAAGGAACGTCTTGGATGTGAAAAAGCAAAAAATCCAAAGACTATTATGATTGATTACGGCGGACCGAATGTAGCAAAGCCACTTCATGTAGGTCATTTACGTTCTGCAATTATCGGTGAAAGTGTAAAACGTATCGGTAAGTTTATGGGACACCGTATGATAGGAGATGTGCATTTAGGAGACTGGGGTCTGCAGATGGGACTTATTATTACAGAGCTTAAGGAGCGTAAGCCAGAGCTTGTATATTTTGATGAGAATTACGATGGAGAATATCCCAAAGAAGCACCATTTACCATTTCGGAATTAGAAGAGATATATCCAACTGCCAGCGGAAAGTCGAAAGAGGATGCAGCATATAAAGAAGCAGCAATGCAGGCAACCTATGAGCTTCAGCATGGAAGAAGAGGATATAATGCACTTTTAAAACATATCTTAGATGTTTCTGTAAATGACTTAAAGCGCAATTATAAGAATCTAAATGTGTCTTTCGACCTTTGGAAAGGGGAGTCTGATGCACAGCCTTATATTCCGGATATGGTACAGAAAATGAAAGATGATGGACATGCTTACATAAGTGAGGGTGCATTGGTAGTAGATGTAAAAGAAGATACAGATACCAAAGAGATTCCACCATGTATGATTTTAAAATCAGACGGGGCTTCTTTATATAATACAACCGACCTTGCAACTATCGTATGGCGTATGAAAGACTACAATCCGGATGAATTGATTTATGTAGTGGACAAACGTCAGGAATTGTATTTTACACAGGTATTCCGTTGTGCAAGAAAAACCGGTCTGGTTAAGCCGGAAACCAAGTTGAAATTCTTGGGCTTCGGTACTATGAACGGTAAGGATGGAAAGCCGTTTAAGACCCGTGAGGGTGGTGTAATGCGTCTGGAATATCTAGTTTCTTCCATTAACGAGGAAATGTATAAAAAAATTGCAGAAAATCATACCGTAGAAGAAACAGAAGGCAAAGAAACAGCAAAGGTTGTGGCATTAGCTGCAATTAAGTATGGAGATTTATCCAATCAGGCGTCTAAGGATTATGTATTTGATATTGAAAGATTTACTTCTTTTGAAGGGAATACAGGACCATATATCTTATACACAATCGTTCGTATTAAGTCTATTTTGAAAAAATATCAGGCAGAAAAGACAATGCCAGAAGACGCTAAGATTCTTCCGGCACATTCTGAGAGTGAAAAGGCACTGATGTTAGAGTTAAGCAAATTTAATGCAGCAATGGAAACAGCATTTGAAGAAACAGCACCACACAAGATATGTGCATATATTTATGACCTTGCTAATGCATTTAATCATTTTTACCATGAAACCAAAATTATGGCAGAAGAAGATGCAATGGTACAGGCAGGTTACATTAAGCTGTTAGAATTAACACGAAAAGTATTAGAAACATGTATCGATGTGTTAGGATTTGAAGCACCAGAAAGAATGTAAGAAAAAGATATGAAAGATTTAACAAAGGGAAGACCGGAAAAGTTGCTGCTATCTTTTTCAATTCCCATTTTTTTAGGAAATTTATTACAATTAACTTATAGTTTGGTTGATACCAGAATTGTAGGTTCTTATTTAGGAAAATCCGCATTAGCAGCTGTAGGGGCTACCAGTACGCTGAGTGGTCTATTAATTGGATTTTTGATGGGACTTGCCAATGGATTTGCCATTATTCAGGCACAATGCTTTGGCGCTAAGGATATGAAAAAATTAAGAAAATCTTTGGCAGCATCGTTTGTACTAGGTGTGGGAATTACATTAGTGCTTACCATATTGGGACTTGTCTTTTTGAATCCTATTCTTCGTTTTTTAAATATTTCAGAACAGCTAATGGGAACAGCCAGAGAATATCTTTTTATCATCATGGCAGGAATGATTGTAACGGTACTGTATGATGTATGTGCAGCAGTAATGCGTGCCATAGGAGATACGATTACACCACTTATTATATTGGCAATATCGGTAGTGTTGAATATTGCAGGCGACTTGTTTTTTATCTGCGTTTTAAAGGCAGGTGTGCGAGGAGCAGCGATTGCTACGGTTTTAGCTCAGCTCATAGCGTTAGTTGTATGTTTCTTTTTTATGATAAAGAAATATCATATGCTTCGTTTACAACGGGAAGATTTTGTATTCACGGAAAAAACTATGATTGGAGAAATGTTAAACTCAGGTCTTTCCATGGGATTTATGAGTTCACTGGTAAATATTGGTTCTCTTTCGTTACAGACAGCAATCAACAAGCTGGGAGAAGATATTATCGTAGCCCATACAGCAGCAAGAAAAATATCAGAGATATTTATGATTATGTTCAGCGTATTTGGGCAGGCAATGGCTACCTATTGTGGACAGAATCTTGGTGCAGGTGAGATTGGCAGAATTAAGAAAGGGATTAAGGTTGCCATTTTTTATACTTGCATCTGGTGTACCTTTACCATTATTGCAAGTTATACCATTGGTTCATGGCTGGTTTATTTAGTAACAGGAAACAGAAATGCGGTAATTATAGAAAATGCTACCAATTATTTGAAATTTGATACATTGTTTTATTATGTAACAGCATTTATTTGTATAATACGAAATGCGTTGCAAGGAATCGGAGATCGCATTACACCGTTGGTATCCAGTTCCTTAGAGATGATTGGAAAAATAGTTCTGGCATGGCTGTTAATACCATGTTTAGGTTATACCGGAGTCATTCTTTCTGAGCCAATTGTGTGGTTTATAATGGTTATTCCATTAGTAGTGCAGATTTTACGAACACCGGTATTGAAAGTTAAAGAAGGATAAGAAATGTTTAAAGCAAGAAACAAAGAAATAAAAAAATATGAAATGGATATGTGCAGTGGTTCTATCATAAAGAAAATGCTGTTGTTTGCGCTACCTCTTATGTGTTCTAGTATTTTACAGTTATTATTCAATGCAGCAGACGTGATAGTGGTTGGAAGCTTTGTAGGGGATAATGCTTTGGCAGCAGTGGGTTCGAACACTGCATTGATTAATTTGTTGACAAACTTTTTTCTGGGATTTTCCATTGGAGCAAATGTTTTAGTCGCACGTTTTTATGGAGCAAAGCAGGAAAAGGAATTAAAGGAAACAGTACATACTGCCATTATGGTTAGTATATATAGTGGTATTGCATTAACACTGATTGGCTGTATTGGAGCAAAGCAGATTTTAATCTGGATGAAAACACCAAAGGATGTACTTCCATTAGCAACATTGTACCTTAGAATTTATTTCATTGGAATGACGGCAACCATGCTTTATAATTTTGGCAGCGCCATTTTAAGAGCAGTAGGAGATACCAGACGTCCACTGTATTATTTAACGGTGGCAGGGATAATCAATGTAGGGCTGAATTTGTTATTTGTGATTGTTTTTAAAATGTCTGTGGCGGGAGTAGCACTTGCAACGGTAATTTCTGAGTGTATCTCAGCATTTCTTGTCATTCGTTGTATGCGAAGAAGTGAAGGTGGTATTCGCTTAGAATGGAAGAGTCTGCGGATTTACCCACAGAAGTTTTGGAAAATTTTGCAGATTGGATTACCGGCAAGTTTTCAGGGAATCATTTTCTCCATATCCAATGTGATTATTCAAGCATCGGTTAATTCTTTCGGAGCAACAGTAGTAGCAGGAAATTCTGCGGCTGCCAATATTGAAGGATTTGTATATGTGTCTATGAATGCATTTCATCAGGCGGCAATTTCCTTTACCAGTCAAAATATAGGAGCGGCAAAGTATGAGCGAGTGAATAAAATCTTGTATACGGCAGAGCTGTGTGTCATAGTAGTAGGAATTGTACTTGGAAATACCGCAGTATTCTTTGGTCGTCCGTTGCTTGGAATGTATACTTCCAGTGATATTGTAATGGAGGCCGGAATGAAACGAATGAACGTAATTGCCAGAACATATGCATTGTGTGGAATGATGGATGTAATGGTAGGTTCATTGCGAGGATTAGGTTATTCTGTTATGCCGATGTTGGTATCATTGGTAGGAGCGTGTGGATTGAGATTATTATGGATTTTTACGTTTTTCCAACAAGAACCATTTCATACCACTACTTCTTTATATTTAACCTATCCGGTGAGCTGGATTATTACCTTTTCAGCCCATGTGGTATGCTTTATAATTGTAAGGAAAAAATTAGCGAAAAGATGGGGAAGATAAAAAAGAGGCTGTCGCTTTAACGAATAAAATTTCGTGAAGTGACAGCTTCATTTTTAACGGATTATACAAAAATTCCAGTTGGAATAAATGGTTTCGGTGGAATCGTGTGTTTTCCAATCATCTTTTCCATCCAAATCATATCATACCAGCGATTCAGCTTAAAGCCACAGTTATGAAAATGTCCGACTGTGGTAAATCCCGATGCTTTATGAAAAGCAATACTTTTGGGATTCGGGTAGGCAATGCAGGCATTTAGATTTAATATATGCTGCTGCTTTAATTGCTTTTCCAGTTCGGCATAGAGCAATTTTCCTGCACCGTGACCATGAAAATTTTGTTTTTTCTTATGGTAATTGTATCTGTATGCATATTTGAGCCTTTCTTTTTGAAAAGATTGATGTTGATAAAAAATGTTATTCCTTTATTTATATAAATTTAGTATAGCAGAATATTTTGTACCAGAACAGGGAAATTTATTTTATGTGACATAAAAAGTAGAGATGAAAGGAGAGTTTTTATGAATCAGTTATCAGACAAAGAGTTGTCCGCATTGAATGATTTGCTTCCGGGAGAAGAACTTTTGATTAAAAAGTTTCAGATGTTGGCAGAGCATAGTAACGATGCAGAAGTAAAAGCAAAATTTACAGAAATCGCAAACGAGCACAAGGAACATTTCCGTTCTTTGTATTCTTTATTGGGTTAGGAGGAAAAATATGCAGCAACCACTTTATACAGAAAAAGAAGTATTAGCAGATGCTTTATCTGCAGAAAAATCAGCAACCACTCTTTATAATACCTTTTCTAATGAATGTGTACACGAAAATGTAAGAAATGCTATTTTAGATTGTTTAGAAAAAGAGCATGATATTCAGCAGGAAGTATTTACTATGATGCATGACAGAGGATTATATCCAACACCATCTGCAGATACACAGAAAATGGAAGAAGCAAAACAGAAGTATCAGAAGTGTATGCAGAGTTTTTAGAAAAAGTTTTATAAATATGAATGCGCGTCGAATAGTGATTAGTTCGGCGCGCAAATTATATGTGTAAAAATGTAATGCACAATGCAAAAAATACTTGACTTGGAGTGAACTCTAAGTATTACAATAGAATCAGTTCCGAAATGAGGAGGTGGACTTTAGAGGTAACGATTAGAGAAGTAAGTGAAAAATATAAAAGTGTAAAGGATAGAAAGGAAGAAATTATGTATTTAGAGAAAATTAATCAACCGACAGATGTAAAAAATTTAAATAAAGAACAGTTAGAAGAATTAGCAGCAGAAATGCGAACAGCATTGTTAAACAAACTCAGCAAACACGGTGGTCATTTTGGACCAAACTTTGGAATGGTGGAAGCAATTATTGCATTACACTATGTATTTGATTCTCCAAAAGATAAAATGGTATATGATGTGTCTCATCAGAGTTACTGTCATAAAATGCTGACAGGAAGAAAGGATGCATTTCTGTATGAAGAAAAGTATGATGATGTATCCGGTTACAGTGATCCAAAAGAAAGTGAGCATGACTTTTTTACCATAGGTCATACTTCTACTTCGATAAGTCTTGCATGTGGATTGGCAAAAGCAAGAGATTTAAAAGGTGAGAAAGAAAATATTATTGCCATTATCGGAGATGGTTCTTTAAGTGGTGGAGAAGCATTAGAAGGACTGGATTTTGCACCAGAGCTTAAGAGCAACATCATAATCGTTGTAAATGATAATGATATGTCTATTGCAGAAAATCACGGAGGAATGTATCAGAATTTAAAATTGCTTCGAGATACCCAAGGAAAGGCAGAATGTAATCTGTTTAAAGCAATGGGCTTGGATTATCTTTTTGTGAAAGAAGGAAATAATGTGGAAAAATTGATAGAGGCTTTTCAAAAGGTAAAAGATATCAATCATCCAATCGTTGTACATATCTGTACTCAAAAGGGAAAGGGCTATGCTTTGGCAGAAGAGCATAAAGAACAGTGGCATTGGTGTATGCCGTTTGATAAGGAAAACGGAAAGTCAACGGTTTCTTCTGAGGGAGAGAATTATGGAACTATGACAGCAGAGTTTCTTTTGAAAAAGATGAAAGAGGACAAAACCTTGGTGGGAATTACTTCTGCAACACCGACAGTATTTGGATTTACTGAGGACAAGAGAAAAGCAGCAGGAAGTCAGTTCGTAGATGTGGGAATTGCAGAAGAACATGCCGTTGCATTAGCATCCGGTATTGCAGCCAATGGAGGTAATCCGGTGTATGGTGTATACAGTACTTTTCTTCAAAGAACTTATGACCAGCTATCACAGGACTTGTGTATCAACAATAATCCTGCAACAATTTTGGTGTTTGCAGCGTCTGTTTATGGAATGAACGATGTAACACATCTTGGCATTTACGATATACCAATGATATCAAATATTCCAAATCTGGTATATTTAGCACCAACCACAAAAGAAGAATATCTTGCAATGGTGGAATGGAGTATTTCCCAGAAAGAGCATCCGGTAGCAATTCGTGTACCGGGTGGAGCAGTTATATCTGACGGAAAAACAGTAACAAAGGATTTTGGAAAGCTAAATCAGTACGAAGTGACACAAAAAGGAAGTAAAGTAGCAATTTTGGCATTGGGAACTTTCTATTCACTGGGACAGGAAGTTGCAGAAAAAATTGCAAAAGAAACAGGAGTGCAGCCGACACTTATTAATCCTATGTATATTACAGGAAAAGACGAGAAGTTATTAGAGGAATTAAAAGCAAATCATCAGATAGTCATTACATTAGAAGATGGCGTATTAGATGGCGGATTTGGTGAAAAGATTTCCAGATTCTATGGAGCTTCCGATATAAAAGTTTTAAACTATGGACTGAAAAAAGAATTTATAGACAGATATGATGTAAATGAGATATTAAAAGAAAATCGATTAACCAAAGAACAGATTGTAGAAGATGTAATGAAATTGTGTTAAAACTTGACAGAAAAAGGGGGATATATTATAGTGTAAAGAGTGAAACTGATGATTGAGAGTAGTAAGTATGTGGAGAAGCTCAGAGAGCTGTCGGGCGGTGTGAGACAGTATTTGAAGCATATGGAATGGACTCATGAGGGCAGCCCGAATTGTAGTAGGCGTTGACGGAATCCCTGCCGTTACCGGGGAGACATATGATAGTATGTACATGGTGGCATTTTAACTCTTATCCTGTATGGATAAGAGTTTTTTTATATCATAGGAAATACCATGTCATGTTAAAGTGTCAAAGTACATGAATTTCCTATGATATAAAAATGCTCCGCAAAAGATGCGCAGCTCGCAGAATAGAAGAGAGCCATAAATGGCACTGCTCGCGCGCGGAACAAAAGGTGTGCTATATCAGAAACTAGTTCGCGAGAGTGTGTGAAGCACACTTTTGTTTATTTCACGAGTAGCGATGAAAATGCTGTATTTCGTAAGAACAGGAGGAATAAAAATGAGCAAAATTATATTAACAGGTGACAGACCTACCGGAAAACTTCATGTAGGACATTATGTAGGTTCACTAAAACGAAGAGTAGAATTACAGAATTCAGGAGAATTTGATAAAGTATTTATTATGATAGCAGATGCACAGGCATTAACGGATAATGCAGACAATCCGGAAAAGGTACGTCAAAATATTGTAGAGGTTGCTTTAGACTATATGGCATGCGGTTTAGACCCGGCAAAGTCAACCTTATTTATTCAGTCTCAGATACCAGAGTTATGTGAGCTGTCCTTTTATTATATGAATCTGGTTACAGTGTCTAGATTGCAGAGAAATCCTACCGTTAAGTCAGAGATTCAGATGCGTAATTTTGAAGCAAGTATACCGGTTGGATTCTTTACCTATCCTATCAGTCAGGCAGCAGATATTACGGCATTTAAGGCAACTGTTGTTCCGGCAGGCGAAGACCAGATGCCAATGGTAGAACAGACCAAGGAAATTGTTCACAAGTTTAATTCTGTTTATGGGGAAACGTTAGTAGAACCAAAGATTTTACTGCCGGAT
Source organism: uncultured Eubacterium sp. (assembly GCA_964436595.1). Lineage (GTDB taxonomy): Bacteria > Bacillota > Clostridia > Lachnospirales > Lachnospiraceae > Petralouisia. Next base: position 41,046 of record CAYTDI010000004.1, read on the forward strand.
AATGATGCTTGTATGCGACTTCCGGGTATTGATGGAAAGGCAAAAATGAGTAAATCTCTTGGTAACTGTATCTATCTTGCAGAAGAGGCGGATGATATTAAAAAGAAAGTTATGAGTATGTATACAGACCCGAATCATTTGCGTGTAGAAGATCCGGGTTCTTTAGAAGGTAATACGGTATTTACTTATTTAGATGCATTTTGTAAGGATGAGCACTTTGAACGTTATTTGCCGGAATACGCAAATCTGGGTGAATTGAAAGCACACTATCAGCGTGGTGGTTTAGGAGACGTTAAAGTGAAAAAGTTCCTGAACAATGTATTGCAGGAAGTGCTAGAGCCAATTCGTAATCGCAGAAAAGAGTTACAGAAAGATATCCCGTATGTGTATGAAGTATTGAAAAAAGGAAGCGAAGAAGCAGAAAAAGTAGCTGCGCAGACCTTAGACGAAGTAAGAAGTGCCATGAAAATCAACTATTTTTCAGATGAAGCATTGATTAAGGAGCAGTCTGAGAAATTTCAGGGATAAAGCGTACAGATATGTAGGAAAGGTAGAAAAACTCTGGAAATCTTGAGAAAAGGTAAGGATATTGCAGAAACTAGTATAGTTATTTTATTAGATAAAAAGTAAAGAACCGACTGTCGCACGAAAATGTGGCAGTTTTTTCTTTATTAAAAAATAATAAGAGAAGTAATTCTGAAAAAAGAATACTTAGTAAAAAAAAGAATACTTTTTTCAGAAAAATAAAAAGGTATAATATAAAAAGATTGAATTTTCAGTCTAAAAAATATATAAAGGAGGAGATTTATGTTGCAAAAATTTTGGGCATCAGGTACCGGAAAATGGAAAAGAGCAATAGGGGTGTTGATGTTGTTTTCCATGGTAGCCACAAGTATTATGCCAACAAAAAGTGTTGTAATGGCTGCAGGTGGAACGACCATTACATCAATGAGTTATTATTCTACCAATGATGGTCCGGTTTTAACTGGTTCAGGGGTGGAAAACGCCAGTTATGGATTTGTAATGCCGGTGTTTAATGGCGGAGCTGCATCATTTTCTGATGTAGCCGGAGATTTGCAGGTGAATGTAAAAGTAGAGGGAGCATGGAAAGACATTGATACCGTCAGCAGTTTTGTTTATAACAATAATTGGGGACATTGGAATGACAGTGGATTTAGTGGATACTGGTTTAAAGTATCGGAGACTACATATCTGCAGTTAGCGTCAAAGAATAATCCTGAAGTTACATTGGATTATACATTGGAGTTTAATAAGTTAGATAAAACAGTAATTACATCTATGACAGCTACTCAAGGTCCTGAGCTTGAGGCAGGCGTAACCGGAAGTGTAGGATTTACTTATCCCACATTTAATGGAGACAGCAGTGTTAAGTACGAGCAGGTAGCAGCGGATTTAAAGATATCTGTATGGTCAGAAGAACAGACTGCTTGGATTGATATTAATGATAATGCTGCAAGTGGATGGATTTATGACCAAAATTTTGGACAATTTTGGGATGGTGATGGAGGGTACTGGTTTCAGGTAGATAAGACTACTAAGGTAAGACTGGAATCCAAGACATCACCACAGGTATATCTGGATTATACGATTAAGTATAGCAATCCGGTTAGAACAGAGTACAAATTGTCAGCAGATCAAACAACCTATACAGCAGGAGAATCAGGAGCAATCGGAATTCCACTTCCGCGTATTGATGGAACTTATCCGGTGAATACAGAGCTTGGGAATTTCGTGTATGAAGTATATAAAGATGGTGAATGGGTAAATTTGGCAGATTTCAATCAGAGTGGATTTATCTATCAAGGAAATGGATATAGCGATATAAATGAAAAAAATCAGTGGGGCTATTGGGTGGATAGTATTTATGGATTGTGGTTCCAGCCTATTCAGGAGGATATGCAGTTGCGTATTGGGTATCCAACTAATGGAACAGCCGGAGGAGCAATTGGAGATAATTATGTATACTACAATTTTATAGGAAATCCAGATGCACCAAGACCAGATCCAAAAGATTTTGCCCCATTAGAACTGGGAACATCAGAGAATAGCCAGATTGAAGGATGGAATTATATTTGGGGGGAAGAGTTCAAGGGAGATGCACTGAATACTGGTGCATGGAATTACGACACAGGATATTATTTAAATAGTGACCCGAACACTTGGGGTTGGGGAAATGCAGAGTTGGAATATTATACGGACAGTGAGAAAAATGTAGCTGTCAAAGATGGTTGTCTGAACCTTAACGCTTATGAAGAACCAATTACATTTCCGGAAATTGACCCAAATCGTACAGCACAATATTCTTCTGGAAAAATAACATCAAAAGACAAGTTTACATTTAAATATGGAAGAATTGATTTTAGAGCAAAGCTTCCAACGGGACAGGGCGTATGGCCGGCACTGTGGATGCTTCCGAATGATAATACCTATGGTACATGGGCAGCATCCGGAGAATTAGATGTTATGGAAGCAAAGGGAAGATATCCGGAGAATGTGTATGGAACGATTCATTTTGGTGGAACTTATCCGGCAAATACGAATCTTAGTAATGTATATACATTTCCAGAGGGAACAGACATGACGGACTGGCATGTTTACAGCGTAGTCTGGGAGCAGGATATGATTAAATGGTATGTAGATGGTATCTGTTATTCTGCAATCAGTAGTGACAAGTGGTTTACCAGTGCAAATGGAGAAACTTCAGGTGCACCATTTGACCAGGAATTTTATATTGTTATGAATCTTGCAGTAGGCGGTTGGTTTGATAATGGGGTAACTCCAAATCCGGGAGACATTCCGGCTAATATGCAAGTGGATTATGTACGTGTATATCAGGATCCGGAGAGTACCAACAGCACATATACAAACAATACCACACAAGCACCAGAAAAACCGGAGACACCGGTAGAGCCAGAGACACCGTCTTCCTCTGTTACAAATGTAAGAGGTGATGATGTACGCGGACTGAAAAGAAACGATGGGACTGTAGAATTCTATGTAAATGGAGCAACATTCGCAGATGTTCATTATAAAGTGAATGGTGGCGGACAGTTAAATGTAGGAATGCAATCCGACGGAAATGGAAACTATACCTATCAGGTAACAGGACTTTCCACGGGAGATACCATAGAATATTTCTTTACCTATAATCCGGGAAATGGAGCGCTGGATAGTCAGTGGGAAACCTTTGTATTACCGGCAGAAAGTGATGGAAATTAGGGAGAAATCATAATCCAAGAATTACCAGATACTACTGTTAATCTAGTGGTAAGTGAGATATTGCAAAGATAGAAAAAGGAACTATTGTACTAAGTAATTAGTGCAAGGTTCCTTTTTTCGTTGCAAGGAAAGTACGCTTTATGATATTTGCTATTTCTAAAAATATGACACCTCTTTAAAAAATGAAGGATTTTTTTGAAATGGGAAAAGAGGTTTAATAAAATTGTAAAATCAGAATAAGGTGGAGAAGGATTTATGATAAAAAGAAAGAGGGTTATTAGCGCAGCGGTAGTCATTTTGGCAGCAGCAGGTACTATTATGTTTTTAAGAGGAAATATAATGCAGGATGATCAGTACCAAATAAAGAATTTTCATAATAAAGTATTTGGCGAGAATGTGTATATTTTTTCACCGGAAGATGATCCGATAGAAGTGCAGCAGGTATTGGATGACCTTTGGGAGCAGCAGGAAGCTAATCAATTTGGTGAAGAGCGTTACAGCGTGTTGTTCTTACCGGGAGAATATGATGAGAGTATCAAAGTACAGGTGGGATATTATATGCAGGTGTCCGGACTCGGAATGTTGCCGACCGATACACAGATTCCCGAGCTGGAGTGTTCTGCTACATGGTTAGGAGATGAAAGTAACCATAATGCAACCTGTAATTTTTGGCGTGGTGTAGAAAATATAGATATTGGAAGCGATACCATGTGGGCAGTTTCCCAAGCAACCTTTATGCGCCGGGTAAATATCGATGGAGCGTTGTATTTGCATGATAATTATGGTTGGGCAAGTGGAGGTTTTTTGGCAGATTCCAGTATAGAGCTTATGGTGGATTCCGGTTCACAGCAACAATGGTTATCTAGAAACTGTGACTGGAATGTGTGGATGGGAGATAACTGGAATATGGTATTTTGCGGTATCGGTGGCGGAGGAGCCCCAAAGGGAACTTGGCCAGCTTTCGCCTATACTACGGTAGAGACGACAGAAAAAATGCAGGAAAAGCCGTTCCTTGTCTACAAGAAAGAGGAAGGATACGGTGTATTCGTACCGGAAAAAAGGAAAAATAGTGCAGGTGTTTCATGGAAAGAGGAAAACAATGGAACATTTATTCCGTTAGAAGAATTTTATGTGGCAAATGCAGAGAATGATAATGCAGATACTATGAATCAGGCGTTAAAAGAAGGCAAGCATCTGCTTTTGACACCAGGAATTTATCATTTGGAGAAACCACTTTTTGTAGAACAGAAAGACACCATTGTACTTGGAATGGGACTTGCAACACTGTCACCGGAGAATGGAAATAAATGTATGGAGGTAGCAGAACGGCAGGGGATAAAGATAGCAGGGGTTCTCTTTGATGCAGGAGTGGAAGAGTCGGAAAATCTGCTGGTGGTAGGAAAAAAAGATGAGAAGAATCAGAAAGAAGAACCGATTTTGTTAAGTGATTTGTTTTTCCGAGTAGGAGGAGCAGAACCAAAGGGGGCTAAGGTAGAAAATTGCGTAGAGATAAACAGTGACTATGTAATAGGGGATAACTTCTGGGTATGGCGTGCAGACCATGGAGATGGGGTAGGATGGGATGTAAACACTGCTGAAAATGGAATTATTATAAATGGTGATGATGTAAGTATGTATGCTCTGATGGTAGAGCATTTCCAGAAATATCAGACTATATGGAATGGAGAAAATGGAAAAACCATTTTTTATCAGAGCGAAATCCCATATGACGTGCCGAATCAGAAGGAGTGGATGAGTCATGACGAAACTGTGAATGGTTACGCATCTTATAAGGTGGGAGATGAGGTGACAAATCATGAAGCCTGGGGACTTGGAATTTACTCCTATCACAGGGATGCAAAAGTAGACTTAAACTGTGTCATGGAAGTACCGGAGCAGGAAAATATAAAGGTACATAATATCTGTTCCGTTATGATAACCGGAAATCCGGGAATCTCTCATGTCATAAACAATGAGGGAAAGGCAGCAAACCAGCCGGGAGAGAGGCAGATGATTCGAGAATACAAAGGAAAAATAATAAAGTAGGAATGAAGTAAGGAGAAAAAGATGTCAGGTTATAAATTTTTAGACAAAAAGGGAACGTTTGTAATGGAGCGACCAGAAAATACCAGTTACTTGTATTTTCCCATTGCAGGAGAAGCGGGACTGAAAGGAGCAGTGACACCGAATTTAGGAGGTGACCTAAAGACAGATCAAAACCATTTTGTATTACAGCCGGTGAGTGCGGAAGAGTTACATAATAATAAATCAAGCCGTAATTTTTGGTGTTGTATGGAATGTCAGGGAAACTGGTCAGCAATAGGAAAATCTGCACAGGCAGAGGCAGAAAGATTTACGGATAATCAGGAAGAAAGCAGTGTTACTGCAGGATTAATGTGGCATGAATTAAAGCGTAGTTCAAAAAAGTATCAATTAGAAGCAGTTGTTACATCCTTTGTTCCGGCAAAGGATAAAAATGTGGAAGTGATGCAGGTGGAAATTAAGAATAATGGAAGAAGTGCAGTGACGTTTGTTCCAGTGGCGGCAGTTCCGGTGTATGGAAGAAGTGCAGACAATATTCGAGATCATCGCCATGTCACTTCCTTACTTCACAGAATTGTAACAACAGAATATGGGGTAGAAGTTACACCTACCTTATCCTTTGATGAACGAGGACATCAGGTAAATGATACCACTTATTATGTATGCGGAATAACTGGAACAGGAGCAGCACCAGAGAGCTTTTATCCGGTGGTAGAAGATTTTATCGGAGAGGGCGGTAGTCTGGAAAGTCCGAAAGTTATCGTAAAAAATCAACCGGGAGTTGCAAAAGGATGCAAAATAGATGGATACGAGGCTATGGGAGGAATTCGTTTTCAGAAAGTAACACTTCAGCCGGGAGAGAGCAGTAATTATACAGTTCTTATCGGACTTACAGAGGACAGGACAGAAATTTCACAAATGATACAGTGTTTTCAGACAAAAGAAAAGGTGGAAAATATATTAGCGGAAACGAAAAACTATTGGGCAGAGTGCAACAATGTAAGTTATCATACCAAGGATAATTGCTTTGATAATTTTATGTATTGGGTAAATTTTCAACCAATGTTGAGAAGAATCTATGGATGTTCATTTCTTCCTCATCACGATTATGGAAAAGGTGGAAGAGGATGGCGTGATTTATGGCAGGATTGTTTGGCATTATTGGTTATGGAGCCATCCGGTGTGCGGAATATGTTGATTAACAACTTCGCAGGAGTACGAATGGACGGAAGTAACGCTACAATTATCGGAAACCGACCGGGAGAATTTATAGCAGACCGTAATAATATTACAAGAGTTTGGATGGATCATGGTTTTTGGCCGCTACTTACTACAAAACTATACATAGACCAAACAGGAGACTTAGATATTCTCTTAGAAAAACAAAAATATTTTAAAGATAAACAAGTGTGCCGTGGAACAAGAACAGATAATAAATGGAACATAACAGATGGAACCATACAAAGAGATGTTCAAAACAATATTGTAGAAGGTACAGTATTAGAACATCTGTTATTGCAAAACCTGACAGCCTTTTATGAAACCGGAGAGCATAATCATTTCAGACTGCGTGGGGCAGATTGGAATGATGCACTGGATATGGCAGAAGAAAGAGGAGAAAGTGTAGCATTTACGGCTGCATATAGTGGTAATTTAAAGACATTGGCAGAAATAATGCGTCAGTTCATTCAGAAAGGGATAGTAGAGATTGAACTGACGGAAGAAATAGAAATTTTGTTAAAACAAGAGGTAGGTATTTATGAAGATACGAAGAAGAAAAATCAGGTATTAACAGATTATATGTGTTCTTGTATCCATGAGGTATCAGGAAAGAAAGTTAAAATTTCCTGCCAAGAATTAGCAGAAACCTTAGAAAAAATGGCAGATTGGCTTCAGAGGCATATTCGACAAACAGAATGGATTAGTGATGGGAAAGGAAATAATTGGTTCAATAGCTATTATGATAATCAGGGGAGACAGGCAGAAGGTGTTTTTGAAAACGGTATCCGTATGATGCTGACAGGACAAGTGTTTTCTATTATGTCCGGTACGGCAACAGAGGAACAGACTGCAGAAATAGTCAAAGCAGCAGATGAGTATCTGTATAAAAAAGAGGTTGGTGGATATCGTTTGAATACAGATTTTGGTGAAGTGAAAACAGACTTGGGAAGAATGTTTGGGTTTGCTTATGGACAGAAAGAAAATGGAGCTGTATTTTCTCATATGACCGTGATGTATGGAAATGCGTTATATCAACGAGGATTTGTAAAGGAGGGCTACAAGGCATTACATACTTTGTATGAGCAGGCAGTAGATTTTGAACATAGTCGCATTTATCCGGGAATTCCAGAATATTTCGATGGAAGAGGAAGAGGGATGTATCATTATCTTACCGGTGCAGCAAGCTGGCTTATGATGACCGTGGTACAGCAGATGTTTGGTATTCGGGGAGAAATGGGAAATCTGGTATTACAGCCAAAACTTTTGTCAGAACAGTTTGATGAAGAAGGCAAAGCAGAGATATCATTTACCTTCGCAGAGCGCAAGTTCCATGTGGTTTATGAAAATCCAGAAGGAAAAGAGTATGGAGAATATCAGATAGAGAGAGTAACGTTGGATGGAAAAATGCAGGAGGCAGTATTGGAAAAAGAAACAGTAGCTTCCTTAAAACCTGATATGGTACATGAGATAAGAGTAAGGTTGAGTGAAAAATAAATTAGCAGGAGGAATAAAACATGACACAAACATTTACAATTGAAAATTACGGGAAAAAATCTAATTTTGCCAGTTTTCTACCGGGCATTTCCGGTAAGAAAGGAATCCCTATTTGGTGCTATTATGTAAACCGAGGACAGGGAGTGGTAAGCTTTGGTGTGGAAGATAAAGACCATGCTATTATGGAATTTTATCCGGCGCATCAGGCATATCAAAATGTAAAAAGAACAGGATTTCGTACCTTTTTGAAAAAGAACGGATACTATATAGAAAGCTTTCAGAATGAGGATAAACCTCATTTTATGGAAATTGGAATGAATACCTTTAACATTCAGGAAAAGGATGAAGTGAATTGCCTAAATACAAAGGTAACATATTTTACGCTTCCAAATGAAAAGGTAGGAGCATTAGTGCGTAAGGTTACGATTACTAATACGGATATGCATGAATGTGAACTGGAGATTTTAGATGGAATGCCATCTTGTATTCCTTATGGAGTAGACAATGCAAGTATGAAGACCATGGGGCAGACTACAAAAGCATGGATGCAGGTAGAAGATATAGAAACCAACGTGCCGTATTATCGTGTGCGTGTTAGTATGGAAGATTCTGCTACGGTATCTAAAGTAGAGGGTGGAAATTTTTCATTTGCTTGTTTCGCCGATGGAACAAGATTAAAAGCGATTGTGGATCCGGACGCTGTATTTGGCTATGATAACAGCTTAGAGAAAGCAGTAGGATTTCTGGAAAACAGCGTAGAGGAATTGATAGAATATCCACAGGTAACAACTAATCAGCTTCCTTGCAGCTTTTTTGCCGCAAAACAGACGCTAAAAGCAAAAGAAAGCATTACATTATACGAAGTAGTTGGTCAGGTAGCAAATAAAGAGATATTGAAAAATTTCATGAATCAGGAGTTTGATGGAGATTATTTTGAAAAGAAGTTCTGTGAGGCAATAAATCTTACGGAAGAATTGTGCAAAGGAATTGAAACACACACGGGGGATGAACGTTTTGATACCTACTGTAAATATACATATTTAGATAATTTGCTTCGTGGAGGTTATCCGGTAAAATTAACAGATGATAAGGTGTTTTATATATATTCCAGAAAGCATGGAGATTTGGAGCGTGATTACAATTATTTCTGTATGCTGCCGGAGTTTTATACTCAAGGAAATGGAAATTTCCGTGATGTGAATCAGAACCGCCGTTGTGATACAGAGTTTGAGCCGTTTGTAGGTGACGTGAATATTAAAATGTTTTATAGCTTGATACAGTTAGATGGTTACAATCCATTAGGTGTAGAAAAAGTAACCTATCAGCTAAATGCAGAAGATGCAAAAAAACTTTCATTATCAGTAGAATTACAAGAAGTCTTTGAAAAGCCGTTTACTCCGGGTGAAGTATTCAGCCAACTAGAGGCTGCCGGTATACAAGAGGAAGAACAGCAAAAGTTGTTTGAGACAATTTTAGATAAAGCAGAGGAAACTGTAAACGGTAATTTTGGAGAGGGGTACTGGTGTGACCATTGGACCTATAATTTGGATTTAATTGAAAATTATCTGGCGGTATTTCCGGAACGAGAAAAAGAGATGTTGTATGACGATTCCTACACATGGTTTCTTTCTCAGATTAATATTAATAGTAGGGAAAAGCGTTATACAAAGACAGCTCAAGGAATCCGCCAGTACCATGCATTAGATGAAAGCAGTCGCAGAGAAGATGGTCAGAAACTGGTGAAAAATCACAAAGGTGAAATTATTCATGCGACTTTGATGGAAAAATTATTACTGCTTTGTGCAACAAAGTATGCGACTTTGGATGCTTACGGAATGGGAATTGAAATGGAAGGTGGAAAGCCGGGCTGGTATGATGCACTGAACGGAATGCCGGGAATTTTTGGTTCATCCATGGCAGAGACTTGTGAACTTGGCAGAAATCTGTCCTATACTATAACCGCATTAGAAAAATATCCTTATCAGGTAGAAATGTTAGAGGAAGTAGCAGAACTGATAAAAGCACTGGCAAAGGTTACAGTAGAAGAGAAACAGAAGCTTATGCAAGATAAGAAAGTAATGGGATTTTGGAATAAAGCAAATGATATAAAGGAGTCCTACCGAAAAAATGTTTTCCAGGGTGTATCAGGAAAGAAAATATCTATGACATCTGATGAACTGGCAGCTATTTTAAAAGAATGGAAAGAAGTAGTAGAGGTGGGAATTGAAAAGGCGTATGCCATTGGAAAAGATATTTTCCCAACTTATTTTACATATGAAGTGACAGATTATGTAGAAAATAATGGTGGTATTCAGGTAAAGGATTTTGAAGTAAGACCAGTACCGTATTTTCTAGAAGGACCGGTACGTTATTTGAAATTAGATGTAGAGCAGCAACGGAAGCAGAAATTATATAACGAAGTAAAGAATAGTGACTTGTATGATAAAAAATTGAGTATGTATAAGGTAAATGCAAACCTTGCCGCAGGCTCTTATGAATTGGGAAGAGCTAAAGCATTTACGCCGGGGTGGTTGGAAAATGAATCCATTTGGCTTCATATGGAATATAAATACTTGCTGGAATTGTTAAAGTCCCAGATGTATGATAAATTTTTTGAAGATTTTAAGAAGGCAGCAATTCCATTTCAGGATGCGGAAATATATGGAAGAAGTATTTATGAGAACTCTTCCTTTTTGGCAAGTAGTGCCAATCCAAATAAATCCTATCATGGCAAGGGATTTGTAGCAAGGCTTAGTGGGTCTACCGTAGAATTTTTGCAGATGTGGCAAATTATGATGTTTGGAAAGCAGCCATTTACCGTAGAAAAAGGCAAGCTGAACTTAAGATTCCAACCTGCAATTCCAAAGTATCTGATAGGAAAAGAAAAAAAGGTAACTGCAATGTTCTTAAGCAGTATACCGGTAACCTATCAGTTGAAAGAAGAAGCAGACTATATTCCGGGACAGTATAACATTGAATCCATTGATGTGGTATATGAAGGCGGCAGCCATTACACTACCACGCATGAAACTGTTAGCGGAAAACTGGCAGAGGATATTAGAAAGCAAAAAGTATCTGCAATTCACATTAAATTAGGGAGATAGGATATGAAGGAAAAACAGATAGAAATTATAGAATTTCAAGAGGAAGGCTATAAGCCGCTTGTGGATTATGAAGCATGGAGAGTAGCGGTATTAAAATTTTGTGATGACTTAAAGTTAGAAAATATCAAAACCATGCAAAAACACATGGAGACAGACGAGGTATTTGTTCTGCTCCATGGCAATTGTACATTGTATCTGGGTGGAAATGGAAAAGTACCTGGAGACATTGAAAAAGTAGTGATGAAGCAGGGGAACTTATACAATATCAAAAAGGGAGTATGGCATAATCACACTATGGATGAAGCCGGAGAGGTATTGATTGTGGAAAATCGCAATACTTCCGATGATAATTCACCAATTGTAGGACTGACCCAGGAGCAGATAAAGCAGATATTGGATTAAAAGAAATTGATGAAAAGTAAGGAGGAAAGAGATGCAGATTATTACCACAGATTATGGCAAAGGAAAGTTTTGGGAAGAGACACAAGCAGAGAGAAAAACAGTAGACGATTGTATGCATGTGGTGAATGTATATCCACATTTTACCGACCAGGTAGTACAAGGTTTCGGCGGTGCATTTACAGAAGCAAGTGCTCATAATTATACAAAATTAAGTGAAGAAGAGAAGAAAAAGGTAATTGACGGATATTTTGGAGAAGAAGGACTGCGTTATAACATGGGTAGAATCACCATTCATAGCTGCGACTTTGGTCTTGGAAATTATACTTATCTTAACGGAGAAGACAAAAGTCTTGAGAGTTTTTCTTTGGAACATGACCGTAAAGAAATTCTTCCGATGATACATGCAGCTATGGAAAAAGCGTCAAATCCGATGGAATTTTTAGCGTCTCCATGGTCTCCACCGGCATTTATGAAGTCTAACGGTGAAATGAATCACGGAGGAGTTCTGAAGAAAGAATACTATCAAAGCTGGGCAAATTATTTTGTAAAATTCCTAAAAAGCTACGAAGAAGAAGGGGTGCGTATTAATCGCATTACCGTGCAGAATGAGCCGGAAGCAGTACAGACATGGGATTCCTGTACTTATACTGCAAAACAGGAAGCAGAATTTGTAAAAGATTACTTAGGACCTACGCTGGAAAAAGCAGGACTTTCTGAACGGAAAATATATATCTGGGATCACAATAAGGACATATTACTTGACCGTGTAGAAGGAACGCTGTCTCAAGAGGAAACAAAAAAATATGTACAAGGTGTGGCGATGCACTGGTATACCGGTGATCATTTTGAGGCATTAGAGCTGGTGAGAAAACAATTTCCACAGTTAGAGCTGTTTTTTACTGAGGGATGTGTGGAATATTCCAGATTCTCGGAGGATGATCATGTTATGCAGGCAGAGATGTATGCACATGACATATTGGGTAATCTGAATGGAGGAATCAGTGGATATTTGGATTGGAATTTGTTGTTGGATGATTTTGGGGGACCAAACCATGTAGGAAACTTTTGTGCAGCACCTATGATGTATAAAAAAGGTACCACAGAAGTGGAAAAACGATTGACGTATTATTATATTGGACACTTTAGCCGTTATATCAAGCCTGGAAGTGTGAGGATTGGAACAACGAAGTATACAGATAAGCTGGAAGTAACGGGATTTTTGACACCGGAAAAGGAACGTGTCATTGTTCTGTTGAATAAGTCAGGAGAAGATGTTGAGGTAACTCTGCGTGAGAATGGAGAAGGTGCCGGTCTTACCATAGGTGCACATTCTATAATTACTGTATGTTATAAATAAAGCAAACTAAAAAAAGAACACCTTTTTAAAAAAAGCGTCATTATATGATGAGTTTTAATTTTCTATAATAAAATTACAAAGAAACAAACATTGTTTCAAAAGCAAAAGGAGGAAATTACTATGAAATTGAAAAAACTGGTTTCTTTGCTTTTAGTAGCAGCTATGACGATGTCATTAGCAGCATGTGGAAGTGGAGATAGTAAAAAAACATCCTCAAAGGGTGGGGACAAAGGTTCTGGAAATGAAGATGAATTGGTAATTTGGACAATTACCAATGACCAGAAGACACAGGCAGAAAAATGGGCTGAAGAAACAGGAAATAAGGCAGATGTTACTGTTATCGAACCGGGTGATTATCCTACAAAGCTTCAAGCTGCATTGACTGGGGGGTCAACAGATGTTGACGTAATCGTAGGCGAACCGCAGATGTTACAGGATTTCTTTGATGCAGGATTTTTTGAAGATTTAAATCAGGCTCCATATAATGCACAGGATTATGCAGACCAGATTGTTGATTATGTATGGGAAGTAGGACAGGATGCTGATGGAGTTCAGAGAGCAATCTCTTATCAGATTACACCAGCAGGTATCTATTATAGAAGAGATATTGCACAGAATGTATTTGGAACAGATGATCCGGTAGAAATCGGTAAATTATTTGCAGATTATCCAACCGTTTTGGCAACAGCTCAGAAGTTAAAAGACGCAGGATACAGAGCATTTGCTTCTGATGGTGAAATTACATATTTTTCCGGTCAGAGTGCATGGGTAGTTGATGGTGAATTAAATGTAGACCAGGCAAGATACGATTACATGGATCTTTGCGTAGAACTGTACAAACAGGATTTAACTGCATATGCAAGCCAGTGGTCCACACCTTGGTATCAGGCAATGGGTGCTGCAGTTCCGGTTCTTACCGCAGAGGATAATGCGTGGTCTGAAGACTTTGAAGAAGAAACAGCAGACAGAGATACTACAGAAGTATTTGCGTATGGTTTACCGGCTTGGGGCGTGCTTACAATGAAAGATCATGTAGAAGGTACTGATACAGAAGGAAAATGGGGTGTTTGTGCTGGACCTTCTTATGGATTCGGTGGCGGAACATACCTTGGTATTTCTTCTTTCTCTGAAAAGAAAGATTTAGCATGGGATTTCATTAAATGGTGTACTTTAAATGAAGAAACTGCTGATTGGTGGATTGAAAATTCTCAGGGTGATACAGTTTCCTTAGTATCTGCATTAGAGAAACATAAAGATGACGAAAATGCAATTTACGGTGGACAGAAATTATATCAGTTCTGGTTAGAACAGGCAGAAGGAATTGATTATTCAAAGGTAACACGATACGACAAGCAGATTGGTGATGCTTGGGGTACAGCGATTTCTAAGATTAAAACTGGTGAGTTGACCAAAGAAGAAGCAATTGCAGAATTCTATGATACAGTAGAAGCAACTTTCCCAGGTGAAGTGAAAGTAAACAGAGACTAATAAAATAGAGCAGAGGGGAGAGCTCTCTCCTCTGCTAATATCTTTTAGGGGGAAAATATGGCTAATATAAGCACGAAAAAGAAAAAAAGAAATTATAATAATATGGCCTATCTCTTTGTTTTACCTTTTGTGGTAGTGTTTTTAATTTTTAGTGTTTATCCGGTATTACGGACACTATTTTTGAGCTTTACCAATTATAGAGGTTTTGGAGAAATGACACCCGCTGGTCTTGACAACTATAAACGAGTATTAACAGATAAATTTTTCTGGCGAGCATTATGGAATACTATTAGAATCTGGAGCGTAAATATTGTGCTTCAGCTTGGACTGGCATTTTTACTGACAATTGTATTTAGTGATATTAAATATAAAGTAAGAGGATTGGCTATATATCGAGCAGTTTACTATCTGCCGAACTTGATTGCATGTACATCCGTTGCATTTTTATTTAAAACATTATTAGATTGGCGATTTGGTACTTTTAATCAAATTATCAGTACAATATATAAATTTTTTGGAGCAACTTATAATCCTATAAACTGGTTGGGGCAGGCGTCTACTGCTGGAAATACGATAGCAGTAATCAGTGCGTGGATGTGGTTCGGAAATTCATTCATTATGTTGATGGCAGGTGTGCAGGGTATTTCAAAAGATTATTTTGAAGCAGCAGCTATTGACGGTGCAGGAAGATGGACTGTATTTAGAAAGATTACATTGCCGTTGTTAAAACCTATTTTACTGTATGTAGCAGTAACTTCCCTGATTGGTGGATTACAGATGTTTGACTTACCATTCTTAATGTTAGGAAAGACGGATGCAGCATATAGTTCTATACAGACTGTTGTTATGTATATGTATAAATTTGGATTTGAGACGGGAACAACACAGCTTGGATATGCATCAGCAATTGCGTATGTATTATTCTTTATCATTTTGATTGTATCTATCATACAGTTTAAGTTCCTTGGTTCAAAGGAGGAATAGAAAGATGGCGAAGAGAATAAAGAAAACTATACTATATCTTGCTTTGACATTACTTGCAGTGACATGTTCAGTTCCATTCCTGCTGATGATAGTAAATGCAACAAGAACTGGTGTAGAAATTACTACATCCTTTACTTTGATTCCGGGAAATGCATTGAAAGAAAATTGGAGAATTATGAATGGTTTTCTGGATGTATTCCAAGGTATGTTCAACAGTTTATTAGTAGCAGTTCCATGTACCTTATTGACGGCGTATTTTTCCTCCATTACTGCGTATGCAATGGCAGTGTATAAGTTTAAAGGAAACAAATTACTATTTACCGTCATTGTGGTATTTATGATGATTCCGGGACAGCTTGGACTGATTGGTTTCTATAACTTATGTAATACACTTCATTTGATTGATACTTACATACCATTGATTCTTCCGGCAGTTGCAGCACCGGGTACTGTATTTTTCTTAAGGCAGTATGTACAGTCATCCCTGTCACCGGCACTGTTGGAAGCAGCTAGAATTGATGGAGCAGGAGAAATTTTAATTTTCCATAAAATAGTACTTCCAATTATGTCTCCGGGTATTGCAACTATGTCAATTATGGGATTTATTGGAAACTGGAATGCTTACCTGACACCAATGCTTATTTTAAATTCATCGGAAAAGTATACTTTACCGGTTATGGTGGCAGCATTAAAGAACTCTACGGATATTACAGGAAATCAGGGTGCAATTTATTTAACAGTAGCACTTTCGGTTATTCCGATTATGATTGTATTCTGTTTCTTCTCCAGATACATCATTAGTAGCATTTCAGCAGGAAGTGTAAAGGAATAAAAGGTAACATAATAAATGCAAAAGTGGCTTAGGAAATTGACAAATTCCTAGGCCTTTTGGTTTTCATATTGCAGTGGAAAGTGCTTTTTGTTATAGTAGACCTATAAGAAAATGAAAAAGGAAGCAGGATTATGGGTAACAGAAAGAGAAGAAAGTATAGGGAAAGTTTAGGGATAGTGGTACTTTTGGTTTTGATGCTTGGCGGATGCGTACAGAAGGAAAAAGAGAACGAAAATCAGGAGAAAAAGAAAGAACAGGACGAAATAGTAACCTTTGACTGGTATATCAATTATTCATGGTATAATACAGGATTTGGAGAAAATCTGGTGTCAAAAAAGATTACAGAAGATACAGGAGTATTCATTAACTTTATAACTCCTACGGGAAATGAGGCAGAACGTTTGGATTCTCTGATTTCCTCAGACAGCCTTCCGGATATTATTACACTTGGCTGGTGGGAAGAACAGGTGGATACTATGATAGAAAAAGATATGGTTTATGCTTTGAATGAGCTGGCAGATAAATATGACCCATATTTTTGGAAAGTAACAGATGATGCAGTAGTACAATGGTATACCAGAAATGACGGTAATATTTATTGCTACCCCAATTCTACCTACACACCAGAGGATTATGAGACTTACGATAATATTGGTTCCAATCAGACATTTCTGGTACGAAAAGATATTTATGAGGCAATTGGAAGTCCCGATATGACAACTCCGGAGGGGTTTAAGGCAGCAGTAGAAAAGGCAACCGAAATGTTTCCGGAAGTAGATGGCTATCCATTAATACCGATTGGATGTCATAGTTTTACAAATACGGGATGTAATTCATTTGACTTGTTTTTGCAGAATTTTCTAGCAATTCCTTATGAAAAGGATGGCGTGTATTATGATCGTTATACAGATGCTGAATATGTCAGATGGCTTAAAACATTCCGGGAATTAGGAAGTGAAGGATATCTGAAAAATGATATTTTTATTGACCAACGAACTCAGATGGAAGAAAAGATTGCAAGAGGACAGTATTTTTGTATGATTTATCAAAGAACTGATATGGCAGACCAGCAAAAGGAGTTGTATAAGAAAAATCCGGAGCGTATTTATATTGCAGTGGATGGACCAAAGAATAGTGCAGGAGATGACCCGATGCTTCCGGGAGCTGGAATTAATGGATGGACTGTGACGTTTATTTCAAAGAATTGTGAGAATCCCCAAAAGGCAATTGAACTCTTTTCATATCTGATTAGTGAAACAGGGCAGGAACTGACTTATCTTGGAATAGAGGGAGAGACCTTCGACTGGGTGAATGGAAGTCCGGTAATAAAGCCGGAGGTAAAAAAGATTCTAGATACTAATCGGAATCAATATAACCAGCTATATGGAGCAGATGGTACATATTGGATGTTTCAGGATAATGTAATGCAGTTACAGTGGAGATGGGATAATGATGGAAATGGTGTGATGGAACAATTGGAAGAGTGGACAATGCCTTACACACACTATTTGGGACAGTATGAAATTAGCTTTGATGCCAATACAGAGGCTGGAAACTGCGATAAGAAGATAAAGGAATTATGGAGCCAAACGTTGCCGGAACTTTTGTTGGCACCTTCTGAAGAAGAGTTTGACCGTATTTTTGCGGAATTTATAGAGAAAAGAAAAGAACTTGGATTTGACATTGTAATGGAAGAGAGCACAAGACAGATGAATGAATCAAAAGCTCGTCTGGGGTTGGAATAGGTATGAAAAAAGTAATACATTGGTTTCAGGGACTAAAATTAAATATTAAATTTACCATAATTATTATCCTGTTTCTTATGATAAGTATGGCAATTTTTGCAGGAGTTCTGTTTTATAATATGGAGCAGAATGTGATTGACCAGCAAAAGGCATCCATGGAATATGATATGGAGAAGAATCAGGGACAGGTGTTGAAGAATGTAGATGCTATTAATATGTCTATGCAGTTCTTTTTGAATGATACAGGATTACTGAAGTTTTTGAATGGAGTAAAAACGGGAGAAAGTATCAGTACAGAGGAAGTGCTGGAATTTTATAATCGGGATATTGCGTCACTGGAGCGTATGGTAAATAATAATTCATATCTGTATCAGGTAAGGGTATATGTAGAAAGTGAAAGTATGCAGGAAATGATGCCTATTCTGTTTCGACAGTCCCGTATGGAAAATTTGGCGTGGTCAGCAGATGCAAATTTGGAAGGATGGAAGTTTGATTATGTAGATAATCTGTTTTCGGAGAAGGGCCTAAATCAGCAAAAGAAAATTATGTCCAGGGTAACAGAGATTACAGACTTTGAAAATGGAAAAATCGGAACGCTGGAAGTAGCTATGGATATGGAAACAATGTTTCCGGGATTGTATGAGCAGCAGGAAGGAATGTTTAGTTGCTTTATTGATGAAAATGGAATACGTTATATGGGCAGCAATGAGCCTGAACAGGCAGCAGAATATATAGATGCAGCATTAGAAAACGGTAAGAAAGAAAAAGAAAGTGCGACCTATTATAGTAAAGTGGGAAAAGAAAAATTAGTAATAGGAAGACTGTATTTAAAAGAGTTGAACGGAACGTTAATCTGTGTACATAATATTACGGATGAAGTACAAAAGGTTTATGATATGCGTACGGTATATATTATATCTATGATTTTACTGTTGGTGGTACTTGCATTTGTAATAGACTGGATTGTCTGCAGTGTGCTGCATAAGTTTTATGATATTCTTCATTCTATCCGTAAGATTCAAAAAGGAGATTTAGATGTAGTTATTGAAGATTGTGGTACGGACGAGATGGGAGAACTGGGAAGACAGATTAATAAGATGATGGAACATATCCATATATTAATGGAAGAAAATATTAATCGGGAGTTGCTGGCAAAGAATTCGGAAATCCGGGCACTTCAGAATCAGATTAATGCCCATTTTATTTATAATGTACTGGAGTCCATTAAGATGATGGCGGAAATTGAAGAAAAATATGAGATTTCAGATGCAATTACGTCTTTAGGAAAGCTGCTTCGTTATAGTATGAAATGGGTATCGGGAAATGTAACGGTGCGAGAAGAGGTAGAGTATATTCGGAACTATCTGGCATTGATTAATTTACGTTTTGATTATGAAATATTCTTATCCTTGAAGATTCCGAATGAAGTTATGTTACAGGAGATTCCTAAGATGTCCTTGCAACCCATTGTGGAAAACGCTATTTATCACGGAATTGAGGAACTGGCAGAGGATACAACCATATATATTAAGGGAATTGTGCAGGGAACGGACTGTGTGATTGAGATTACAGATTCCGGAAAAGGAATGACCGAGGAGCAGGTAAAGGAGATTTATAGTAAGATTTCAGGTGAAATAGAAACGTCAGGAGGAAAAGGGAATGGAATCGGGCTTAAGAATGTACAGGATAGAATACATATAAATTTTGGTATGGAATATGGTATACAAATAGCTTCTAAGCTGGGGTGTTACACGAAGATTATGGTGAAAATACCTATGAAGTTCAAGGAGAAAAGTGAGGAAGAGGCATGAAGACAGTATTGATAGTGGAAGATGAAAAAATGATTCGTCAGGGAATTAAGTACATGGTGCAGAGAAGTGGAGTACCGGTGGAAGTAATCATGGAATGTAACAATGGCGAAATGGCATTGGAAATTTTAAAGGAACAGAAAGTAGATGTCATGTTTACGGATATTCGTATGCCTAAAATGAGTGGAATTGAACTGGTAAAGGCAATGCAGGAATGTGAACATGTGCCACTGACAGTAGCGGTTAGCGGCTATGATGAATTTTCATATGCTGTTGAAATGATGCGTCAAGGGGTGCGGGAATACATCTTAAAGCCGGTAGACCGGGATAAGATAAAAGAGATACTGGAAAAGTTCAATGCAGAGATTGAACAAAATAAGCAAAAAGATGAAGAAATTCGAAGTATCAGCCATCAGCAGTTAAAATATTTCATGCTGCAGGAAAACATCAGAGAAGAAGAAATGAATGCTATGGTAAACCAATTTCAGAAGTTGTTTTATACAGAGCCATATGTGGTGTGTTGTAAGGAAATTTCAAAAGAAAAGAGAGAGAAAAAAATCCGTCCTTATATATGCTTAGAGGAATTGGAAGGAAAGCAGGTCTTTATTGTGGAAGAGGAGAAGAAGGAACTGCTTTTGAAGAATGAATTAAGTAACTGTTGTGTAGGAGCTAGCAGTTGTCATCAGGGGTTAAGAGAATTAAAGCAGGCTTACTTAGAAAGTAGTGAAGCAAGAAAACAGGCATTCTGCAAGGGCAGTCCGGTAGTTGTGTATACGCAGGAAAGACAGACCGGAAGAAAACCGGTAGATTCTAATCAAATGCATCAGATTGTTCAGATGATAGGTACGGATAAAATAGAAGAAGCATTCCGTATCATAGAGAAAATTGTCTGGGAGTTAAAGAGAGAGCAGCTTAGCATAGAATCATTTGCAGAAAATATAGGGATTTTAATAGACAGTATCGAGGCAACCTATCAGAATATTTTGGAAATGGATAGTGAAAAACTGAAGGAGTTTAAAAACATTTTTGCGTGGTCTTCATTGGAAGAATTTAAGACAGAATTAATTACATGGATGCGAGAATTTCACAATAAGATTTTCAAAGAATTTGATGATTATAAAAATAAGCATAAGATTCAACAGGCAATGGAGTATATTTTGCAGAATTATGAAAAAGACTTGAATATGGCAGTAGTGTCCAATATGATTTCCATGAATTATTCTTTGTTTTCTTTTGAATTTAAAAAGTATACAGGAAGTAACTTTGTAACATATCTTCGTGATATTCGAATGAAAGAGGCAAAACGTTTGTTAATTGAAACGGATTTGAAAATTGCAGAAATTAGCAGGCAGGTTGGATATGATAATGAAAAGCATTTTATGAAAATATTTAAGAGCACTTGTGGTGTGTCACCAACGGAATACCGAAAAAATAGTTACTATTTTTGATAAATATCCGTGATGACAGTAACGGTGAAATCATAAAAGGATATAAAATTATTGAAGCGGCAGTACTATCGGAAATGGGGAAATTGGAAATTTTATTAAAAAAGATAAAAATTCTCTTTCCTTTGATAAGTATTTGATATAAAATTAAAATAGAACTAAAAGAATATAAATTACGACAGATATAATATACAAATATTATATGAAATGCGTGGAGGGATGAACATGGGATACGATGAAAAATATTTTGCGAAGAGTGCCAATAAAAAGGCTATGGTTATATGGTTGACGTTAGCAATTGTTCTTACAGGCTCATATTTGATTGAGATATTCAAGGGATTGCGAACTGTTGAGTATTATTTGACGTTTTTAGGTTTTTGCTGGTTTCCTTTTTTGATTGGTCTTGTTGTGATAAAGATAAAAGGGTGGCATACACCAATATACAAGGATGTGATTGCATTTGGGTATGGTTTCTTTTATGCATTTGTTTTATTGACTACGGATACCATGCTTGCAGTTATGTTTATATTACCACTTACCAGTATGTTGGTTCTGTTTAAGAATCGTAATTTTATGGTACGTTGTTGTGTAACCAATGTTGTGTTATTAATTATATATATAGTGAAAAACTATATGGCGGGATTGAATTCACCTAGTGATATTACGAATTATGAAATTCAGCTTGCAGCTACTTTGTTATGTTATGTTGGTTATATTCTTTCTATTAACCATTTAAATCAATCAGATGGTGCAATGGTAGATTCAATAAAGGATAATCTTCAAAAGGTTGTTAGTACTATTGAACAGGTAAAGGTGGCAAGTACTGAGATAGTAGATGGAGTAACGGTAGTTAGAGAATTGTCAGATGAAAATAAAGAAGGGGCAGAATTTGTAGTACAGGGTATGGAAGAACTGGCAGAGAATAACGAAGTGCTGAGTCAAAAGATAGATTCGTCAATGGAAATGACGGAGAACATTAACAGTCAGGTAGTAGATGTTGCAGAATTAACAAAACGCATTGTTTCAATTATAAATGAATCAATCAGTCATGCAACAACAAGCTCGGAAAGATTGTCTGATGTAGTGAAATCAACAAATGTGATGGCAAATCTTTCTTCGGAGATAGAGAATATCTTAAGCGAATTTCGAAATGAATTTGATATGGTGAAAAAAGAAACAGGAACAATAGAGAGTATTACCTCACAGACAAATCTGTTGGCGTTAAATGCTTCTATTGAAGCAGCAAGAGCGGGAGAGGCAGGAAAAGGATTTGTGGTTGTTGCGGAAGAAATAAGAAGTTTAAGTATGGGAACACAGACATCTTCGAATAGTATTATGTCTGCATTGCAGAATCTTGAAACAACTTCAGATAAAATGACAGAAGCAATTACAAACATTCTTAAGCTGATATATGAAACTTTAGATAAGATGAAAATGGTTGATACAAGTGTAGAAACCATTACAGAGGAATCCATGCAGTTAGGACAGGAGATTCAGGTGGTAGACGAAGCAATTAAGCAAGTGGAAGTGTCAAACAAGAACATGGTTGATAATATGAAACAGGTTACGGATATTATGACAACTGTGACACAAAGTGTTCAAAAGTCTGAATCTACAACGAAGACAATGCTTAGTAAATATGCAGAAACTTCAAACAATGTTGCTAAAATTGAAACGGTAGTAGGTAAACTTGTTGAAGAACTGGGTGCAGGTGGCTTCATGAGTCTTAAAGATATCAGAAAAGGAATGAATATATCCATTAAGAATATGCAAGACACAGCTACTAATAATGAGATTATGACGGAAGTAGAGGAAAAAGTAGAAGATGGAATATTGATAAAGATATCGGATACAACAGAGAAGTTCTTTGGAAATAAGGCGGTAAGAAACCAGTATGAAGCTAAGATTACCGTTGACAATGCTCTTTACATATGGTCTGATGTTTCAGTGAAGCAAGTGAAGCAGAATGGAGATATTTACTATAAAGTAATTATTACGGATAATCCTAAGGTTCTAAATCGAAGAAAGTACCCAAGATTAGCAATGTCTAATCCATGTAAAATAGTGTTAAATGAGGAAGATAAGACGTTTGACGGAAGAGTAGTCAATATTAGTGCCGGCGGATTTGCATTTTTGTGTAGTGAAAGGGAGTTTGCAAATGCGAAAGGGAAGTCTGTGGAAATAATCATTCAGGACTTTGATTTATTAAAAGGTGCCGGTTTGAAAGGAACTATTATTCGTTCAACGGAGGATGATGGTAAGTACATTGTAGGATGCAGAATGAACAAAGATAATATGGAAATTTGTGAATATGTAAAAAAGAAACTTACAAACTAAAATGTTTTAATCAGATGGATTATTATGGTCAGTTAGCCAGTAATTTAAGTCATGTTTTGTGAAAACTAGAGAATAGTCGTATACGGGAAACGTATATATAAACGGGCAACAGGTAGATAAATTAATTATCTACCTGTTGCCCGTTTATGCGTTCTTTTTTCGTTGCTTTTTCATTTCATACATATGCTGATCAGCTAGGGTAATAAGAGAATTTAAGGTAACTTTCTCAGAGGAAGAAGTATAAAAGTCGTATCGAGCAAAACCGCTGCTTGCAGAGATGGAGTAAGGGTTGGCATGAATTTTGTTATAATTGGCAAGATATTTTTCCACATGTTCCACTAACTTCTGTGAGGCTTCTTCGGTGGTGTTTTCTGCAAGCAGGTAAAATTCATCTCCCCCAACTCTTCCGCATAGGGTATGTTCTTCCATGGCATGTGTTAATGCCTGTCCCAATACTTGAATCGAAAAGTCTCCCTCCAGATGCCCAAAGTTGTCATTGATATATTTTAAATCATCTATGTCAAAAACGAAAAATGTAATGGAAGAAGATGTATTTTGTGCATGTAAAAACAAAGCAGAAGCCTTTTCATGAAAACCTTTTCGGTTATAGAGATTGGTTAAATCATCATGAAGATAAACCTCTTCTAACTTTTGTGATAATAATTCCATATGTTTGATGGAACATACATTTTGGAGCATATTGTTGATATTCATAATCCATGAAATGTAACTAAAAGGATAGTGTATCTTGTTATTGGTAAAGGAAAATGCCAAATAACCAAACGCATGATTTCCAAAAAACAGAGGCGTATAAATGTAGGAATAAGGAGAGTTCTCCAAAATATATTCCGGTAGAATATGCTTTTGACGGAAAGTGCATTCCTGTAAGCGTTTGCCGTCACGATATGCAAACTTTAACAGCATAGAGTTAGGATGTTCCGCTTCGGAATCAATAGCATCTGCAGTCTCAGAAATGCAATCTGGTGCAATATCCCAATTAGGATAAAGGCAGAGGTACAGCTCCCGACAGTGAAGATGACTTATAAAATTCTCCAGTAAATCCATACCTTGATCGATATCCGTAATTCCGTTGAGCGAAGAGGACATATTAAGGTCATGAATCATGGAAGATTCCAGTTCCTGAATATATTTTTCCCGACTTTGCTGAAAGGTCAGCGGAGAGTCAGAAGAAGCTGTGTGACAACCACAGGAATTTTTGAAAATTGCAGAGGCTGTAACTGTTGTGATTTCAGGAATGACAGTTTGTTCCATGGCTAAGAGCAGTTGTTTTGCGGTTTCGCAACCAAGCTCATAAATAGGAAAAGTAACCGTGGTAAGTGCGGGTACAGTATGAGCGCCAGTCTCTAAATTGTCAAAGCCCGTAATAGCAATATCCTGTGGCACACGAATTCCACGCTCTGCGAGAATTTCCATCAGTGTGAGAGCCATACGGTCATTGTAACAGATGATAGCTTCTGGTTTTTCTTCTGAGGTTAGAAAAAAATCGAGTGCTGTGGAAATCTCATTGGCACTGTATCCACAAGCATAGATGCTATGGTTGGAAATTGGCAGGTTATGCTGTTGCAGAGCCTTAATAAAAGACTCTTGACGTTTCATTGAAAAAGATTGTTCACAAGAGTTGCCCAAGTAGCAAATGTGATTTAGGTGATGTGTTGTAATCAAGTGACAGGTAAGTTCATAAGCAGGTGTATTATTATCAAGAAAAATAGCAGGATAGATACTATTTTTTTGATTTACTTCAATGACCGGACAAGTACATTTTTCTTGAAGCGTATGTAAAATAGAAAATTTTAAATCATCACTGAGGTAAGTATCAGAAGCAAAGACAATACCAGAGTATTCATCAAAGTGTGGAATTTTCAAAATACTGTTTTCGCCTGTTGCATAACAACTGATATTTTCACCATCCATGGAGGTGAAAATATCAGCATTGTAGCCATATTCTTGAATCGTATCAATGATACCCTGACAAAGCTGCTTCTGAAAAGAACCAAAAATATGTGAAATAAAAATACCAATACGTTTATTATGATACATAATGTTTCTCCTAATTAAATAATAAATAGCTTAGTAGCCTAATGTCTCACCAATTAAAATTACCTTAATACGGTTTGGAATCTGTCCACGTCTGGTAATAACTGTATTAGCGCAGATACAATCAGGACTTTGGCAATCCTGACAGACACCGGTAGCAGCACAAGGAGTAGAACGATTCAGACGAATTGCATTAGGAGCGGCCGCAGTATTTTTCGCACGAGTCATAGCAGAAGAAAGGTCAGGGGTAACTTTGTTCATTCCGGCAAGAATAATTACTTGTTTAGGTCCATAAATGAGGGCGGCAACACGGTTTCCGTTTCCGTCAATGTTGACCAGTTCCCCAGTAGCAGAGATAGCATTACTGCTCATTAAATAGTAATCGGCACTCAACGCTTTGTGGTAAATATTGGTTACTTCTTCCGGTGTTTTGGCGGTGTTACGGTCATATAATGTAATATCATTTCTATGGGTAAGGGTTTCCATCATACCACACTCAAACAGAGTCATAGAACCGCCGAAAGATACAGTACTGTTAGCAGAAATCATATCATTTGCAAGTGTTACAGCCTCTTTGGCGGTAGGGCAGTAATAGCCTTCAATTTGGCGTTTTTGCAAATTCTTGATAACGGTATCTGCAAGTGTTTGGTAATAGTTTTCTATTGGATTCATAATAAAGCCTCCTGTTCATGTGTTTTTATAGTAAAAATGCCTTGTAATGTTCTTACTATATTTTGAAATTAAGACATTTCCATGATTCTGCTAATAGATTAGCACAAATTGTAAAAATGTGCTATAATAAATATTCATCTTAAGGAAATGCTTTATAAGAAAGGATATTTTATGGGAAAGAAACTTCGTAAACTAGCCACATATTATAAACCATATATGTCTTTATTTCTTGCAGATATGTTTTTTGCAATTCTCGGCGCAGCGGTTACGCTGGTAATTCCATTAATTGTACGTTATATTACCGGTCATGTTATTATGTTAGATGCAAACGTTGCGTTTCATAAGATATTAATTCTAGGTCTTGTGATGCTTGGAATGGTGTTAGTGGAATGTTATTGTAACTATTTCATTTCCAATTATGGTCATGTCATGGGAGCAAAGATTGAGTACGATATGCGAGCTGAGATATTTGGACATTATCAGAAACTATCATTTTCCTTTTTTGATGATCAAAAAGTAGGACAGTTAATGTCAAGAATTACCAACGATTTATTTGATATTAGTGAGCTTTTGCATCATGGACCGGAAGATTTAGTGATTTCAGTCATTAAGATTATTGGTTCTTTTATTATCTTGATTAACATAGATGTAAAGCTGACATTGATTGCATATGCATTTATTCCGGTAATGTTAGTGTATGCGATTTATTTTAATGGAAAAATGAAACGGGCGTTTAAGCGAAATCGTGTAAAAATAGCTGAGATTAATAGCCAGATTGAGGATAATCTGTCTGGAATCCGTGTGGTAAAGTCTTTTGCAAACGA
Source organism: uncultured Eubacterium sp. (assembly GCA_964436595.1). Taxonomy (GTDB): domain Bacteria; phylum Bacillota; class Clostridia; order Lachnospirales; family Lachnospiraceae; genus Petralouisia. Next base: position 68,097 of record CAYTDI010000004.1, read on the forward strand.
GGAAGTGGAACGTGAGAAGTTTCGTGAAGGTAATGAAGGATTTTTAGCAGCAAAAAAGAACAGCTATATCTATATGGCTGGATATAATTCCGGATTAGGGGCATTTACCACGCTAATCACTATTGCAGTATTGGTATTTGGTTCAATGTTAATTACCAGAGGAACGGTAGATGTTACAGACTTAGTTACATTTCTCTTATATATAAATACATTTACAGATCCGGTGAAGAAGTTAATTAACTTTACAGAACAATTTCAAAATGGATATTCCGGTTATGAACGATTTATGGAAATCATGGAAATTGCACCGGAGATTGAGGACAAAGAAAATGCAGTAGAGTTGGGAGAAGTTAAGGGAGATATTAGTTTTGAAGATGTATCTTTCCAATATGATGAGAGTACAGAAAAAGTATTAAATCACATTGATTTAGAGGTAGAAGCAGGCTCTTATATGGCATTGGTAGGTTCATCCGGTGCAGGAAAGAGTACCTTGTGCAGTCTGATACCAAGATTTTATGATGTAACAGGCGGAAGTATTAAGGTGGATGGAATTGATATTAGAGATATTAAATTAAAAAGCCTGCGAGACCATATTGGAATTGTACAGCAGGATGTATACTTATTTGTAGGAACAGTTATGGATAACATTCGTTATGGTAAACCGAATGCTACCAGAGAAGATATTATACAAGCTGCAAAGAATGCCAATGCACACGAATTTATTATGTCTTTACCGGATGGATATGACACAGATATTGGGCAAAGAGGAGTGAAACTTTCCGGTGGACAGAAACAAAGATTATCCATTGCACGAGTATTTTTGAAAAATCCGCCCATACTGATTTTTGATGAGGCAACGTCTGCATTAGATAATGAAAGTGAAAAAGTTGTACAAGAGTCTTTAGAAAAATTGGCAAAGAATCGTACCACATTTGTTATAGCACATCGTTTATCTACCATTAAAAATGCAGAGAAAATTTTGGTGCTGACAGATAATGGCATTGAAGAATCGGGGACCCATAAAGAGTTATTAGAAAAAGAAGGCATTTATGCAAAGCTTTATACTATGCAGTTTGCCGGATAGGAGATTTATGGAAATACCATTTAAAAAAATTGAATTAGAGGACAGAGAGCTAATAGAACAGTATTTAAGGCTGAAAACATACCGGAGCTGTGAACTTGTTTTTGCAAATATTTATTTATGGAGCAGAAAATATCCGGTAGACTATGCCATTGTAGAAGATACTGTGATTTTCCGAAGTTTAGCAGAGTGTAATGGTACCAGTATAACATTTCCCGCAGGAGAGACAGAATGTATTCACAAAGCAATGGATGTTATGATACAATGGTTTCGAGAACAAAATCTGGAAGTGCATTTGCATCTGGTACAAGAACCGGAGTTTGAACTATTGAATGTTTGGTATCCGGGAATGTTTGAGATTGAATATAACCGGGATAGTGCAGATTATGTTTATGAAACAGAGAAGCTTATTACACTGGCAGGAAAAAAGTTACATGGAAAACGCAATCATATTAACAAGTTTAAGGAGTTGTATCCGGACTGGTGTTATGAACCCATTACAAAAGAAAATGTGGAAGACTGTTTTCAAATGGCATTGGAATGGCGAGAGATAAATCAGTGTGAAAAAGACGTAGAGAAGCGGGATGAAATATGTGTCACCCTAAATGCGTTGAGATTACTAGAAGAGCTAAAGCTTTCCGGTGGGCTTATTCGGGCAGGTGGCCGTGTAGTGGCATTTGCCATAGGTGAGCCATTGAATCCGGATACGTTTGTAGTGCATATAGAAAAAGCATTTGCAGATGTTCAAGGAGCATATCCTATGATTAATCAACAATTTGCTGCACATGCAGCCAAGGATTACCTTTATATGAATCGGGAGGAAGATACCGGTTCGGAAGGTCTTAGAAAAGCAAAATTATCATACCGTCCTGTTTTTTTAGTGGACAAAGGCATGGTTAGAGAAATACAAGGAGGAAAGTAAAATGACAAAAATTGATATTATTTCAGGTTTCTTAGGTGCAGGAAAAACAACCTTTATTAAAAAGATGTTGGAGGATGTTTTCAAGGGAGAAAAAATTGTACTGATTGAAAATGAGTTTGGTGAAGTGGGAATTGACGGAGGATTTTTAAAAGACTCCGGTATCGAAATTACAGAGATGAATTCAGGATGCATTTGCTGCTCTTTAGTTGGAGATTTCGGAAAAAATCTTCGTGAAGTGATTGAACGTTTTCATCCGGATCGTATTTTAATTGAGCCGTCTGGAGTGGGAAAATTATCTGATGTTATGAAGTCTGTAAAGGACGTAGAAGAAGAGCAGGATGTAAAATTAAACGGACGTATTACAGTAGTAAATACATTGAAAGCAACCAAGCAAATGAAAGCATTTGGAGAATTTTTTAATAATCAGATTGAATACGCAACCGTTGTAGTATTAAGCCGTACACAGAACGCAAAGCCAGAGCAGACAGAGGTAGTTGTAAAGGCTGTTCAGGAAAAGAATCCGGAAGCTGCAATTATTACAACTCCATGGGAAGAAATTGATGGAAAACAAATTTATAAAGTAATTGAAGAAAAGAAATCTCTAGAAGAAGAGTTGATGGAAGAACATCATCATGAGCATCATCACGAACATGGAGAAAATTGTACTTGTGGATGTCATGACCATGACCATGAGCATGAGCACGAACACGAGCACTACCATCACGAGCATGAGCATCATCACGAGCATGGAGAAGATTGTACTTGCGGATGCCATGACCACGAGCATGAACACGAACATGAGCACCATCATCACGAGCATGAGCATCATCATGAACATGGAGAAAATTGTACTTGTGGATGTCATGACCATGACCACGAGCATGGGCATCATCATGCAGATGATGTATTTACGAGCTGGGGAACAGAAACACCACATGTATTCAAGAAAGAGACAATTGAGAGTGCGTTAAAGGCATTCTGCGAAACAGAAGATTATGGTATGATTTTGCGTGCGAAAGGAATTGTTCCATCAGAAGATGGCACATGGATTTACTTTGATATGGTAGACGGTGAGTACGAAATGCGTACCGGAGAGCCGGATTATACCGGAAGACTTTGTGTGATTGGAACTAATGTAGAAGAAAACAAGCTGAAAGAATTATTCGGCATTAATTAAGAGAGGTTGTGAAGAGATGGAAATACCTGTATATCTGTTTTCAGGTTTTATGGATAGTGGAAAAACATCCCTGATAAAAGAAACATTAATTGAAGAAAACTTTGGCGAAGGAGCAAAGACTCTTTTGATTGCCTGCGAAGATGGCGAAGTTGAATATGACGAGGCGGAGCTTGCAAAAGTAAACACCAAGCTGGTAATGATTGAAGAGGAAGAAGCATTTACAGAAGAAAAGTTAAAGGAATTAGATAACCAATATAAGCCGGAACAGGTATTTATTGAATATAATGGAACTTGGGAAATGGCAACACTGATGGAAATGAATCTTCCAAAGGGCTGGATGGTTGTGCAGGCATTAGCTACCGTAGACGCAACTACCTTTGATATGTATCTTGCTAATATGCGAGCCATGATTATGGAACAAATCTTTCAGGCAGATGTGGTTATTATTAATCGTTGTGATGATAATACACCAAAAGGAAAGTTCCGTCGTGCCATCAAGGTAATTAACAGAAAGGCTCAGATTGCCTATGAACGTGCAGATGGAACCGTAGATAATGGAGAAATGGAAGAACTGCCATATGATTTAAATCAAGATATTATAGATATTACTGATATGGATTATGGTATTTGGTATATGGATGCATTGGATGATCCAAGAAAGTACGAAGGGAAAAAGGTACGTTTTTTAGCATTGGTTTATCGACCGGAAAAGTTGAAAAAGGGTGTCTTTGTACCAGGGCGTTTTGCAATGACCTGTTGTGCCGATGATATTACTTTTGTAGGATTTAAATGCAAGTATGATAAGGCTTCTGAGATTCCGCACAAATCATGGATTACCATTACAGCAGAAATGCATACAGAATTTGCTATTGAATATAAGGGAAAAGGTCCGGTGTTATATGCCTTAGATGTGCAACCGGCGGAGAAGCCCGAGGATGAGTTAGTATACTTTAATTAAGCGGAATAAAAGGAAAGAAAAAAGTATGAAAATAAGAATAAAAAGATTGGGAATAGTTATTAGTTGTATAATAATGTTGATGGGGCAAAAGGAATTTGCTTATGCAGAAAATACACTAAATCTAGGGACAGCAACTGAGCAGGGTCAGGTAGAAGGTGAAAAATATACTATAAATGACGTAGTAACTGAAAAATCAGAAGATACATACACAGTAGATACTACACTTATATGTAATGCGGCAACCGTTACACCCATTGGAGTATATACATATCCGTCTAGTCAGTCGGTAACTTACACATTAGAGAATACTTATGGCGGAGAAGATATAGTTGGATTTGAAGTAGATGGAAGACTGGTTGAGGGAATACATAGAGATGGAAATATTATGGAATATACTTTTCCAAAGGGAACAGTAGGGAATCATACTCTGGGGGCAGGAAATGCATCTGATTTTCCAGATGGCTACTATGTGCAATTACAAGGATTTACATGGGAATATAGAAATGATTCCATAGCAGTAGGAGCTGCATATCATACACAAGATGCTAATCCACAGTTTAAATGGGAGGTGTATAACCTTGCTAAAAATGAATGGACAACGATTCAAGATTGGTCGGCTAGTAATTGGGTAGATTGGAAAGGGGAAAATGGAGATTATTGGCTGCATTGTAGTATGAGGTCAGAAGACAAATTAGCAATTACTTCCCAGACTATGAGTTTTCACTATGTTGCAGGAAATTCTCAAATTACAGGTACTTATGCAGGTTGGGCAGAAGATAAGATATTATTAGGATTGACATCAGGAAATCCAAATGCAACTTTACAATTTAAAATATACAATTTAGATACAAAACAATGGGTGTATTTGACAGATTCTAAGAATAAATCAAATTGGATAACATGGTCTCCAGAACAAGGAAATTATTGGGTACATTATGAAACATATACACCAGAAGGAAAGCTTGCAGACACTAGAACATATTGCTTTGCAGTAAATACACCAACCATTTTTACAAATTAGAGTTTTTTCCGTACAAGACTAGTGATATTTGAAAAAGTATGTTAAAATATTTTTTTAGGATTATACAAAAGAAAGGAAGATAGGTTGCTATGCGATATGTCCTCATGGATGATGTACAACCTGGAATGATATTAGGAAGAGACATTTATGACTTTGCTGCACGGACACTTTTATCAGAAGGAAAAGAGTTATCACAAGAATTAATTCGAAAATTAAAAGAACGTGGATATCCCGGAGTTTATATTGATGATGATTGGTCAAGGGATATTCATGTAGAAGAAATTATATCTATGGAACTGCGTACCAATGCAGCAATGTCATTGCAAGAATTAGATATGGATGCAACCATGGAAGTATCAGAAAAGATTGTAGATCAGATTTTGCAGGCAAAGGTACTTTCTTTGGAGATTATGGATTTAAAATCCTATGATGATTACATATATCGCCACTCGGTAAATGTTGCAGTATTATCTACGATAATAGGTATAGGAGCAGGTTATGATATGGCAGAGTTAAAGGACTTGTGTCTGTCAGCGATGTTCCATGATCTTGGGAAAATTTTAATCGACCAGCGAATTTTGAATAAACCGGGAAAATTAAATGCCATGGAAAATGAGGTGGTTAGAAAACATCCACAATTGTCCTATGATATGCTGTATGACAGATGGAATATTCCGGCAAGAGTAAAGGCAGGAGTATTGTGTCACCATGAAAATGAGGACGGAAGTGGTTATCCCAATGGTTTGGCAGGGAATAAGATACATCCATTTGCTAAGATTATTCATGTGGCGGATGTATATGATGCGTTGTCTTCTAAACGTCCATATAAAGAGGCGTGTTCCTATTCAGAAGCATTTGAATATTTGATGGGTGGTTGCGGAACATTATTTGATAAAGAAGTTGTAGAAATATTTGCAAGATACGTTACTATTTATCCAAAAGGAATGATGGTAGAACTTTCCGATGGACAGCAGGCAGTTGTATTGGAAAATAACAAGAATGACCGTGTGCGGCCAAAAGTAAAGCTTTTAGATGGCAGAGTATTAGATTTGCGTGATACTGCAAAAAACAGAAATATTACCATTGTGAAACAAAGTGGAACACATGCAATGGTTGCCAATGAAATCGAAGAAAATGAAAAAGGTCGTAACCAAAAGATATATCATATTCTTGCGGTAGACGATATGGTATCCAGTCTTCAGCAAATCAAAGGAATTTTATCTGAAAAATATAAAATTTCAATGGTAAAATCAGGAGAACAGGCATTGGAATTTCTGAAAAAGAAAAAGCCGGATTTGATTCTCATGGATGTTGCAATGCCGGATAAGAATGGAATTGAGACAGTAAAAGAGATGCGGGAATGTTTTCCGGAACACATTCCGGTTATTTTTGTATCAGCATTGCATGATATACAGACTGTATTGGAATGTAGAAATATACAGGCAGAAGATTATATTTTAAAGCCATTTGAACCGTCGTATTTACAAGAGAGGATAAGAAGTGTTTTAGGAGAAGAAGATGTCTGATATACTTGTGATATTGCAAATCATAGCAGTGGTAGTTTGTTTAGATATTATCGTTACATTATGTTTTAGAAAGCAATGTACAGAGCGTGGTACATTGCTTTTAATCATGGTGTCTGTATTTGCCTATAACTTAGTAGGAGCACTTACCGGAACCATGGAAAGAAGTTATATACATGAAATATCAGATATACTATATATGATGGCAGAAGTTTGCTTTTTCCTTGGAACGTGGAAATTGGTTGGATATTTGATAAACCGTCCATTGCCTAAAAGGCTGATGAATATGGTGACGGTTTATTTTTCTATTCTTTTAATTATTCGATTTACAAATGACAGGCATTCTTTATTTTATAAGGAAAAATTGATTCGAGAGATAGATGGAAAAATCTGCTTACACATAGAGCAGGGAATCGCCTCTTACCTTTATGGGTGGAGCATTTGTTTGAATAGTTTTCTGTTGGTATGCGTGTGTCTTTTGGTATGCATAAGGCGAAGAAAAAAAACAGGAATAAATGAATGGATAAAATATCGTCTGTTAGTGATTGCAACTGCTATTCCTTGCATTACCAGCGTGTTGTATGTCATAGGAAATAGATATGTTTATAAAATGGAAGCATTTGGGATGCTAATTCAAAGTATGTTGATATTACTGGTGGTAAATAGATATCATTTTTTACAGGTGGTAGAACATGCAAGAAATCTTGTAGTGGAAAACATGGATATTGGATTGATTATCGTGGATTTACAGTATGGATACTTAAATTCAAATATTTATGCAAGAAAAGTTTTGCCGGAATTACAGCAGTTAGAGCGTGGGGAAAATATTAAAATAATGATTCCGGAGATAAAAGAATTTTTTCAAAGTGAAGTCGAGGGGCAGTTGGAAAGAAAAGAACGGTATTATGCATGGAAACGTTCAGAATTATATTTGGAAAAACATCAAAGAGGATATTCCGTTTGTTTGTATGATATTACAGAGTCTAAAAAGTATACAGAGCAGTTGGTAGAAATGAAAAAGCAGGCGGAAACAAAAAGCGAACAAAAGAGTGCTTTTTTGGCAAATGCCAGCCATGAAATTCGTACGCCTATGAATGTGATTATCGGAATCAGTGAAGTATATAAGCAAAAGACACAAGATCCGGAGCTGAAAAGTGCCCTTAATATGATGCAAGAGGCGGGAGAACACTTGCTGGAAACCATTAATGAAATATTAGATTTTTCTAAAATAGAAGCTGGAAAAGTTATTGTAAAAGAAACGAAATATTCTGTGGAAAAAATGTTAGAAGAGATTTACTTTATGTTTCAGGAAAAGAAGAATGAGAAAGTAAAATTCCAAATAAAAATGCAGCAAAATGTTCCACGTTTTTTAATAGGGGATAGTAGAAAAGTACATTCCGTACTAATGAATCTTTTGAGTAATGCAATGAAATATACAAAGGAAGGAAGTGTTATCTTAGAAGTAGGGGTAGAAGAAAACAAAAATGAGGAAAGAATACGATTTCAGGTTAGCGATACAGGAATCGGTATGGAAGAGAAAGATACAGAACATATATTTGAAGAATATATGCAGGTAGGAGGAGATACAGAAGCAACTTATCAGGGAACAGGACTGGGACTTTTCATTACCAGAAGTTTAGTGGAAATGATGAATGGTTCTATTCAGGTAGAGACGGAATTGGGAAAAGGAAGTACATTCGTAGTATTACTGCCACTGTTAAGAGCGGAGGAAGAAATAGAAGTACAAAGTTTTATTTATCCTGAAGCAAAAGCATTAATTGTAGATGATATGGAAACAAATTTAATTGTGGCAAAAGGAATGTTAGAGTTATATCATATACAGGCAAAGGGGGTAATCTCCGGTAGTCAGGCAATAGAGGCTGTAAAAGAAAAAAATTATGATATTTTATTAATTGATCAAATGATGCCTAAAATGAGTGGGATAGAGACACTGGAAAAGATACGGGATTTGGGATGTAAAGTTCCGGCAATTGCGCTGACTGCCCAAAGTGACGAAGATGCAATACAACAGTTGAAAAATGCAGGATTTGAAAGAGTTTTGATTAAACCCTTAGAACGTGTAAATTTGGAGAATGTATTAGAAGTTTATCTCAAGGATAAACAGCAGAAGGGAATCCCTCAAAAAAACGAAAATCAACAGGACATCTATAAGAGTTATTATTATCAGGTTTCTGCTATTACAGAGCAATTGCAAAAAGTTTATGAGGATGATTTTGAGAGCTTTATAATTCAAGTGCATGGCATAAAGAGTGCCAGCCGGAATGTTGGAGCAATGCAGTTAGGAAATCTTGCAGAACAGATGGAAAAGGAGGGAAAAGCCGGAAATCGCAGGTTTGTGGAGAAACATTTAACGGAACTGATAGAAAATCTTCAGAAAACATTACAAGAGGTAAAGGAAAAAATAAAAGAGCCGCAGGAAAAGAAACTGCAAAAAGAAGAAATAAATCGGAAAACGTTAGAGTATATCGCAGAGAAAATGGAAGCGTTTGAATTAGAAGAAGCGCAACAGGCATTCGAAGAGTTAAAAGCGTATTCCTATCCTGCAAAAGAAGAAGCATTTCTGGAACAACTGGAACGACTGATGATAAATCTTGAATATCAGAGTACGGCAGAAGAAATTCATAGATTTTTACATACTAGTTGAAGTATAGGAGAAAGAGACATATATGGAACAAAAAAGCAGACTGTCAGATCGTGCAGCAGACAGCATATTATCAATGATTACCGTAGAAAAACGTTTTTTACCGGGAGATAAGCTGCCAAATGAAAATGAACTATCAGAGGAATTAAAGATAAGCAGAACCACATTGCGGGAAGCTATTCGTATTCTTGTTACAGGTGGAATTTTAGAAATCAGACGGGGGAGAGGAACGTTTGTAAGAGAGGATTTGCAGATAGAAAATCCCAAAGAACTGGTACCGCTTACCTCAGCAAAGGTAAAGGCGCGTGATTTGTATGAAATGCGTTTGATATTTGAGCCGGAAGCGGCATATTATGCGTCTCTTCGTGCCACAGATAAAGAAATAGAACGGATTCTTAGTCTTGGTGCAGAAATAGAAGAACGGATTCGCCAAGGAAAAGACCGGACAGAGGTAGAACAGGCATTTCATAAGTCAATTGCCAAGGCAACTCACAATGAGTTTATGAATCAGTTGATGCCGGTTATTTATGAGGGCATTAACAAGGGGGTACGTTTATCTCAGATACATGAAGAAGCGGTACAGGCAACTTTGATTGACCACAGAATGTTAATGGATTTTTTGAAAGGACGAAATGCCGAAGGGGCAAGGAATGCTATGCGGATTCATATATTACATGCTATGGAGCAATTGCAGGTGGAATAACTAATCGTAATACAACTACATTGACAGCAGACAACTGTCAGAGTATAATAAAGACAATAAAAAATTGAGAAAGAGGTAGCAAAATGAAGAGTGATAATGTAAAAAAAGGAATGCAGCAGGCACCACACCGTTCCCTGTTCAATGCATTAGGATTTACCAAGGAAGAAATGGAAAAGCCGTTAGTAGGTATTGTAAGTTCTTACAATGAAATCGTACCGGGACACATGAATTTGGATAAGATTGTTAATGCAGTAAAAATGGGAGTAGCAGAGGCAGGCGGAGTACCGGTTGTATTTCCGGCAATCGCAGTCTGTGATGGAATTGCCATGGGACATGAGGGAATGAAATATTCCTTAGTAACCAGAGACTTGATTGCAGATTCCACAGAATGTATGGCGTTGGCTCATCAGTTTGATGCATTGGTTATGGTACCAAACTGTGATAAAAACGTACCGGGTCTTTTAATGGCAGCAGCAAGAATCAATGTTCCTACTGTGTTTGTATCAGGTGGACCAATGCTTGCAGGTCATGTGAAAGGACATAAGACCAGCTTATCCTCCATGTTTGAAGCAGTTGGAGCATATGCAGCAGGAAAACTGACCGAAGAAGAAGTATGCGAATACGAGGAAAAGACTTGTCCGACCTGTGGTTCTTGTTCTGGTATGTATACAGCAAACTCCATGAATTGTCTGACAGAGGCGCTTGGTATGGGACTTGGCGGAAACGGAACGATTCCGGCAGTATATTCCGATAGAATACGTCTTGCAAAGCATGCAGGAATGGCAGTTATGGATATGTATGCAAAAAATATCCGTCCAAGAGATATTATGACAAAAGATGCTATCTTGAATGCATTGACCGTAGATATGGCATTGGGATGTTCTACCAACAGTATGTTGCATTTACCGGCAATTGCACATGAAGTCGGATTTGATTTTGATATTGCATTTGCAAATGAAATCAGTGAAAAAACACCAAACCTTTGTCATCTTGCTCCGGCAGGTCCAACCTACATGGAGGATTTGAATGAGGCAGGTGGTGTATATGCCGTAATGAACGAATTAGCAGAAAAAGGATTACTTCATTTAGATTGTATGACTGTAACCGGAAAAACAGTAGGAGAAAATATCAAAGGGGCAGTGAATAAGAATCCGGAAGTTATTCGTCCATTAGACAATCCTTACAGTCAGACCGGTGGACTTGCAGTATTAAAAGGAAACCTTGCACCGGACGGAAGTGTTGTAAAACGTTCTGCTGTTGCACCTGAAATGATGGTACATGAAGGACCGGCAAGAGTATTTGATTGCGAAGAAGAGGCGATTGCAGCAATCAAAGGCGGTAAGATTGTAGCAGGTGATGTAGTAGTAATTCGTTATGAAGGACCAAAGGGTGGTCCGGGAATGAGAGAAATGTTAAATCCAACCTCTGCTATTGCAGGTATGGGACTTGGTTCTACCGTAGCTTTGATTACCGATGGACGTTTCTCAGGAGCAAGCCGTGGAGCATCTATCGGACATGTATCTCCGGAAGCAGCAGTTGGAGGAACAATTGCATTAGTAGAGGAAGGAGATATTATTAAGATTAACATTCCGGAAATGAAACTGGAATTAGATGTTTCTGATGAAGAATTAGAAGCAAGAAGAGCAAAATGGCAGCCAAGAGAGCCAAAGGTAACAACCGGATATTTGGCACGTTATGCAGGTTTGGTTACTTCAGGAGCAAAAGGAGCAGTATTAAATAAAGCACAGTAAAACTGTTAATATCTTGTTAAGAAACTGTTGGATTGATTGACACAGGAAGTTCTTTAACATATCATAGATTTGTGATAAATTTATGATAAAGGAGCAGTATATCAACCAATGGACGATAGTGACAGTGATAATTCAAATACCGCTACATATTATCAAAAAAAGACATATTCATATTCCTTTTATCAGGATTATGGGTATGTCTTTTTGCGTCTAAAAAGATTATTAAGGTGATAAAAAATGAGGGAAACAGAGAAAAGCAAGACACCATAATAAAAGTGATTTTGGAGGATAGGATAAAATGATAGGACAGATATTATTACAGATAATTTTAATTGGGTTAAATGCAGTATTTGCATGTGCAGAAATTGCAGTGATTTCTATGAATGATACCAGATTAGAGCAGTTGACTGCAAAAGGAAACAAGCGGGCAATCAGGCTTTCCAAACTTACCAGTCAGCCGGCAAGGTTTTTGGCAACCATACAGGTAGCTATTACGTTGTCCGGATTTTTAGGAAGTGCTTTTGCAGCAGATAATTTTTCGGAAAATCTCACGTCGTGGTTTCTAAGAATTGGAGTACCGATTCCGGAAAAGACATTAGATACCATATCCGTAGTTTTGATAACCGTGATTCTTTCGTACTTTACCCTGATATTTGGAGAATTGGTACCAAAGCGTGTGGCAATGAAAAAAACGGAGCAGCTTGCCCTTGGGATGGCAAATTTGATTTCCGTGTTGGCACAATTATCAGCACCTATTGTATGGGTATTGACGGCATCCACTAATGGAGTATTGCGAATTTGTGGAATTGATCCGGCAGCAGAAGAAGACGAGGTTAGCGAAGAAGAAATTCGTATGATGGTAGATGCAGGAAGCCGAAAGGGCATCATTGACTCAGAAGAAAAAGAATTTATTCAAAATGTATTTGAATTTGATGATTTAGCAGTAGGGGAGTTTGCCACAAGAAGAAAAGACCTTGTGATTTTATGGCAGGAAGAAACCATGGAACAGTGGGATAAATTAATCCATGAGAGCAGGCACACCAGATATCCTATATGTGGAGAAACAGTAGATGATGTAGTAGGAATTTTAAATGTAAAAGATTACTTTCGTTTAAAAAATAAAAGCCGTGAAAATATTATGAGGGATGCAGTACAGCCGCCGTTTTTTGTACCGGAAGGAATTCGTGCAGATGTACTGTTTCGACAGATGAAAGAATCCCGAAATCATTTTGCAGTTGTATTGGATGAATATGGCGGAACAGAAGGAATCGTTACTATTAATGATTTATTAGAACAGTTGGTAGGAGATTTAGAGGATGAGGATTCCCCAAAAGAAAAACCAGAAGGAATGGAACAGATAGACAATACTACTTGGAAAATATATGGAAATCTGCCCTTAGATAAAGTGGCAGAGATATTGCAGGAGACATTGCCGGTTGAAGAATATGATACCTTTAGTGGATTTGTTTTTGCTACCTATGGCTCAGTTCCGGAAGATGGAAGCAAAATAGAGGTGCAAACAGAAAAAATGCAGATATTGGTAACGAAGATTTGTGAACATCAGGTAGAAGAGGCTTTGATACATATGGTATAATATGAGCACTTAGAGAAATCGAGCTAAAGGCGAAGATTGAAATTAGTGAAAAAGTGGAGGAAACAAAATGTTAAGAATCGGATGTCATTTATCATCTTCCAAGGGTTACCTTGCCATGGGGAAAGAAGCAATAAAACTAGGAGCAAATACTTTTCAGTTTTTTACCAGAAATCCAAGAGGAGGAAAGGCAAAGCCTTTAGATGTAGCGGATATAGAGGCATATCTTGCCTTTGCATCAGAAAATGGAATTGAACAGATTTTAGCACATGCACCGTATACGATGAATGCTTGTGCTAAGGATGCAGATTTGCGTGACTTTGTGTATGAAACTATGTGCGATGATTTAAGCAGATTAGAATATTTGCCCAAAGGGATGTATAATTTTCATCCGGGAAGTCATGTAAAACAGGGCGTAGAGGTGGGAATAGATTATATTGCTCAAATGTTGAATCGAATAAATGAAAAAGGATATAAAACCACAATTCTCTTAGAAACCATGGCAGGAAAAGGAACGGAAGTAGGAAGAAATTTTGAAGAACTTGCGGCTATTATAGAAAAAGTAGAGGATACCAGTCGCTTAGGTGTTTGTCTTGATACTTGTCATGTGTTTGATGCAGGCTATGATATTGTAAATGATTTGGAAGGAGTATTACAGCAGTTTGATGAAGTGATTGGAATAGAACGCTTAAAAGCAATTCACTTAAATGACAGTAAAAATCAATTAGGAAGTCACAAAGACCGCCATGAAAAAATAGGAGAGGGACAGATTGGAGTTTTAGCATTTGAGAAAATAGTAAATGCTCCACAATTGCGACAACTTCCATTTTTCTTAGAAACACCCAATGAAGCAGACGGATATGCAAAAGAAATTGCATTGTTAAGGAAATGCTGCCATGAGCCGATATAAAAGGAGTAATTGAAAATATAGATCATGAAAAGGGGTCAGGTAGATGAGACATATTAGTAGAACAGCTATGAATGCGGCGAAAATTGTAAGCCAACGAACATTACATGCTGCACGGAGAAAAGCCAGTACAATTGGAAGTTCCAGAACCAGTAGTACACGATTAAGCAGTACAAAGAGCAATAGCAGTACTCAAAGTACAAGTACTGATAGAAATAGTATTTTAGCAAGTAATTCCTTTCTTTCAAAATATCAATCAAGTACTACTAATACTGCATTAGAAAAAAGCTATTATACGGACATGGGAGAAGCAGCGGAAAGTATTCAGGACAGAGTGATAGCTTTTTTGAAACGTGGAGAAAATGCGCTGTTTGGAACAGAAGAGAGCAAGAAAGAGGATAATATAACAGAAGAAAACAAGACAACAGAAAGTGCAGAAGATACTTCAGAGAATTCTGCAGAAACACAGAGAAGTAAAATTGTAAAACAGATTCAAGGTTTTGTGGACGATTACAATACTATGCGAAACAGCATGGAAAAGCTTGGCGGACAGGTAAGACAGATTTATATTCAACAGTTAGACAAGCAGGTTACTAAGAACGCAAAAGCATTAGAAGAAATTGGAATCACGCAAGATAAAGACGGAAGACTTAGTGTAAAGTCTTCCACATTAAAAGAGGCAGATTTAGAAAAAATAAAAGCACTTTTTGGAACTACCGATTCTTTTGCAAACAAAGTAAGCGATATTAGCAATGGAGTGGAGAAAAATGCAAGAGACAATTTGTATGAATTAAAGTTCAGCAGTTATAGTTCCGGTTACAGTAAAACAGGTAGTTATTCCGAAAGTTATAAAAATACAAGCGGAACACGTTATAATGTAAGCAGATAGAAAAATACAAAAGAGCAATAGCACTTTAATACGGTAATGTTGCAATGTTTTACAGAATTTTTTTATAAACTAATTGAATTTTCGCTAGAAGTATATTAGAATAGAAATGTTGAATAAAATGTACGAACTAAGTTGCGGAGGTTTAAGAATGTACCCAATCGTAAAAAAGAAAAAACTGGCTGATAAGATTTATCTTATGGAAGTAAAGGCACCGCGTGTGGCTAAGTCCTGTCTGCCGGGAGAATTTGTAATTGTAAAAATGGATGAAGAAGGAGAGCGTATTCCTCTTACAATTTGTGATTACAATAGAGAAGCAGGAACCATTACTATTGTATTCCAGACCGTAGGAGCTTCTACAGAGAGAATGGTAAGTTTAGAAGAAGGAGATGCATTCCAGGATTTTGTAGGTCCATTAGGATGTGCTTCTGAGTTAACTGAGACACCGATTGAAGAATTAAAGAAAAAGAAAATTGTATTTATTGCCGGCGGCGTAGGTACAGCTCCGGTGTATCCGCAGGTAAAATGGCTGCATGAAAACGGAATAGACTGTGATGTTATCATGGGCTCTAAAACAAAAGATTTATTGATTTTAGTAGATGAGATGGAAAAAGTAGCAGGAAATCTGTATGTAACGACAGATGACGGTTCTTATGGGTTCCACGGTATGGGAACAAATCAATTAGAAGAACTGGTAAATGCAGGAAATAAATATGATTTATGTATTGCAATCGGACCTATGATTATGATGAAATTTGTCTGTCTGCTTACAAAGAAATTAGAGATTCCAACCATTGTTTCCTTAAATCCAATTATGGTAGACGGAACCGGAATGTGTGGAGCATGTCGTGTAACTGTCGGTGGAGAAGTGAAGTTTGCCTGCGTAGATGGTCCTGAATTTGATGGTCATCAGGTAGATTTTGATCAGGCAATGAAACGTCAGCAGATGTATAAGACAGAAGAAGGCAGAGCATTGTTAAAATTACAGGAAGGTGATACACATCACGGCGGCTGTGGACATTGCGGAGGTGACAAATAATGGATGTAATGAAGAAAGTACCAGTAAGAGAGCAGGAGCCACAGGTTCGTGCCAAGAATTTTGAAGAAGTATGTTTAGGATATAGTAAAGAAGAGGCAATGGCAGAAGCTACCAGATGTCTGAATTGTAAGAACGCACAGTGTGTAAAAGGTTGTCCGGTTTCTATTGATATACCGGGATTCGTTTCCAAGGTAAAAGAAGGCA
Source organism: uncultured Eubacterium sp. (assembly GCA_964436595.1). Taxonomy (GTDB): domain Bacteria; phylum Bacillota; class Clostridia; order Lachnospirales; family Lachnospiraceae; genus Petralouisia. The sequence goes on from CAYTDI010000004.1 coordinate 84,522, forward strand.
ACTTTGAAGAAGCATATCACATTATCAGCAAATCCAGTGCACTTCCGGCAGTATGTGGACGTGTGTGCCCACAGGAAAGCCAGTGTGAAGGAAAATGTATTCGTGGTATCAAGGGCGAAGCTGTTTCTATCGGTAAGATGGAGCGATTTGTGGCTGACTGGGCAAGAGAAAATGGTATTAAGCCACAGCCTGCAACAGAGAAAAAGGGACACAAGGTAGCAGTTATTGGTTCCGGTCCTGCAGGTCTTACCTGTGCAGGAGATTTGGCAAAGATGGGATATGATGTTACCATTTTTGAAGCACTCCATGAAGCAGGTGGTGTATTGATTTATGGTATACCGGAGTTCCGTTTACCAAAGAGCAAGGTAGTAGCTAAGGAAATCGAGAACGTTAAGGCACTTGGCGTTAAAATTGAGACAAACGTAGTAATCGGAAAGTCTACCACCATTGATGAGTTAATGGAAGAAGAAGGATTTGAGGCTGTATTCGTAGGTTCCGGAGCAGGACTTCCGAGATTTATGGGGATTCCGGGAGAACAGGCAAACGGTGTATTCTCTGCAAATGAGTTCCTTACCAGAAATAACCTGATGAAAGCCTTTAAGGAAGAATATGATACTCCGATTATGAAAGGTAAAAAAGTAGCTGTTGTAGGTGGTGGAAATGTTGCCATGGACGCAGCAAGAACAGCTTTAAGACTTGGTGCAGAGGTACATATTGTATACAGAAGAAGTGAGTCAGAGCTTCCGGCCCGTGTAGAAGAAGTTCATCATGCAAAGGAAGAAGGAATTATCTTCGATTTATTAACTAATCCAACTGAGATTTTAGTAGATGAAAATGGATGGGTAAAAGGAATGAAATGTATCCGTATGGAATTAGGTGAGCCGGACGAGTCAGGAAGAAGAAGTCCGGTAGAGATTCCGGGTTCTGAGTTTGAATTAGACTTAGATACAGTTATCATGTCACTTGGAACATCGCCAAATCCATTGATTTCCTCTACCACAAAAGGACTGGAAATTAATAGAAGAAAATGTATCGTAGCAGAAGAAGAAAACGGTGCTACCAGCAAGCCGGGTGTATTTGCCGGCGGGGATGCAGTAACAGGAGCTGCTACTGTAATTCTTGCAATGGGAGCAGGAAAAGCTGCTGCAAAAGGTATTGACGAATATCTTTCTAACAAGTAAAATAAAAGAAACCAAAGAAAAGGGATTGCCGTAAAGGTAAGTCCCTTTTCTGGTATTTAGAAAAAATATGTTGCGTTAACGTATGAAAGCCATGCAAGGAGGAAAAATAATGAAGGATACTACAATTACACAAAACATTTTGTATATTGGAGCAGACGATAAAGATATTGATTTATTTGAAAGCCAATACAAGGTTCCGAATGGAGTTTCTTATAACTCTTATCTTATTATGGATGAAAAAATTGCGGTTATGGATACCGTAGACGCCAGAAGAACTGAGGAGTGGTTTGCAAATTTGGAAAAAGCATTAGCAGGAAAGACACCGGATTATCTGGTAGTTTCTCATATGGAACCGGATCATGCTTCTAATATACAAAAAATAGTAGAGAAATATCCGGATATGCAGGTAGTGGGAAATGCAAAAACATTCCCAATGATAAATCAGTTCTTTGACGTGGATTTATCTCAGCGTTCAGTTGTTGTAAAAGAGGGAGATACTTTAAGTTTAGGACAGCATGAATTACAGTTTTTCATGGCACCAATGGTACATTGGCCGGAAGTTATGGTTACTTATGAAAAGAGCCAGAAGATTCTATTTTCAGCAGATGGATTTGGAAAATTCGGTGCACTTGATACAGAAGAAGACTGGGCATGTGAAGCAAGACGTTATTATTTCAATATTGTTGGAAAATATGGCGTACAGGTACAAGCTCTCTTGAAAAAGGCAGCAACACTGGATATTGCTATGATTTGTCCATTGCATGGCCCGATTTTAAAAGAAAATCTGGGATATTATATTGAAAAATATAATATTTGGAGTAGTTATGAACCGGAGGATGATGGTGTATTGGTAGCCTATGCTTCTATTCATGGAAATACCAAAAAGGCAGCAGAAAAAATGAAAGAAATATTAGAAGCAAAAGGAGCTGCAAAGGTTGCTATCACAGACTTATCAAGAGATGATATGGCAGAGGCAGTAGAAGATGCATTCCGTTATGATAAGGTAGTGCTTGCGGCAGCTACTTATGATGGTGGCGTATTCCCATGCATGGAAGATTTCTTACATCACTTAAAGAGCAAGAATTATCAGAAACGTAAGATAGCTTTGATTGAAAATGGTTCTTGGGGGCCAATGGCGGCGAAGACCATGAAAGGAATTTTAGAGGGAATGAAAGAAATTACAATTTGCGAAAAGACAGTTACCATTAAGTCAGCAATGAAGCCGGAAAATGTAGCACAGATGGAAGAACTTGCAGAAGAATTACTGACAAAGTAGGAAAAAGGAATGAATTTATTTGATATTGTAGGACCTGTTATGGTAGGTCCGTCCAGTTCCCACACAGCAGGAGCAGTGCGGATTGGATATATTGCACGTTTATTATTAAATGAAAGAGTACACAAGGCAGAGATATATCTTCATGGCTCTTTTTTGGCAACCGGAAAAGGACATGGAACAGATCGAGCCATTATTGCCGGATTGTTGGGAATGCATCCAGAGGATGAGCGGATTCCGAATAGTTTTCAGGTAGCAAAAGAATGTGGGATGGAATTTACCATTGGAGGAATTGAGCTTCGGGATGCACATCCCAATTCTGTGCTATTAAAACTTACCGGAGCGTATGGGAGAGAGCTGGAAGTGCAGGCGGCTTCTATTGGCGGAGGAAGAATTAAGATTTGTAAATTAGATGGATTAGAGGCAAACTTCTGTGGAGATTATCCGACACTGATTGTGCACAACCAAGATCAGCCGGGGCATGTGGCAGAGGTTACTTCTATGTTGGCAAATAAGTCTGTAAACATTGCTACCATGCAGTTGTATCGAGACAGAAGAGGCGGTAATGCGGTCATGATAGTAGAATGTGATAAAGAACTGCCGAAAGAATCCATTGAATGGTTAGAAAAATTAGAAGGAATCCGAAAGGTCACATATTTGAGTTTGGTGGAAAATTATGAGTTTTAAGTCTTTAAAAGAAATTGTAGATAGTGCAAAAGAAGCAAAAAAGCCTTTTTGGCGAATTGTTTTAGAAGAAGATATGTCAGAGCGTATGGTATCGGAAGAAGAATCCTTTGGAATGATGCAGAAAATGTACGATACTATGCGAATGGCGGATAATGCTTATGATGAAAAATTGAAATCAGCCAGCGGTTTGGTTGGTGGTGATGGAAAGAAAATGAAAGAGACAGTAGAAGCAGGAAAAACCATGGCGGGAGATTTTATCGGTGATGTTATGGCAAAAGCCTTGAAAATGGGAGAGTCCAATGCCTGTATGAAACGAATTGTTGCAGCACCAACCGCAGGTTCTTGTGGAGTTATGCCGGCAGTGTTTTTAACTTATCAGGAAAAATATAAGGTGACAGACGAAAAAATGGTAGAAGCCATGTTTGTGGCTGCGGGGATTGGCGAAGTGATAGCAGAGCGGGCATTTATTGCAGGAGCAACAGGTGGCTGTCAGGCGGAGATAGGAAGTGCCAGTGCAATGGCAGCAGGTGGACTGGCTTATTTACAAGGCGGTGCAGAAGAAGAAATTGTACACGCGGCAGCAATGTCATTGAAGAATCTGTTAGGACTGGTATGTGACCCGGTGGCAGGATTGGTAGAAGTTCCCTGCGTAAAGCGAAATGTGATAGGAGCAGTCAATGCCATTACCAGTGCAGATATGGCAATCGCCGGAATTGTCAGTCGTATTCCGCCGGATGAAGTCATAGATGCTATGCGTTCCGTAGGAATGGCATTGCCCGGAACGTTGAAAGAAACCGGAGAAGGTGGTTTAGCAGCAACACCTGCCGGAGAAGAAATTGCAAAAAGAATGTCAGAATAAAGAAAATAGTAAGAAGATATTAGACCGAATCTAAAAAAGATTGGGTCTTTTTCTTACGCAGGCAACGAGGCAAATCGAGTGCTTGTGCGCGGAATAAAAGGTGTTCTATATCAGAAACTAGGTCGCGAGAGTGTGCGAAACACATTTTTGTTTTGAAAAAGAAAGATAAAATTTAAAAAATAATTTTATGATTTTGAAGACATTTGCAAAAGAATCTCGTTATAATAAATGAACAGATAGTAAAGAAGAAAGGAGGCGGATAAAGATTAACCAAGAAGAATATTTTGATTACCTGTTAGATACATATCAAAAGCTCGTGTATTCCATTTGTTTTAAATTTACAGGTAATCAGTTTGACGCAGAAGATTTAACACAGGAAACATTTTTATCCGTCTATAAAAATTTAGCTACATTTCAGAGGGATTATGAAAAGGCATGGATTTGTAAGATTGCCACAAACAAAGGATTAGACTTTTGCAAGGCAGCAGGAAGAAGAAGCGAACCTACGGAAGATACCTATTTTGCAGAGGTAACGGACAGCAGAGACGGACCGGAAGAGGTGTACTTACAGGAGGAATCCAAAGAATATGTATTTACTATCTGTCAATGCCTGAAAAGTCCATATAAAGAAGTAGCCACAGAACATTTTTACAGGGAAAAATCAGCAAAGGAAATAGCAGAAGAAACAGGAAAAGGAATAAAAACGGTACAAACACAAATATACCGGGCAAAAGCGATGATTAAAAAGTTGATAGAAGGGAGGGCAACCAAGAGATGACAGAAATAAAGAGAGAACATATTACAAAAGAGATGTTTCAAAACTGGCAGCGAGGAAAAATGAGTAGTCAGGAAGAAGAAGAATTTTTATCCCATACAGGAATCTGTACGTTTTGTGCAGAACAGTTTGGAAATTGGATGGAAGATGATTTGATGGAGCCACCCGCTTATCTGAAAGAAGAAATTGTAAAGCGAACCAGACAGATTGATGTACAGACCGTAGTAAAGGTAAAACGTACTACAGGTAAAACGTACTACAGGATGCAGTTGATGTTATATAGTTTAAAAGTAGGTTTTGCGGTTGTAGCTTCCATATTTCTATTAACCATAACAACAAACTTTCAAAATATGAAGTCAGTGAAACTGCAAAGTCAGCAGAAACAGACGGAAAGCGTAGAGAGAGAAGAAAGTATTACAGATAAATTAAATCAAGGCAGTAGTTTTGTGAACGATGCTTTGAATGACATGACAAGTGGTTTCTTTCGCATAGAATAGGAAAAACAGGAATGCAAAAGGAGGAAATAATATGACAAGAAAGAAAAACGGATTTTTTACATTTTGTTTCTCACTGCTGCCGGGAGCAGGAGAAATGTATATGGGATTTATGAAACAGGGATTAAGTGTGATGAGTGTGTTTTGGGGACTGATATTTATTGCTTCGTATCTGGGGATTGATCAGGTATTGTTTGTATTGCCAATTTTGTGGTGTTATAGTTTTTTTCATGTAAACAATTTAAGAAGCCTGTCGGATGAGGAATTTTATGCAGTAGAGGATGATTATTGGTTTCATATGGAACGGGTATTTCCAAAAGGAAAATTGGAACAAAAACAAAAAAATGTTTTTGCGGGAATTTTAATCTTTATAGGAGTGGCAGTATTATGGAATCAGTTTTCAGAGTATTTATATGAGATAGTTCCGGAGAGGGTCTATTTTGAATGTATAGACAGAGTTCCACAGATTGTAGTAGCAGTGGCCTTAATCGTAGTAGGAATTATGATGATTCGTGGAAAAAAAGCAGCCTTAGATAAAGAGGAAAAGGAGGAAAACATATGAGAACCAGAAGAGTAGGAAGTATTACTTGCGGCAGTCTGCTGATTATATTCGGAATGTTGTTTTTAGGGCATATGATTTTCCCCTCTTTAAGTTTGGTAGTCATTATGAAACTATGGCCGGTGATTTTAATTGCACTGGGAATTGAGATGCTTGCGGCAAATCTGAAAAAAAACCACGCAGGAGACAGAAAATATCAAGTATGACAAGGGAGCAATTTTTATTACGTTTTTATTGATGGTATTTTCAACAGGAATGGGAATCATTCAATTATGCATGGAATATGGTATGCAGCATGGGTATGTATACATTTCTTAAAGAGGAATAAGTATAAAAAATAAATATAGAAAAATAAGTTGTGCGTATTTCACAAAAAATCAATTAGTAAACTGTAAAAAAGAAACAAAATAACAATCGAAATAAAAAATACTATTGATTTTTTTGGAAATAGGCACTATACTTATACTATCAACTGAAAACGTTACCGGAAACGCTTTCGGAATCGTTTCCAGAATATGATTCATATCATTATTATAGGAGGATGTATACTATGAAAAGAAAATTAGTATCACTTATGTTAGTGGCTGCTATGGCTATGTCGGTTGTTGCAGGATGTGGTAATAGCAATGGGAAAACAGAAAAATCTGGTGGAAAAAAAGAAGCAAGCAGCGAAGGAAGCGTTTATTTGCTGAATTACAAACCAGAAACAGACGAGGCGTGGCAGAAATTAGCCGATACTTATACGGATGAGACAGGGGTTGAAGTCAACGTATTAACAGCAGCAGACGGACAGTATAAGACAACTTTGCAGTCTGAGTTAGCGAAAAATGAAGCTCCTACCATTTATACAATTGGTAGCACAGCAAGCTGTGCAGAATATGCAAATTATATTTATGATTTGTCCGATTCAGCTTTATATGAACATTTAACAGATAAGTCTCTTTCTCTTGAATATGATGGAAAAGTAGCAGCAATTGCTAACTGCTATGAATGTTATGGTATCATCTATAACAAGTCAATTCTTCAGAACTACATTGATAACTATGAAGGCGCAGTTATTTCCTCTATCGATGAAATTGACAATTTCGATACATTAAAAGCTGTTGCAGAAGACATTAACAACAATGTTGATGCAATCAACGAAGCATGTGGAACTGAATTGACTGAGGCATTTGCTTCTGCAGGACTTGATTCAGGATCTAACTGGAGATTTTCAGGACATCTTGCTGGTATTGCTCTTTACTATGAGTTTAAAGATGCTGGATGTGATTTAACTGCTGGACAGGGCACTGTTACAGGTGATTACTTAGATAATTTCAAGAATGTTTGGGATTTATATGTAAGTACTTCAGCAGCAGATACCGCAACTCTTGACTCTGGTACATACAATGCAGAACAGGAATTAGGTTTAGGTGAAGCAGTATTCTATCAGAATGGTGACTGGGAATTTGCTGCATTAACAAATCCTGACAATGGATATACTGTTGCAGCTGAAGATCTTTCCATGATGCCAATTTACTTTGGTGTTGATGATAAGAACGAAGGTCTTGCAGTTGGTACAGAAAACTACTGGGCAGTTAATTCACAGGCTTCTCAGGAAGATATTGATGCTACTTTAGATTTCTTAGAGTGGGTTATTACTTCTGACGAAGGACGTGATGCAATTAACAATGAAATGGGTCTCACAGCTCCATTTGATACATTTACCGGTGACTATGCTTCTAAGAATCAGTTCGCAGCAATGGTTAACGAATATGCAGCACAGGGCAAGACTTCAGTAGCATGGAGCTTCAGTGCAACTCCTTCCGTAGATGATTGGAGAGCAGACTTCATTGCTCCACTTACAGAGTATACTGAGCGTGACGGTTCTTGGGATGATGTTAAAAAAGCATTTGTTGAACAGTGGGCATACTACTGGGATCTTCAGAACGCTGAATAATTAGTATATAACAGGAAATTAAAGTAATGAAAACAGGGTGAGTGGCGCCGATTCACTCACCCTATTTGTTAGAAAGGGAACAGCTATGGAGAAAGCAATTAAAAAGTATTTTCCAATATTTGTAATTCCAACAATGATTGCATTTGCAATTGGATTTGTAATACCATTTGTATATGGTATATTTCTTTCCTTTTGTAAGTTCACAACAGTAACAGACTGGAGCTGGGTTGGATTTCAAAATTATACAAGAATCTTTTTTGTGAATGGGAAGTTGGATACTTCATTTATACATTCTATTTGGTATACAGCATTATTTACCATTGTATCAGTTCTTATTATTAATATAGTTTCTTTTGCAATTGCCATGGCATTAACAAAAGGAATTAGAGGAACAAATTTATTCCGTACAGTATTTTTCTTGCCAAACCTTATTGGTGGTATTGTATTGAGTTACATTTGGTTAATGATATTTAATTCAATTTTGCAGAAGTATTCAATGACAATTGTATCTTCTCAGTGGACAGCATTCTGGGGACTTATTGCTGTTGTATGCTGGCAACAGATAGGATATATGATGATTATCTATATTGCTGGTATCCAGAACATTCCGGGAGAGTTGATAGAAGCAGCGAAGATTGACGGAGCAAACGCAAGACAGCTTCTTCGTCATGTAACAATTCCGATGCTTATGCCTACAATTACGATTTGTACATTTCTTACATTGACCAATGGATTTAAATTGTTTGATCAGAACTTGGCATTGACTGGTGGAAATCCGGGTAAGATGTCTCAGTTACTTGCTTTGAATATATATGACACCATGTATGGTACAACCGGATGGCAGGGTGTTGGTCAGGCAAAGGCGGTAATATTCTTTATTCTGGTTGCAATTATTTCGGTAGCACAGAATAAATTGACAACAAGTAAGGAGGTAAAGGAATAATGGCAAAACAAAAAGAGCAACAGGTAAGCACCGTTAGACAGGCTAAGCATGGTGGAATACTTACATTATTTTTTATAATTTTAAGTTTTGTTTGGATTTTCCCACTTTTAATTGTTGTATTAAACTCCTTTAAGTTAAAAGCCTACATTTTTAGATATCCGTTTGGAATCAGTAAAAATTCTATTTTGGATGGATGGGATAAATTTATTGAAGGCGCAAAGCAGATTTTCTGTGGATGGCGGAATTATGATAATGCTATTACAAAAACTGATTTCTGGTCAAGTTTTGGTAATTCTTTATTCATTACCGTTGGTTCTGTATTGATAATTATTGTTTGCTGTTCAATGTGTGCATGGTATATTGTTCGTGTGAATACAAAAGGTACAAAGCTGATTTATGTACTGTGTCTGTTTTCCATGATTGTACCATTCCAAATGGTAATGTTTACATTATCTAAATTTGCAAATATGCTGCATTTGTCAAATCCAGTGGGTATTATTGTAGTATATCTTGGGTTCGGTGCCGGACTTTCCGTGTTTATGTTTACCGGATTTGTAAAGGGAATTTCAATTGAGATTGAAGAAGCAGCTATGATTGATGGATGTAATCCATTACAGACATTTTTTAGAGTGGTATTTCCGATATTAAAACCAACAGCTATAACAGTAGCAATTTTGGAAGCTATGTGGGTATGGAATGACTACTTACTGCCAAGTTTGGTATTGAATATCAATAAGTACAAAACAATTCCGATTGCAATTCAGTATTTAAAACAAAGCCATGGTCAGGTAGACTGGGGTGCAATGATGGCAGTATTAGTTCTTGCAATTTTGCCAATTGTAGTTTTTTATGTTGTATGTCAGAAATATATCATTCAAGGAGTATTGGCAGGAGCCGTAAAGGGGTAAATTCAGAAAAAGGCAGGAAATGATATGATAACTATTAAAGATATAGCAAAAGAATCCGGATATTCGGTAAGTACTGTATCAAGAGTACTGAATAATCGACGGGATGTAAGCCCGGAGGCAAAAAAGAGAATAGAGGAAATTGTTGCGGAACATCATTTCGTGCCGAATAATAATGCAAAGCATTTAAAGCAAAATAGTAGTAAGACCATAGCGGTTTTGGTAAAGGGAACTTCAAATATGCTGTTTGCCAGCATTGTAGAAGAAATTCAGAAAAAAATAGAAAAGACAAGATATACAGCTAGTATCACCTACATTGATGAGGATGATAATGAAGTAGAGCAAGCAGTTATTGTATGCAGGGAACGCAAGCCAATGGGAATGTTATTCCTTGGAGGTAATCCAAAGTCATTTGAAAAATCCTTTCAGGAAGTAAATGTTCCCTGTGTGCTGGTAACGAACCAGGGAAATGCTCTGAAATTTGATAATTTATCAAGTGTTGCAACAGATGATGAAAAAGCAGCCGAATGTGCTATTGACTTTTTGATTGAACAAGGGCACACTAAAATAGGAGTTTTAGGCGGAGTATGTAGCTTGTCTCATACCAGTAATCAGCGTTATCTAGGATGTTTGAAGAGCTTTGCTAAGCATAACATAGTTTTTGATGAAACGGTATATTACGAGACAGCTCGCTTTTCTTATGACAATGCATATCATGCTATGCAGCGTTTGTATAAAAGGGCAGATGATATTACTGCGGTATTTGCAATGAGTGATGTAACAGCAATCGGAGCAATTCGAGCTTTGATCGATATGGGAGTAAGGGTTCCGGAAGATGTTTCCGTTATGGGATTTGATGGAATTGCTTTGGCAAAGTATTATAATCCAAAGCTTACAACCATACAGCAACAGTATAGTACCCTGGCATCCAGAAGTGTAGAAATACTATTAAATTATATTGAGTTAAACACTAGCTCGGTACATGAAATTGTTCCATTTGGTTTCATTCAGGGCGAAAGTGTAAAAAAAATAACAGGAGGAACGCAACATGCGTAGTAGTGGAATTTTAATGCATATTTCTTCTTTACCATCCCCGTATGGTATTGGAACCATGGGAAAGGAGGCAAGAGAGTTTGTCGACTTTCTCGTAAAATCAGCACAAACATACTGGCAGGTGTTACCAATTTGTCCAACAAGTTATGGTGACTCACCTTACCAGTCTTTTTCCAGTTTTGCAGGAAATCCATATTTTATCGATTTAGATACTTTATGTGAAGAAGGTTTATTGGAGAAAAAAGAATGTGAATCTTATCCTTGGGGTGATAATGCCAAGGAAGTAGATTACGGAACATTATATGAAAGTCGTTATTCTTTATTGCATAAGGCATATGAGAGATTTAAAAAAGCAGTTCCGGAAGCGTACAATCAGTTCTGCAAGGAGCAGGCAGATTGGTTAGAGGATTATGCTCTGTTTATGGCGTTGAAGGATGCACATAACGGTGTGGCATGGAGTCAGTGGGAAGAAGAGTTAAAGCTTCGTAAACCAGAGGCTATGAATAAGGCAGCGTCTGAATTGGCAGAAGAAGTAGAATTTTGGAAGATGCTTCAGTACTTATTCTATCAGCAGTGGAATACATTAAAAACATATGCAAATGATAACGGAATCAAGATTATTGGTGACGTTCCAATTTATGTAGCAATGGATAGTGCTGATGTATGGGCAAATCCAACACAGTTCTACTTAGATGAAAAGTTAGATCCGATTGATGTAGCAGGTTGCCCACCGGATGCATTTTCTGAAGACGGACAGCTTTGGGGAAATCCATTATTCCGTTGGGATGTTATGAAGAAGGATGACTTTACCTGGTGGACAAAACGAATGGAAAAAATGACAAAGCTTTTTGATGTGGTAAGAATTGACCATTTCCGTGGATTTGATTCTTATTATGCAATTCCGTTTGGTGATACAACTGCACGAAATGGCGAATGGAGAGAAGGTCCGGGAATTGAGCTTTTCCGTACCATGGAGAAAAAGCTTGGTAAGATGGATGTTATTGCAGAGGATTTAGGTTTCCTGACAGACTCTGTAAGACAGATGTTAAAAGATTCCGGATATCCGGGAATGAAATTGATACAGTTTGCTTTTGATACCAGAGAAGATGGAGATTATCTGCCTCATAACTACACTAGAAATTGTGTTGTATATGCAGGAACACATGATAATGATACCATTGTCGGCTGGATGGATAATGCATCTGAACAATGCGTAGAATATGCCAAGGAATATCTGAAGCTTGACCGTGCAGAAGGATATCACTGGGGCGTAATGCGTGGTGTATGGGCTAGTGTAGGCGATATGGCAGTAGTTACAATGCAGGACGTTCTTGGAATCGGCAGTGAAGGACGAATGAATATTCCGTCTACCTTAGGATGTAACTGGAAGTGGCGTATGAAAGAAGATGCCATAGATGACAAGCTTGCAAAAAAAGTTCGTAATTATGTAGAAGTATATGGGCGAGCTCCGAAAAAGGTGGCAAAAGAAAAATAAACATATAAAACATATAAATAAGAAAAAGGTATTGTAAAAAAATCTCCTGCATATACTGGTAACAGTAGAACAGGAGGTTTTTTTATGGAAAATATCAGTGCCGGTACATATAATATTTATAAAGATATCAGCGCAAGAACAAATGGCGATATTTATATTGGTGTAGTAGGACCTGTGCGGACAGGAAAGTCTACGTTTATCAAACGATTTATGGATGTAATGGTATTACCTGAAATGGAAGACGAAAATGACAGAGAACGGGCAACCGATGAATTGCCACAGTCTGCACAGGGAAAGACTATTATGACAACAGAGCCGAAGTTTGTGCCCAAAGAAGCTGCAAAAATACAAGTAGCCGAAGATTTAGAAGTAAAGGTAAGATTGATTGACTGTGTTGGATTTATGGTAGAAGGGGCAACGGGGCATCAAGAGGATGGAAATGAACGCATGGTAAAAACACCATGGTTTGACTACGAGATTCCTTTTACACAGGCGGCAGAAATCGGAACGCAAAAGGTAATTCGGGAACATTCCAATATCGGGATTGTACTTACCACAGATGGAAGTATTACGGAACTACCAAGAGAAAGTTATATTCCGGCAGAAGAAAAGACCGTAGCACAATTAAAAAAGTTGGGAAAGCCTTTTATTGTGTTGCTAAATACACAAAAGCCATACAGCGCAGAGAGTCAGAAGTTATCTGAAGAATTGGCACAGAAATATGGGGTATCGGTATTGCCAGTGAACTGTGAACAGCTTAGAAAGGATGACATTTATCGTATTTTAGAAAGTATTCTCTATGAATTTCCAATCGAACGAGTAGAGTTTTATCTGCCAAAGTGGGTGGAAATGTTAGAAAATACTCATAAAATTAAGGAAAATGTAATTGAGAATGCTAAGAACATTTTAAGTCAGTTTACTTATGCAAGAGATGCCAGAAATATTACACTTGCACCGGACGGAGAATATATTAAAAAGATAAAATTAGATAAAATGGAATTATCCAGAGGCAGGGTGCAGATTATTTTTGATATTGATGAGAAATATTATTATGAGAATATGAGTGAATTGACCGGTGTGCCGATTCAGGGAGAATATCAGTTGATTTCCATGATAAAAGAACTATCAGGAATGAAGCGGGAGTATGATAAGGTAGCAAGTGCCATGGAGGCAGTAAAACAAAAAGGATATGGAGTGGTTACACCTCAGCTTTCAGATATTGAAATCGAAGAACCGGTGATTATCAAGCATGGAAACAAATTTGGAGTAAAAATCAAGGCACAATCTCCGTCTATTCATATGATTAAGGCAAATGTGGAAACAGAAATTGCACCAATTATCGGGAATGAAGAACAGGCACAGGATTTGATTGGATATATCAAGAACTCAAGAGATCAGGAAGAGGGATTGTGGCAAACCAATATTTTTGGTAAGTCCATCGGGGAACTGGTAGAGGATGGAATACGAAGCAAGATAACCATGATGGATGATGAAAGTCAATTGAAGCTGCAAGATACCATGCAAAAGATTGTAAATGACAGTAATGGCGGACTGGTATGCATTATCATATAGCAGGTGTAGAGGTTAGGAAATGCAGTAATATTTCCTAACCTTTTTATATCATAGGAAATACTGCGTACCAAATTCGGCTTGGCAAAGCCTGCAAGCACAATGAGAAAGTGTAAAATTGCGGAGCATGCTTGTAAGCTTTGTTCTGTACAAGGCAGAAAAAATTTAGTATAATACAATATATATGGGCAAAAGAAAGGAAACATATGAAAGTAACCTATATTCATCACAGTGCATTTTATATAGAGTGGAATAAAAAGGTATTGGTATTTGATTATTATGATGGAAAGAGTTCTGGGGACTGCATTTATACTGGAAAAATGCCGGAGTTTCCAGAAGATACCGAAATGTATGTGTTTTCCAGTCATAGTCACAGAGACCATTTTGATATGGAAGTGTTAAAATGGAGTTGCCGATATTCAAACATTCATTATATTTTTGCAAAGGAAATCAAAAAGAAGCTTGGAAATTCTGCATTACAGAGACTTCTTCCAAATAGTAACATAGTAAAGTTAAAGGAAAGACTGCATTATATGAAGCCACAAGAGAGACTGGAAGTTGCCGGTATTAAGGTAGAGACATTAAAGTCTACGGACAGTGGCGTGGCATTTGTGGTAACTTGTGGGGAACAAATCATTTACCATGCAGGTGATTTAAACTGGTGGCATTGGGAGGGAGAGTCTGAGGAAGACAACAAGTATCAGGAACATACCTACAAGGAACAGGTGGATTCTTTAAAGGACAAGCATATTCAGGTGGCATTTGTGGTATTAGACCCACGACAGGGCAAGGAGATGACCCTTGGGATGGATTATTTTTTAGAGAATGTAAGGGCAGATTATGTGATTCCTATGCATATGTGGAAACAATATGAATGTATTCGCCAATATAAGTCTGCATTGCCAAATGAAAAGGCAGTTCATATGATTGAGATTTCCCATGAAAACCAAGAATGTCTGTGTATATAGAATAAGTTAGAAAAGGATTAAAAAGATGGAAGTAAAGATATATACTGATGGGGCAGCGAGAGGCAATCCGGAAGGACCGGGAGGTTATGGAGCTGTACTCACTTATATGGATGCCAGCGGAAAGCTTTATAAAAAAGAAATTTCTGCAGGATATAAGAAGACCACAAATAACCGAATGGAATTATTAGCAGCAATACGAAGCCTGCAACAGCTTAATCGTGCCTGCAAGGTGGATTTGTATTCCGATTCCAAATATCTGGTAGATGCATTTAATCAAAAGTGGATTTACGGATGGATGAAAAAAGGCTGGAAAAAGTCAGACGGAAAGCCTGTAAAAAATATTGATTTGTGGAAAGAATTATTACAGGCAATGCAGCCACACGAAGTAGTTTTTCATTGGGTAAAGGGACATGACGGACATGTCATGAATGAGCGGTGTGACTATTTAGCAACAACCGCAGCAGACGGAGACAATCTGTTGGAAGATACCGTTTCCGATACTTGAAAATGAACAAGCCATATGATATGATTAAACTTTGATAGGAGGTGCAGAATATGACATTTTTGAATAGTTTTTTGGAGTATGCAATTATTTTTGTCCTTCTCGTTGCAGTCGCGGGACTGGGAATTTTTTTAGGAAAGAAGCTGCGTGACAGAAGTGATGCAAAAAAAGGCTTGAGCGAGAAGTAAAATAAATAGAATAGACAGTTGGAGGAATTTGTTGTGAAAAAATATGGAGTAAATGAATTGCGTAGAATGTATCTGGAATTTTTTGAGAGCAAAGAGCATCTCGTGATGAAAAGTTTTTCACTTGTACCGCATAATGATAACAGTTTGTTATTAATTAATGCAGGAATGGCGCCTTTAAAGCCATATTTTACAGGTCAGGAGATACCGCCAAAGAAACGTGTAACTACATGTCAGAAGTGTATCAGAACCGGAGATATTGAAAACGTAGGAAAGACAGCAAGACATCTTACTTTTTTTGAAATGCTTGGAAACTTTTCCTTTGGAGATTATTTTAAGCATGAAGCAATTGCATGGTCTTGGGAGTTCCTTACGAAAGTTGTAGGTATGGAGCCGGAACGTTTATATCCATCTATTTATGGAGAAGACGAAGAGGCATTTGAGATTTGGACAAAGGAAATCGGAGTTCCGGCTGAGAAGATTACACGTTTTTACCGTGATGAAAACGGAGAATGTGATAACTTCTGGGAGCATGGTGCAGGTCCTTGTGGTCCATGTTCTGAAATCTATTACGACCGTGGAGAAAAGTACGGCTGTGGCAGCCCGGATTGCAAAGTAGGTTGTGAATGTGACCGTTTCATGGAAGTTTGGAATAATGTATTTACTCAGTTTAATGGCGATGGTCATGGTCATTATGAAGAACTTGCAAATAAAAATATTGATACCGGTATGGGATTGGAACGTCTTGCAGTAGTAGTACAGGATGTTGGTTCAGTTTTTGATATTGATACCATGAAGGCAATTCGTGATAAAGTCTGCGCTATCAGTGGCAAGGCTTATTTGGCAGATGCAATGGATGATGTTTCCATTCGTCTGATTACAGACCATATTCGTTCCACTACTTTTATGATTTCCGATGGAATTATGCCGTCTAATGAGGGAAGAGGATATGTATTGCGTCGTTTGATTCGTCGTGCAGCACGTCACGGAAGATTACTTGGTATTAATGGTAAGTTTTTGGCAGACTTAAGTGCAACTGTAATTGCAGAGAGTAAAGACGGATATCCGGAGTTAGAAGAAAAGAAAGAGTTTATTTTCAAGGTATTATCTCAGGAAGAAGAAAAGTTTGACAAAACTATTGACCAGGGACTTTCAATTCTCGCTGAGATGCAGGAAGAATTGAAAAAGACCGGAGCAAAAGTACTGTCAGGAGAAAATGCATTTAAGCTCTATGATACCTATGGATTCCCAATGGATTTGACACAGGAGATTTTAGAAGAACAGGGATTTACCATTGACGAAGAAGGTTTTAAAAAGTGCATGGACGAGCAGAGAAACAAAGCAAGAAGTGCAAGAAAAGAAACCAACTACATGGGAGCAGATGCAACGGTTTACGATGAAATCGATACAACCATTACTTCCGAATTTGTAGGATATGACAGATTAACACATACTTCCAAAATCAGTGTACTTACAACAGAAACAGAGTTGACAGAGGCTTTATCTGATGGGGATAAAGGAACTATTATTGTAAACGAGACACCGTTCTATGCTACCAAGGGTGGTCAGAATGCAGATACAGGTGTAATTCGTGTAGGAGAGAGCGAATTTCAGGTAGAAGATACCATTAATCTGCGTGGTGGAAGAATCGGTCATGTAGGAACTGTTACAAAAGGAATGTTTAAGGTGGGAGATACCGTAGAGCTTTCCGTAGATACAGAAAAACGTGCATTGATTGGAAGAAACCATAGTGCAACTCATTTACTTCAAAGTGCACTTCGTGAAGTTTTGGGAAATCATGTAGAACAGCACGGTTCTGACGTAAATGAAGGAAGATTGCGTTTCGACTTTTCTCATTTTGCAGCAATGACTCCAGAAGAAATTGCACAGGTAGAAAAGATTGTAAATACAAAGATTGCAGAGGCTATTCCGGTTGTAACTGAGGTTATGTCTTTAGAAGAAGCAAAGAAAACAGGTGCAATGGCGCTGTTTGGTGAAAAATATGGAGACGAAGTCCGTGTTGTAAAAATGGGTGACTTCTCTATTGAACTTTGCGGTGGTACACATGTAGCAAATACAGGAAGTATCGGAGCGTTTAAGATTATTTCCGAGTCCGGTGTAGCAGCAGGTGTAAGACGTATAGAAGCATTAACTTCTAAGGCTGTATTTGAATATTATGACAGATTAGAAGAGACAATTAATGAAGCCGCTAAATTGGTGAAGACCAATCCAGCAGGATTAGTAGAGAAGTTAGAACATTTAGTAGCAGAAATGAAAGAACTTCAGAGTGAAAACGAATCCTTAAAGAGCAAGGCTGCAAAAGATGCACTGGGTGATGTTATGAATCAGGTTGTAGAAGTAAATGGAGTAAAGCTTCTTGCAGCAAGTGTATCCGGTGTAGATATGAATGGATTGCGTGATTTAGGTGATCAGTTAAAAGAAAAACTTGGCGAAGGTGTTGTTGTGTTGGCATCTGATTTGGATGGAAAGGTAAATCTGGTGGCTATGGCAACAGATGATGCTATGAAGAAAGGTGCTCATGCAGGTAACTTAATCAAAGCCATTGCAGGAAAAGTTGGCGGTGGCGGCGGTGGACGTCCAAATATGGCACAGGCTGGCGGTAAAAATCCGGCAGGTATTCCGGATGCTATTGCTGAAGCGAAAACAGCATTAGAAGGTCAGATAAAATAATTTCCGAAATATTTTTATTAAAAGTATTGACTTACGGGAAATATCTGCTAAAATAATTGTTAGTGCAATAAAATATTACCCAAACAGTTGAATATGCACAATACGCAACTGGAGGGAGGTTAGGT
>CAYTDI010000005.1:0-50383 GCA_964436595.1 uncultured Eubacterium sp.
ACAGGAAAGAAGATAATTGTAAAAGAAAGTAGACAAGAGATTAAAAATTTAGTAATATTATATAAGAGAGATTTTATGACAACTGGACCGGGATGGTTAGGAACTGACCAGAAGAAGGAACAGTTAGAATGAGGAATCAAGGAGCGGATTTCTCATTAACAAAAATATATTTCATGGATGAAGAGGGCAGGTGGCTAAGTTGGATATAGCGTCTTTAGTTGGTTTTATAATGGGTGTCGGAATGTTTATTTTCGGCGTTGCCAGTGGTGATGATGGATTTGCCGCATTAGGTAACTTTTGGGATGTATCGTCTGTATTGATTACAATTGGTGGTTCCCTGGCAGGTGTATTGGCATCCTACAAACTTGAGGACTTTTTACAGGGACTCAAAAGTTTTACAATGATTTTCAGTAGTCCAAAAGCGGATGTAGGAGAAGTGATTAAGAATATAATTGATTTATCAAATATAGCAAGAAAGGAAGGACTCCTTGCGCTGGAAGAAGCTGCAAATGGAATCGAGGATGAATTCTTAAAAAAAGGTGTTATGCTTGTTGTAGATGGTACTGATCCGGAATTGGTTAGAGGAATATTGGAGACGGATTTAAATTGTATTGAATCAAGACATAAGTTAGTAATTGGATTTTGGCAGAAATGGGCAGAATTAGGTCCTGCTTGGGGTATGATTGGTACCTTGATTGGTTTGATTAATATGTTACAAAAATTATCAGACCCAACTACAATCGGACCGAATATGGCGGTAGCCTTGATTACTACATTATACGGTTCTTTGATTGCAAACTGGTTATGTAATCCGGTTGCAAATAAATTAACAATAAATAATGATGTGGAGATTATGATTAAGGAAGTGACTGTTGAGGGACTTTTGTCCATTCAGGCAGGTGAAAATCCACGAGTTATTGAAGAAAAGCTGAAGTCATTCCTTTCACCGAAAATGAGAGAGAGCATGTCTGATGAACAGGCCGGAGGTGAGGCATAGTGGCTAGAAGGAAAAAGGAAGAGCCGCAAGGTGGCGGCGGAGCTAGCTGGCTGAATACTTTTGCCGATTTGATGAACTTATTATTGTGCTTTTTCGTATTGCTTTTTTCTATGTCAACAGTAGATGCGGAGAAGTTTGAGATGTTAGTTGCGTCTTTGCAAAACAGTTTCAGTATCTTTCCTTCCGGTGGAGCTTCTATTGGGGATGGTATGATGGTATCATCTGGAGTAAGCCAATTGGAATTTTTAGATACATATTATACTGAGGGTGCTAACTCTTCCTCGGAAGAAGAGGGAGAAGGAAAAAGCGATGTTGAGGAAGAAGAAAATCAGCAAAAGACTGAGGAAGATTTGAAAGCAGAATATGAAGAAGCTTCCTTGAAAGAATCTGAACAGATGGCTGAGTCAATCGAGCAACAGTTAGCACAGCTTCAAATTGGTGATCAGGTAGAAGTAGATTCCAATGCGCAATATGTGATGCTGACATTAAATGGAGCATTATTATTTGATTCTGCAAAGGCAGAAATCCGAGAAGATGCGATACCGTTAGTAGATAAATTGTCAACTATATTGCAGAGCTATAATAGTAATAGCATATATATAGAAGGACATACGGACAATGTGCCGATACATAACAGTAAGTATGAAAGCAATGATATTCTTTCCTCTTATAGAGCACAGTCTGTAAAAGATTATATATTGTCAAAAACGAATTTAGAACCATCAAAGATTCGGGCAACCGGATGCGGTGAATACAATCCGATTGCAGATAATGCTACACCGGAGGGAAGAGCAAGAAACCGACGGGTAGAAATCAAAATATATAATTCCTACAATTCTAATTAGAAAGGAAACAAACAGTATGAAAAAGAATTTAATGAGTGTTTTAATTCTGGCATTGGTACTTGCAAATCTTATTTTAACAGCAATTCTTATGATTTCTGTGGTGCCACAGTCAAAGAAAGCAAATGAGTTAATTACAAAGGTATGCTCAGCAATTGATTTGGAATTAGAGAGTGGAAAAGAAGAAGGGGCAATTGATGTTCCTATGAGCCAAATAGAAGAAGTGAAGCTTTCTGAAGGAGAAAAAATGACAATCAACTTGAAAAATACAGATGGAAAAGACCATTATGTAATGATGTCAGTTTCTCTTGCGTTAGATACGAAAAATGAGGATTATACAGATGCAACTGTAATTTCTGATAAAGAAGGTATTATTAAGGATGAAATCAACAAAATTGTATCAAGTCATACCATTGATGATATGAGAAGTGATACAAAGGGGATTCAGAATGAAATCTTAAAGAGCCTTCGTAAGATGTATGATTCTGATTTTATTGTTAGTGTTGTATTCTCAGATATAAATTATCAATAGAGAAGGAAAAAGTGTTAATGTCAGGTGGTGAAAGAAAATGGGTGAGGTCTTATCGCAAAATGAGATAGACAGTCTTCTGAATGCGCTCAGTTCAGGCGAACTGGACGTGGATGAGATGAAAGACACCGGGGAAAAACAAGTAAAGAATTACGATTTTGCAAGACCTGCGAAGTTTTCCAAAGAACATCTTAGAACCATGGAAATTATTTTTGAACATTATGGAAGATTGCTATCTACAAATCTTCCGGTGTATTTAAGAAAAAATATCCAGGTAGAGGTAATGAACTCAGAGGCAGTTACTTACTCAGAGTTTTCAAATGCCTTATCCAATCCGGTGCTTCTTGGAATTGTAAACTTTGCAC
Organism: uncultured Eubacterium sp.; assembly: GCA_964436595.1. Lineage (GTDB taxonomy): Bacteria > Bacillota > Clostridia > Lachnospirales > Lachnospiraceae > Petralouisia. The sequence goes on from CAYTDI010000005.1 coordinate 2,734, forward strand.
CGATGCCGGGAAATATTATTGTGGAATTGGCATCAAATTTAGGATATGCAATGGTTGACCGTATGTTAGGTGGTTCGGGAGTACCATTGGAAAGAACCAGAGATTTTTCAGAAATCGAATTATTGATTATTGAAAGAATCATGAATGTGTGTATCAATTTGCTGCGAGAGCCGTGGGAGAATGTAGTAGATATTCATCCACGATTGGAGCGAATAGAAACGAACTCACAGTTTGCACAAATTATTTCTCCAAGTGAAATGATAGCTATTATAACTATCAATTTGAAAATTGGTGAAGTTGAAGGATTAATGAATGTATGTCTGCCATATATGACATTGGAAGACATTATGGACAAATTAAATACAAAATACTGGTACTCTACAATGCAGGAGCGTGATGAAAAGGAATATACAGAGGCAATTGAAGCTATGATTTCCAAAGCGCCGATGCCGGTAAAAGCAGTACTGGGAAATAGTAGTATATCAGTCAATGATTTCGTTAATTTGCAGGTAGGTGATATTATCCGATTAGATACCAAGGTGGATCAAGAATTGGATGTATATGTTGGTAATATCAAGAAATTTACTGCTCTGCCCGGAGCTTCGGGAGAACAATATGCAGTAAGAGTTACATCAGTAATCAGAGAGGAGCAGTGAGAAAATGGACGGTGTTTTGTCGCAAGAAGAAATTGAAGCGCTGTTGAATAATGATGCTAGTGAAGATGCTGTCAAAGCAGTAGAAGATAATGAAGGAAATTTGACATCAGAGGAAATAGATGCTATTGGAGAAATCTCTAATATTAGCATGGGAACTGCTGCTACAACATTATTTTCATTAGTAAATCGTAAGGTTGATATCTCAACACCTGTTGTTAGTTTTGCACGGTGGGAGGATATTGTGGATTCTTATGAAAAGCCTTGTGTATTTATACGGATTGCGTATACTACCGGGTTAGATGGCAGCAATCTCTTAGTTTTAAAAGAGGGAGATGTTAAAATAATCACCGATTTAATGATGGGAGGCGATGGCACTAATATCGATGGAGAATTAGGCGAACTGCACTTAAGTGCAATTAGTGAGGCAATGAATCAGATGATGGGTTCAGCAGCCACATCATTGTCATCAATGTTGAACAAGATGATTGACATTAGTCCTCCATCAGCAGATTTGATTGATTTAAAAGATTCTGTGGATGAAGCAGATATTGCAGAATTTTTAACAGGAGAATTTGTAAAGATTTCCTTTAAAATGGAAATTGGAGATTTGGTAAATAGTGAAATAATGCAGTTGTTCCCATTTTCTTTTGCAAAGGAAATGTGTGCAGGAGTTGCAAAAACAATGGAAGAAGATGTGTCTTCTACAGAAACAACAACCCCACAAAATGCATCAGGAGTGACACCACAGCCGGTGCCACAGATGCAGCCACAACCAATGATGGGACAACCAATGATGGGAGCGCCTATGGATAACAATATGACACAACAGATGTATATGCAACAACCGGTTAATGTACAGCCGGCACAATTTCAGGCATTTGCAGGAGGAATCAATCCGGTTACTCAGCAAGAAAATATAGGATTGATTATGGATGTACCACTGGAAGTAACTGTGGAATTGGGAAGAACAAGCAAATCCATTCAAGACATTTTGGAATTTGCACCGGGAACAATCATTGAATTGAACAAGATTGCCGGAGAACCCATTGATGTGCTAGTAAACGGAAAATATATTGCCAAAGGAGAAGTAGTAGTAATTGAAGAAAGCTTTGGTATCCGTATTACAGAAATAATAAATAATTAAGAAAAAATATTAAGGAGAAAAACAGATGGCAAAGAGTATCTTAATTTGTGATGATGCAGCATTTATGCGAATGATGATTAAGGACATTTTAACTAAAAATGGTTATGAAATCGCTGGAGAAGCAGAAAATGGAGTAAAGGCAGTAGAAAAGTACAATGAAACAAAACCAGATCTTGTACTTATGGACATTACTATGCCGGAAAAAGATGGAATTCAGGCTTTAAAAGATATCAAAGCAGGTGATCCATCAGCAGCAGTTATTATGTGTTCTGCAATGGGACAGCAGGCTATGGTTATTGAAGCAATTCAGTCTGGTGCAAAAGATTTTATTGTAAAACCATTCCAGGCAGAGCGTGTTTTAGAAGCAGTGAAAAAAGTAGTTGGCTAGTATGATTTTGATGGAGATATCTTCTGGTTGGGATAGTTTTTTTCAACTAATCGGTGTATTACTTATTTTTCTATTTGTACTGGCAATCACATATTTTACAACAAAATGGATTGCCGGTTACCAGAAGGGAACGATGTCAAATAGAAATATTAAAGTTATTGAAAGCTTTCGAGTAAACAATAATAAACTTATCCAAATTATTCAAGTGGGAGAGAAGTATTTAGCAATTTCCGTTTGTAAGGATAGTATTAACGTTTTGACAGAGCTGACCAAGGAGCAGTTGACATGGCTTCCTGCCGAAGATGAAACAACAGTTGCCAAAGCTCCGAACTTTCAGGAGATTTTGGGAAAACTAAAGGGAAAATTCCCTAGGAAGTAGGCAAAGAGTGATGAATAAAGGGAAAAAAATATATTGTGGCTTTTCCTTTGCCTTTGGAACGATTACCTTGATTTTAGCATTGGTTCTGTGTCTTGGACGCAGTGTACATGCTACGGGAACTAATCAGGATTTAACAAATGAAGTTGGACAGTTGGATGATAGTACACAAAAACGTGCCCAAGAAGCAACTACAGATAGTACAGATGGGTTGCATGTAACTTGGAGTAACGAAAGTGGGGATATTTCAGGAAATATTAAAATTTTATTAGTACTTACTGTGATATCACTTGCACCGTCAATACTCATTATGATGACTTCATTTACGAGGATTATCATTGTGTTGCATTTTGTGAGAAATGCAATTGGTACGCAGACAGCTCCACCGAATCAAGTATTGATTGGGTTGGCTTTATTCCTCACGCTATTCATTATGAATCCTGTTTTCACAGAGATTAATGAAAATGCACTTAAACCATTTGATGCTGGCGAAATTACACAAGAGCAGGCACTTGAAGAAGGTGCAAAGCCTTTGCGAAAGTTTATGTATAAGGAAACACAACAAAAGGATTTGAATTTATTTTGCGATATTGCAGGAATTGATGATATTGATACCAGTGATGAAGCGCAAGTAGATGAACTTTCTATGACGATTATTATTCCAAGTTTTATTTTGAGTGAGCTGCGAACAGCATTTATTATGGGATTTTTGATATATGTCCCGTTCATTGTGATTGATATGGTAGTAGCATCAGTGCTTATGTCTATGGGTATGATGATGTTGCCGCCTACAACAATTTCCTTACCGTTTAAAGTACTATTGTTTGTTTTAGCAGATGGTTGGGATTTAGTAATAGGCAGTCTGGTAAAGACATTTTATTAAGTAGAGGTGAACATATATGATTACAGAAGGACAGGTTCTGGATATAGCAAAAGAGGCGTTGTATCTTATTATTAAAACGTCAGCACCTCTGCTTTTGATTTCCTTGATTGTAGGTTTGATTATTAGTATTTTTCAAACGGTTACATCTATACAGGAACAAACATTAACATTCGTACCAAAGATTATAGCTGTATTCTTAGGAATGATGCTTGTAGGCGGATGGATGATAGAAAATATGACAGGCTTTATGACAGAATTATGGAATAACTTCAGCCTGTATTTACGATAGGTTGACGAAAGTTATGGTAAACTATGAATTTTCAATATATACATTTGAATATTTTCTGATGATATTGGTAAGGGTTGCATCATTCGTATTTATTGCACCATTTTTTGGAATGAATAACACCCCGAACCGCGCAAAAATCGGACTATCGGTATTTACATCCTTGATTATTTACCAAGTAGTCATGCCGAAGAATCCACTGGAATATTCCGGAGTGATAGAGTTCGCCATCATCGTCTTGAAGGAAGGAATTACAGGATTGCTCATTGGGTTTGCAGCAAATATTTGTAATTCCATTGTTTTATTATCAGGTAAAATTATTGATATGGAGATTGGACTTGCAATGATGGATGTTTTTGATCCTTCCTCTAATCAGCAAGTATCAATTACAGCACAGTTATATAATTACTTGATTTTGTTATTATTAATAGTGACTAATATGCATCATTACATTTTGCGAGCCTTGATAGATTCTTATCAAGTAATACCTATAAACGGAACTACTTTTCAATGGAATCATTTGCTAGGGACTATGACAGATTACATGACGCATCTAACGGTGATAGGGTTTCGAATTGTGCTTCCGGTATTTGCAACAAGTATGATATTAAACTGTATTTTGGGAGTTATGGCAAAAGTTGCACCACAGATGAATATGTTTGCGGTGGGTATCCAATTAAAACTTTTAGTAGGACTTACCGTTATGTTTGTTACAATTGGGTTATTACCTAATATCTCAAATTTTATATTTACAGAAATGAAAAAAATGGTAGTTTCAATAATTGAAGGAATGTATTAGCGTGGAAGAAAAGACATATTTTTTTCTGGAATATAATCTTCAGTGGTTTGCGAAAGATGGTGAAGGTGGAGAAAAGACTGAGCCTGCAACTGCGAAAAAGTTACAAGATGCCAGAAAAGAAGGACAGGTAGCAAAAAGTAAAGAACTAAGTGCGGCAGTTGAATTGATAGCATTATTTTTAGTATTAAAGCTTTTTGTCTCTTATATTGGTGAAAACCTTATTAGTGTGTTTTCGGTTATTTATAAAAAAATGCCGGATATTATAGATAATAGTGCAGGTGGATTATCCATTTTCACAGTTACAACCTTAGTAAATAATGTAATGCTTGTTATTTTAAAAATTTTAGCACCTGTATTTGCAATAGGTGTAATATGCAGCATTTTAATCAATATTTTACAGGTTGGATGGAAAGTAACAGGAAAACCCATGCAACCGAAATTTAGCAAAATAAATCCTATGAGTGGGTTTAAGAGGATGTTTTCCAAAGAATCTCTTTTTGAGTTAGTAAAGTCAATTGCCAAAATTGCTTTGATTGCTTATGTGGCATATACGTCTGTAAAAGACCATCAGAATGATTTGTTTTTATTATATGACATACCATTAATGCAAGTCATTATCTTAATCGGAACTATCGTAATTGATGCCGGATTAAAGATTTCAATTGTTTATTTGGTTGTTGGTATTGCAGACTGGGTGTACCAAAAGCATAAGTTTAAAGAAGACATGAAGATGACAAAGCAAGAGGTAAAAGATGAATACAAAAATACAGAAGGAAATCCTGAAATAAAAGGGCGTCAGCGTTCTAAGATGCGTGAAGTATCTCAAAGACGTATGATGCAGAATCTTCCTACCGCTGATGTAGTTATTACTAATCCGACGCATTTGTCAGTAGCAATTAAGTACGATGCAGATAAAAATTCGGCACCGGTGGTAATAGCAAAAGGAGAAGATTTCCTTGCAATGAAGATTCGAGAAATTGCAAGAGAAAACCATATTGAAATTGTAGAAAATAAGCCTTTGGCGAGAATGTTATATGCAAACGTAGATGTTGGAGCAGAAGTTCCGCCAGAGTTATATCAAGCAGTAGCAGAAGTATTAGCTTTTGTATACAGTTTGAAGAATAAATAGTTAATAAAGAAGACAGAGGAGGAAAAAGCATGAAAAAGGCAGATTTGGGAGTGGCTTTGTACATATTGGCAGCCGTCATTTTCTTTATTGTTCCCATTCCTTCTATTTTATTAGATGTTATGCTGGCTTTTAATATTGCGGTTGCGTTAGTAATATTATTAAATGCATTATTTGTAAAGGAAGTGTTGGACATGTCGTTCTTTCCAACACTATTGTTGTTTACCACGATTTTTAGAATCTCGTTAAATGTTTCATCTACACGTTTGATTTTGAATACAGGAGATCCGGGAAATGTTGTTCGGACGTTTGGTCAGTTCGTGGGTGGAAATGATATAATTATTGGTGCAATTATCTTTGTAATCTTATTAATTATTCAGTTCGTAGTAATTAATAAAGGTTCTGAACGAGTAGCAGAAGTAACAGCCAGATTTACATTGGACGCAATGCCGGGTAAACAGATGGCAATTGATGCGGACTTAAATGCTGGTACTATTAGTGAAAAACAGGCAAGAGAACGACGTGAAAAAGTACAGCAGGAATCCAGTTTCTTTGGAGCCATGGACGGTGCTACAAAGTATGTCAAGGGAGATGCAATGGCAGGACTTATTATCACCTTTATCAACTTGATTGGTGGTACTGCTATGGGAATGATGCGTCAGGGACTTGATATCGGTGATGCGATAAGTCAATATGGAGTTCTTACTATTGGTGATGGTTTGTCCAGCCAGATTCCTTCTTTATTGATTTCTTTAGCAACCGGTATCCTCGTAACCAAAGCATCAAAAGAGGCTGATTTTAGCCAGGTATTGGTAAAACAGTTATTTGGAATACCAAAGGTATTGTATATTGTAGGAGCAGTGTTGATTTTTTTAGGAGTTACCACGCCGTTGGATTGGAAACTATTCCTTGCATTAGGTGTTGCATTTATTGTAACTGGTAAGAGTGTAGAAAAAAATATTGCTATCGAATCTATCGAAGAAGAAGTAGATACGGCAGAAGAACAGGCAGAGGAAATCCGAAAACCGGAAAATGTAAATTCCTTATTACAGGTAGACCCAATCGAATTAGAATTTGGTTATGGTATTATTCCCTTGGCTGATGTCAGTCAAGGTGGGGATTTGTTGGATCGTGTTGTTATGATTCGACGCCAGATAGCCTTGGAATTAGGTATGGTAGTGCCAATTATTCGTTTGAGAGATAATATTCAGTTGAATCCAAATCAATATATCATTAAGATTAAGGGAATTCAGGTGACAGAAGGAGAAATCCTTTTTGACCATTATATGGCTATGAATCCGGGATTTGTAGAAGAAGAAATATCAGGTATACCGACCTTTGAACCTTCCTTTCATTTACCGGCACTATGGATTACAGAAAGTCAGCGGGAACGAGCAGAAAGTTTGGGCTACACGGTTGTGGATCCACCATCCATTATTGCAACTCACTTGACGGAAGTTATCAGAAACCATGTAGATGAATTATTGACGAAACAGGATGTACAGAATTTAATTAACAATGTAAAAGAAAATAATCCTGTACTGATTGATGAATTAATACCAAAATTATTAGGAATTGGCGAAATACAAAAGGTTTTGCAGAATTTGTTACGAGAAGGTATTTCTATAAGAGATTTACTTACTGTTTTGGAAACCTTGTCAGATCATGCGGCAACTACAAGAGATACCGATATATTAACGGAATATGCAAGACAGAGTTTGAAGCGTGCAATTTCCAGTAAATATTTCCCTACGAACGAAGTGACCAGTGTAATTACATTGGATCCGAAAGTAGAGCAGGAAATTATGGCATCTGTAAAACAGACAGAGCAGGGCGCATATTTAACATTAGACCCGGAGAAAACAAAAGCAATTATGGCATCTTTGGAGACAGAAATTGCAAAGTTAGAAAATCTTGGAAAGAATGCCATTATTATTACATCGCCGATTGTGCGAATGTACTTTAAGAAATTAACAGAAGATTATTTTAAAGACTTAATAGTTGTTTCCTACAATGAAGTAGAGTCTAACATTGAATTACAATCAGTAGGGATGGTGAGCCTTTCATGACAATAAAGAAATTTCAGGGAAGAACAGAAGAAGAAGCGACCTTAAAGGCAAAACAGGAATTAGGTGCAGGAACTGTAATTATGAATGTAAAAGAAGTAAAACCGAAAGGATTTTTTAAAGCATTCAAGAACAGTACCTACGAAGTTACGGCTGCAATCGAGGAAAATGAAAAGACAGCGACCTTAAAGACACAAGAAATGCCTAAAGTTGGAAAAATAGATGTTTCAGCCAATGAAACAATTCGGATTCCTATGCCGGAACCGGTAAAAAGGGAAGAACCTAGAGAAAGTTTAAATGAAACATCTCAGACAGTAGAAAATATGTGGGCGTCTTTGGAAGAAAAAATGAAAAATGAAACCAAAAAGGAAGTCGCAGCAGAAAATAATTTAGAAGAAAAGTTGGAAAATCTTCAAAATTTATTAGAAAAAAAACTGGCACCGGAAGAAAAAAAAGAGGAAGAATTGCCAGAAGAACCAGAGGATGAAGGCTTTAAATTCATGAAAATGATTTACAGTATTTTATTAGAAAATGAAGTAGATGAAAAATATGTAAATCAGATTATGGATGAAGTAGAAACCGTAAGGAAAAATGGTTCCAGTGTAGACCATATGCTTTCCAGCATCTATCAGAAGATGATATTAAAGTTTGGACAGCCACAACCAATAGAATTAACAGAAAATACACCAAAACTTGTATTTTTCGTAGGACCAACAGGTGTGGGAAAAACAACTACAATAGCTAAAATTGCTTCAAGGTTCAAAGTGGAAAAAGGGAAAAAGGTAGCATTATTAACCGCCGACACTTATCGTATTGCAGCCGCAGACCAGCTTAGAACCTATGCCAATATTTTAGATACACCGATTAAAGTTATTTATTCTCCGGAAGAATTAAATGATACCATAAAAGAATGGAAAGATTATGATTTAGTTCTGATAGATACGGCAGGATTGTCTCACAAAAACGAAGAGCAGCGTGAGGATATTAAAAATTTAATTACAGGGGTATCAGAAGAGTATGAAAAAGAAATTTGTTTGGTGTTGAGTGCCACTACAAAATATCGTGATTTAAAAGATATTGTAGATGTATATAAAGAAGAGTTCAAGTTTAAGCTGATATTTACAAAGTTGGATGAAACGAGTTGCTATGGAAATATTTTGAATATGAAATTATATACAGGCGCAGATTTGTCTTATATTACATATGGACAAAATGTACCGGAAGATATAGAAGTTTTCAATATGCAGAAAATTGTAAAGATTCTGCTTGGAGGAAAATAATACATGGATCAGGCAGAGCAACTTAGAAATATTGTAAAACAAAAAAATCAACAACTTGTATCTAGTGCAAGAGTGATTACCGTTACCAGTGGAAAAGGTGGAGTTGGAAAGTCCAATATAGCAGTAAATATGGCAGTCCAAATGCAAAAATCCGGAAAGCGTGTGATTATTATTGATGCAGATTTCGGATTAGCAAATGTGGAAGTTATGTTTGGAACAATTCCAAAGTATAATTTTGGAGATTTAATCTACCATGGAAAGAATATTCGTGATATTATAACAGTAGGACCAATGGAAATCGGATTTATATCAGGAGGCTCTGGGATTGCAGGAGTAAATAACCTTACAAAAGAACAAATAGATTATCTGATTGATAGTATGAAAGAATTGGATCAAATGGCAGATGTCATCATTATTGATACCGGAGCAGGAATTTCAGATAGTGTTTTAGAATTTGTATTGGCTAGTCCTGAGATTGTACTGGTAACAACGCCAGAGCCAAGTTCTTTAACGGATTCCTATTCCTTACTGAAGGTATTATATCGTAATCCGGAATTTCAATGGAATGAAAAAAGAATTAAAGTGATTTCTAATCGAGTGGATTCATTAGAAGAAGGTACTGCAATATTTAATAAAATAAATACAGTGGTAGAGCAGTTTTTGAATGGAAAGTTAGAATATTTAGGGGTGCTTCCGCAAGACAATATGTTAGAACGGGCAGTAAGACAGCAAAAGCCGGTTGTCATTGCTTATCCGGAAGCGAATGTATCCAAAGCTTTTGAAGTGTTGACTGAAAATTTATTGGAAGAAAAGGATGTTCAATTCCAAATGAAAAAAGGAGTTGCACGATTATTTTCCAATTTGCTTCATAGAAGAAAATAGAACAGAGGTGTGAAATGGTTTCTAAGCTTATTAACATCGGGGATAAAATTGATATTCGAATCTTACAGCAGGTAGAAAAAGAAAAAAACGAAGGTATTATGGCAAAGGTTTACAAAAGCCGTGTACAGGATATCAAAAAGGATAATCTGTTAGAGGTATCTATGCCAAGTTATGCAGGAAAGATGGAAATACTTTCTCTTGGAATTCGTTATGAGTGTATTTTTTATACAAAAAATGGACTTTATCGTTGTGTTGCACAGGTAAAGGAAAATTACAAAGTGGATGGGTTATATCTGCTTTTGTTAGAACTAAAAAGTCCATTAGAAAAATTCCAACGAAGAGAGTATTTTCGTTTTGAATGTGCTATGGATATTGAATATTATAAAATTACAGAAGATGAAGCAAGGATAGAAAAGATAGAAGAATTAAAACGTCAGCACAAAGAACAGAATCCGGAAATGGAAGTAAACCATGCAATTGCAGTTGATTTAAGTGGTGGTGGAATCCGGTTTATGGCAGAAGAAGAAGGAAAAAAAGGCGAATACGTGTTTATTCGTATGTTATTGAGAAACTTAGATAATAATCAATTGCTCGAAATAGCGGGAAGAGTACTTTCTTGTAACAGAGTTGAGGGCGATAGGGGAAAGAAAAAATACGAATATCGAGTACAATTTTTGACGAGAGATCAGAAAAAGCGAGAAATAATCATAAAGTATATTTTTGAACAAGAGCGCAAAAATAGGCAAAAAGGAGGATAGTATGAAGAAGAATATTTTGGTTGTTGATGACTCTGCACTCATGAGAAGGGTTATATGTGATATAATAAACACAGATAGTATATTTCAGGCAACCGATGTATGTAGAGATGGTTTAGAGGCATACGAAAAATTAAAGACAACAAAGTATGATGCAGTTGTTTTGGATGTCAATATGCCACGAATGGATGGACTGGAATTACTAGAGAAATTGCAACAAGAGCATATTAACGCTACCGTTATTATGGTAAGTACTACTACAACAGAAGACGCAGAAGTGACCATGCTTGCAATGGAACGAGGAGCAGTTGATTTTGTTGCGAAACCATATAATATCATAGAGGCCAAAGGCGAAGATTTCAAACAAAAGTTATTAAGTGTTTTACAGGCTGTACTAAAAAGTGGAAATGCCCAAAGGGTTCTTACAGCACCGGCGAAACCAGTAGCAACGAATGTAATATCAAAAAGCATTTCTGCATCAAGAACATCTGTAAGTTCGGGAAAGAAGTTAGTAGCACTAGCGTGTTCTACCGGAGGTCCCAAAGCACTTCAAAGTGTAATTCCGTATTTACCTAAAAATATGGACGCACCCATGATTTTAGTACAGCATATGCCAAAAGGATTTACCAAGTCTATGGCAGAACGCCTGAATGAAATCAGTGAAATCTCTGTAAAAGAAGCAGAAGAAGGAGAAATACTGAAAAAAGGCTGGGTTTATGTAGCACCGGGCGGAAAGCATATGGAAGTGGTGAAAACAGGAGGCGGTGAACACAAGATTCATTTGAATGATGAGCCTGCAATCGGCGGATTGAAGCCATGTGCGAACATTACATATGAATCACTGCGTACAACAGATTTTGATAAAATTGTTTGCGTAGTATTAACTGGAATGGGAGCAGATGGAACAAAAGGAATCCTTTCTTTAAAGGAGAAGAAGCCATTGCATGTAATAGCCCAAAATGCTCAAACTTGTGTAGTATATGGTATGCCAAAAGCAATTGCAGAAGCTGGTGTCGTGAATGAAGTAGTTCCATTAACGGAAGTAGCACCAACAATTATTAAGAATGTGGGGGTACATTAAAATGGATGTAAGCCAATATCTTGAAATTTTTATTGATGAAACAAACGAACATTTGCAGAATTTATCCGACTGCATTATGAGTCTGGAAAAAGATCCAGAAAACATGGATACAATTAATGAGATTTTCCGTGCAGCACATTCATTAAAAGGAATGGCTGGTACAATGGGATTTAAGCGTATGCAGCACTTGACTCATGATATGGAAAATGTATTCCAGGAAGTGCGCAGTGGAAATATGAAAGTTACCAGTGGTTTGGTAGATGTATTATTCCAGTGCTTAGATGCAATTGATGCGTATTTGGAAAATGTGAAAGAAAGTTCTGATGAAGGAACAGAAGATAATGAAGCAATCATTCAGGAACTGAATGATATTTTGGCAGCGGAGACAGGAAACGCACCGACAGAAAGTGCTGCTCCGGCAGAAGAAAAGAAAGAAGAAGTTGTAGCACAGAATGGGTATGAGAAAAAGTATCAGAATATAGAATTGTCTGAAAAGGAAAAAGATATTATTAAAAGTGCAGAAGAAAGTGGTGCAAATGTATATGGTATTACAGTCTATATTCAGGAAGAATGCTTACTGAAAGCAGCACGTGCATTTTTAGTATTTAAAGCAGTTGAAGATTATGGTGATATTTTAGTATATTCTCCAAGTTCCCAAGATATAGAAGATGAGAAGTTTGAAAATAATTTCAGCTTTTTCTTAGAAACAGAAGCCCCATTAGAGAAAATCATGGAAGTATCTAAGGCAGTTTCTGAAATTGCGGAAGTTGTAGGAGAAAAAGTAAAATATAGTGATTTAGTTGCAGCTGCAGAGAAAAAAGAAAATGTAGAAGCAGCAGAAACAAATGCAACGCCTGCACCGGTAGAAAAAGCAGTGTCTGCTTCAACCCAGCAAAAGGCAAAAGCAGCACCAGCTAAGAAACAAAATGCAGGAAAGCCGGTTACAAACCGTACAGTGCGTGTAGATATTGAAAAGTTGGATGCATTGATGAATCAGGTAAGTGAGCTGATTATTGCGAAAAACTCTTTGGTATCTATCAGCAGTACAGAGGGAAGCAGCTTACAGAGCCAGACGTTCCATGAACAAATTGAATATTTGGAGAGAATCACTACTAATTTGCATGAATCTGTTATGAAAGTGCGAATGGTACCTATTGAAAGTGTAGTTAATAAATTCCCTCGTATGATTCGTGATTTGTCTAAAAAATTAAATAAAGAAATGGAACTGGTTATGACTGGTGAAGATACAGAACTTGATAGAACTGTTGTAGACCAGATTGGAGATCCGTTGCAGCATTTACTTCGTAATTCAGCAGACCATGGATTGGAGAATGCAGATGTGCGTGTGAAACGTGGTAAACCGGCAAAAGGAACTATTTGTCTTAATGCATTCCAGGAAGGTAATAACGTTGTTATTGAAGTTAGTGATGACGGTAACGGAATTGATACAGAAAGAGTTAAAACCAAAGCAATTGAACGTGGAATAGTTACACCGGAGCAGGCAGAGGCATTAAGCCAGAAAGAAATCATTGACTTCTTATTTATGCCGAGCTTTTCTATGGCAAAGCAGATTACAGATATTTCGGGTCGTGGTGTAGGACTTGACGTTGTAAAATCAAATATCGAAGCATTAGGCGGAGATGTAGAAGTTAAGAGTGTACTTGGCGAAGGAACGAAGTTTATTGTAAGATTGCCATTGACTTTGGCAATTATTCAGGCATTGATGGTAGAAGTACATGATGAAAAATACGCTATTGCATTAGGTTCTATTCAGACAATTGAAGATATACCTGTTAGTGAAATTAAGTATGTTCAGGCAAAGGAAGTAATACATATCCGTGGTTCTGTTATCCCGTTGATTCGTTTAGAAAAGATTTTGGATATGGAGCCAACAGAAGAGGAAAAAGAAAGCTTAACAGTTGTTATTGTTAAGAAAGGTGAAAAGTTTGCTGGACTTGTGGTAGATAATCTGATAGGACAGCAGGAAATTGTTATTAAATCTATTGGAAAATACATTAACAACAATAAGATTATTAGCGGTGCAACAATCCTTGGTGATGGTGAAGTGGCATTAATCTTAGATGCAAATGTATTGATGTAGGGGGTGCGCAAACATGGCAAACAATGTAGCAGTATTAGAAAACGATAGAAAACAGTATATTGTAGTAAAAATTGGCAGCGAACAGTATGGAATAGATATTAGTTATGTAGATAATATTGTTCGTATGCAGAAGATTACAAGAGTACCCAAAGCACAGAATTATTTTCCGGGCATTATCAATCTGCGTGGAGAAGTAGTTCCGGTTATGAGCATTCGTACCAAGATGGGATTAGAACCAGATCAGTTCACCGATGCTTCCAGAATTATTATTTTGAAAATTGAGCAGCAGGGTTCACTTGGAATTATTATTGATGAAGTCAAAGAAGTTGTAACATTAGGCGAAGACGAAATCGATAAGGTGGCCAGTGCAAAGGATGAAAAGAGCAATTTTATTAACGGAATTGGAAAGCATGGAGAAGAATTGATTTCACTCTTTGATATTAATGCGATTATTGATGAAAAAGAAAATTCATAAATAAGCTTTTGGAAAATGAAAGGCTGTTGCAGAAGCGTTAAAACGTGAGCAACAGCCTGTTCCTAATAAAGTAGAAATGGAGACAGTATGGCGAAGTTGGATTTAAATGAAGTAAACGATATGTACGTTGACGTGTTGAGAGAGATAGGAAATATAGGTGCAGGAAATGCAACAACTGCAATATCTAATATGCTTAATTTAAAAGTAAACATGGATGTACCCAAAGTTGAACTTTTAACATTTCAGGAACTTCCGGCAGCAATTTCAGCAGAAGAAGAGACCATAGCAGGAATTTATCTGGAAGTAGAAAGTGATATCAGCGGAAGTATGATGTTTTTGTTGAAAATGGATTCTGCTCATTATTTAGTAAACCGTTTAATGGGAAGACCGGATGATTATAATGAAGAATTTAATGAGATTGATTTGTCAGCATTAAAAGAAATTGGAAATATTATTTCGGGTTCCTATTTATCAGCGTTATCTACCATGACAAATATGTGCATTACATCTTCTGTACCATATCTGGCAATTGATATGGCAGGAGCAATATTAAGTGTACCGGCAATACAGTTTGGACAGTTTGGAGATAATGCTCTTTTGATTGAGACTGAATTTGGGGATGATGTGAAAATACAGGGATTTTTCATATTACTACCTGATATTGATTCATACGATAAGATATTAACATCTTTAGGAATCCAAATATAAGGAGTGCAGGTATATGGCTACAATTAAAGTAGGAATGGCAGACTTGAATATATGCAAATCGCCGGATATGATTACAACGCTGGGACTTGGATCCTGTATTGGAATTGCATTGTATGATCCCGTAACTAAAATCGGGGGACTTGCACACATCATGCTGCCAGATAGTACACAAATGAGAAATAACACCAATATTGCAAAATTTGCAGACACAGGAATTGAAGAACTGGTAAAAAGAATGGTAGCTGCCGGAGCAAATAAGAGCAGACTGGTCGCAAAAATAGCAGGTGGGGCAAAAATGTTTGAAGTAAGTGGACTTTCTGCTATCGGTAACGTTGGAGAAAGAAATGCAGAGGCTTCCAAAGCCAAATTAAAGCAATTAGGAATTCCACTAAAAGCAGAAGACACTGGATTGAATTATGGTCGAACAGTAGAGTTGTATACAGAAACAGGAGAGTTTCGTATCAAGTCCGTAGGAAAAACAATAAAAACAATTTAAAGGATGATGACAAATGAAAACAAAGCAGGTACCAGCAATTATTATGCTGATTGCCGGATTGGTGATTAGTATTGTTGCAGTCATAACACAGATGGAAACAATGCAGTTTTTAAAGATTCTTGTGATTGTCCTAGTAGTATTTTATATTGCGGGCTGCGTTGTAAAAGTGATTTTAGATAAGAACTTCAAGGAAGAGGTAGAAGATGCCGGGTCGGAGACAGAGGCTGAAGAAAGTGAAGAGCCTGGAGAAAGTGAAGAAACTGTGGAAAAAGCACAGGAAGTACAGGCCGAGAAATAACCAAATCTTGGGGGCTTTAAATGAAAACAACAGAAAGAGAAAAATTATGGGAAGAGTTTTTTAAAAATCCATCAACGGAGTTGCGAGAACAAATTATCGTGGAGTACGCACCGTTAGTAAAAATCGTAGCGGGAAGACTGAGCATGTATCTGGGATACAATGTAGAGTACGATGATCTAGTAGGATATGGGATTTTTGGATTAATAGATGCAATTGATAAATTTGATATAAATAAAGAAGTAAAGTTTGAAACTTATGCAAGCCTTAGAATTCGTGGTTCTATTTTGGATCAGATTCGTAAGATGGATTGGATTCCAAGGACAGTAAGACAAAAACAAAAAAAGATTGATGAAGCAATTAGAAAAATAGAAACAGAAACCGGAAGAACAGCTCAGGATGAGGAAATTGCTAAGGAGATAGGGGTAAGTGAAGATGAGCTAAATAACTGGCAATCACAACTGAAAATAACGAATCTTGTTTCTTTAAATGAATATGTGGATCAAGGATTGGAACCGGTAATGGATGCCAGAGGAAATTCTCATTTTGCACAACCGGAAGATGCTGTTGCCGAAGAAGAATTAAAAAAGGTATTGGCACAATCCTTGGAAGTGTTAACAGAGAAGGAACAAAAGGTTATCACACTATATTATTATGAAAATCTTACTTTAAAGGAAATTAGCAATATTTTAGAAGTGTCGGAATCGCGTGTTTCGCAGCTTCATACAAAGGCACTAGCAAAGATGAAAAAAGTAATGGGACCTTATATGGAGATATTAACGGATTAATAGAAAGCGTGGAGGAGATTATGGAAGGTAGAAACGGATATTTCAAATTGGATATGAGAGAAACAGGAATCTTTCTCGTCGTATATGCTCCCAAAGATGGGGGAAAGCCGGTGGAAATCAAAGAAATTGTTGCATACCTTGAAGGAAAGAAAATTGATAATTATGATTTAAAAGCCGTGAATAGTGTTGTAAGTAGTACCAAGGAATCAGAAGAAGTTTATCTTGGTGAATGGAATGGACTTTATGAAAATGAAACAATGCAGGTAAATGTTTCAAGTGATAAAATGATGGCATTTTGTCGGTTTTATGCTCCGTCTAATCAAGGAAAAACAATGACGGAAAAAGATATCCTTGATGAATTAAAAATGTTAAAAATCATTGAGGGTATTCAGGAAGACGAGATAAAAAAATTTTTAAAAGAAAGAAAATATTGTACAAACTATGTTTTGGCAAAAGGAAAACCGCCGGTAAATGGAACGGATGCTACCATTGAGTACTTTTTTAATACTAATCCAAACTTAAAGCCCAAAAGAAATGAAGATGGTACCGTAAATTATCATGAATTAAATACTATTAGCAGAGTAGAAAAAGGACAAGTGTTAGCAAAACTTCACGAGGCTACCCAAGGATGTACAGGAAAAGATATTTTTGGAACTCCAATTCCTGCAAGACAAGAAAAAAATAAAAAGTTAGAATATGGAAATAATATTTCACTGTCAGAAGATAAAACGGAGATTTATTCAGAAGTGACCGGACACGCGAGTCTGGTAAACGGAAAAGTGTTTGTATCGGATGTTTATGAAGTGCCGGCGGATGTAGATAATACTACTGGTGATATTACATATGATGGGAATGTTTCCATAAAAGGAAATGTAAAAAGTGGTTTTTCTGTAAAAGCAAAAGGTGATATCATTATAGATGGAGTAGTAGAGGGGGCGGTGCTTTTTGCAGGCGGACAAATCATAGTAAAACGTGGAATTCATGGAATGAATAAGGGAAAAGTTGAAGCAAAGGGAAACATTATTACGAAATTCATAGAGAATGCAACTGTTATTTCTGGTGGATTTATTGAAGCAGGGTCTATTATGCACAGTCAGATTTCGGCTGCTACGGAAGTACATGTAAATGGTAAAAAAGGATTTGTTACAGGTGGGGTGATTCGTGCAGGAAGTTTAGTGGAAGCGCAGACTATCGGTTCTGATATGGGAACTGTCACAAAAGTGGAAGTCGGGGTTGCACCGGAGATAAAAGAAAGATATAATTTCTTACACAAACAGATATTAGATACCAATAAGGAAATAGAAAAGTTAAAACCAATCCTTGTGAATTATAGTGAGCGAATGGCAAAGAAAGAGAAAATCAGTCCGGAAACAATTGCACAAGTACAGCATGTAGCTAAGACTTATAAAGAAAAACAAGAAGAAATAACAAAAGCCCGTGAAGAGTTTGTGAAAATTCACGAGGAAATTCAGTTAGAAACAGATGCAAAAGTAAATGTCAAAGGAAGTGTTTATCAAGGCGTTTGCATTACGATATCGGATGTTAGCTATAATATAAAAGGTACAGTGTCTCATTCAAAGTTTGTGAAAAGACAGGGTGAGATAGTGGTAAAACCGTTATAGGAGGAGTTGAGCTAGATGTCAATCAGACCTGTTGAGTTTAATGGAATAATACAAAGAACACAAGATGTTAGTACGCTGAAACAGAATGAGGACAACAAACCTATCATGGAACAGCAAAACATTCAGACACAATTCAGTAAAGAAACCGTACACCATATGAAACAGGTTACACATGCGGAGAATGCAGAAAATCAACAAAAACGTTATGATGCCAAGGAAAAGGGAAGTAACGAGTATGTGAATCAGCAAAAGAAGAAAAATAAGGAAAAAAAGAAAGGCGGAAAGGTGATAGAAAAATCTGCAAAAAGCGGATTTGATATCAAAATATAGGTAGAAGTTATGACAGCAATAGAAATTGTTTTAATCGTAATAGGTGTTATTATGATGGTTGCCAGTTTTTTTGTCATGGAGAAGCTCTCTAATAAAGAAGTAAGCAAAATGGCTGAATTGAGCTCCGAAGAAATACAGCGTATTATGGATCGCAGTATGAAAGATGCTGAGCAAAAAATTGGTGATAGAATTGATGAGGTAATTGAAGAAACCATAGAGCAGTCAAAAGAAGAAGTAGAACGTGCTTTAGATAAGGAAACAAATGAAAAAATCAAGGCAATTAATGAGTATTCAGATACTGTATTAGAATCTATCAATAAAACGCATAATGAAGTTATGTTTTTGTATAGTATGCTAAATGATAAACATTCTGAACTTACAACATATGCCGGAAAAATGGCACAGTTAGCAATTCATTTAGAAGAATTACAAGAAAACATTGAACAGACAATTGAAAAATCACAAGAATTTTTAGAACAACCATTACAAAAAAGTGAACCGTCCGAAGAAACTGCAAAAATTATTGAAGAGATAGAAGAAAAAACAGAACAGCAAGTGCAGGAAAAAAAACGGAAACAGCAAATATTAAAGATGCATAGAGACGGAATGGATGCCGTAGAAATTGCAAAGGAACTGGGGATGGGAGTAGGAGAAGTGAAATTGATAATAGGATTGTTCAGAGAGGAAGATATATAATACTATGAAACTGAAATATTACTTACGCGGACTTGGTGTTGGAATTATCTGCACAGCTATTATTATGGGAATTGCCTTGTCGGGAAAAGAAAAAGAAAAATTAACAGATGCTGAAATTATAGAACGGGCAAGACTTCTTGGAATGGTTATGGAAGAAAAACAAGAGGAAACACCAAAGGATACAGAAGGCGAAGATGATAGAGCTTTAGATGGAACTGAAGATGAAAACAAAGACGGAACTGAAGGTGGAACAGGAGAAAATGCCACTCAGGACAATATAGTTCCACAGGAGCAAAACGAAATACAGACGCTTCCGGAAGTATCTGAACAGCAGCCGGTAGCAACAGAACCAGAAATAAAAAATATAGAAGTACAACCGGGAGAATACTCTGATGTGGTAAGTCAGAAATTATTTGATGCCGGATTAATACCGGATGCGGCAGCATTTAATAAATATTTGACAGATTCCGGGCAGGATCAGAATATCATGGTTGGAGCGCATCAAATTCCTATGGGAGCGAGTCAAGAAGAAATTATTAAAATTTTAAGCGAAAAACCACAATAGGTATTGTCAGAAGAAATTCTTTATGATATAATCTTTGAGGCAATTAATCAAAAAACACATATGTGGACCGAAAAGCTGGTGCCCTATCGGTAGCTTTTTGGTACGAAGCATATGGAAGAATTTAACCAATGGAGGTAAGAAAAATGGGCGTTATTTCAATGAAACAGTTATTAGAAGCAGGTGTTCATTTTGGACATCAGACAAGAAGATGGAATCCTAAAATGGCTCCATACATCTACACAGAAAGAAATGGTATTTATATCATTGACTTACAGAAGTCTGTAGGAAAAGTAGATGAAGCATACAAGGCAGTTTCCGATATCGCAGCAGAAGGCGGTACAATTCTTTTTGTTGGAACAAAGAAACAGGCACAGGATGCTATCAAAGCAGAGGCAGAGCGTTGTGGAATGTTCTATGTTAACGAAAGATGGTTAGGTGGTATGTTGACAAACTTCAAGACTATCCAGAGTCGTATTGCAAGATTAAAAGCAATTGAAACAATGGCAGAAGATGGAACTTTCGATGTATTACCTAAGAAAGAAGTTAATGAATTAAAGAAAGAATGGGATAAATTAGAAAAGAACCTTGGTGGAATAAAAGATATGAAGAAAATCCCAGATGCTATCTTTGTTGTAGATCCTAAGAAAGAAAGAATCTGTGTACAGGAAGCACATACATTAGGAATTCCACTTATCGGTATTTGTGATACAAACTGTGATCCAGAGGAATTAGATTATGTAATTCCTGGTAACGATGATGCTATTCGTGCAGTAAAACTGATTGTTGCTAAAATGGCAGATGCTGTTATCGAAGCAAATCAGGGAACAATTGAAACAGATGAAGCTTTTGCAGAAGAAGAAGTAAACGAAGAAGCATAAGAATCTGTAATATTAGATTTAGAATGTAAGAGGACAGACAGCTTTGCCTGTCCTCAATTAAAAGATAGAATTTTATGGAGGAGATTTAAAATGGCTATTACAGCAGCAATGGTAAAAGAATTAAGAGAAGCAACTGGCGCAGGAATGATGGATTGCAAAAAAGCTTTAAATGAAACCAATGGAGATATGGAGGCTGCAGTTGAATTCTTAAGAAAAAATGGACAGGCAAAGGCAGAAAAGAAGGCTGGTAGAGTAGCAGCAGAAGGTCTTTGTGCAGTTGTAATGAAAGATGACAAGACAGCAGCAGTTGTAGAAGTTAACTCCGAGACAGATTTCGTTGCAAAAAATGAAACTTTCCAAGAGTTTGTAAATGCAGTTGCAAAACAGGCAGCAGAATCTGAAGCAACAGATGTTGAGGCATTTATGGCAGAAAACTGGAATGCAGATACTTCTAAGACTGTAAAAGATGCATTGGTTGAAAAAGTAGCAGTAATCGGTGAAAATCTTACAATCAGAAGATTTGAAAAAGTTGTTGCAGAAAATGGATGCGTTGTTTCTTATGTACATGGTGGCGGTAGAATCGGTGTTGTTGTTGAAGTAGAAACTTCTGTTGTAAATGATACAGTAAAAGAAGCTTTAACAAACGTTGCAATGCAGATTGCAGCTTTAAATCCAAAATATGTTTCTGAAAACGAAATCAGTGATGAATATAAGAAACATGAAGAAGAAATTCTTCGTGCTCAGATTATGAACGATCCAAAAGAATCTCAGAAGCCAGAAAAAGTTATCGACGGAATGATTAAGGGACGTTTAAATAAAGAGTTCAAAGAAATCTGTTTATTAGATCAGGTTTATGTAAAGGCTGAAGATGGAAAACAGTCTGTTGCAAAATACTTAGAGCAGGTATCTAAAGAAGTTGGAGCAACTGTTAGCGTTAAGAGATTTGTTCGTTTTGAAACTGGCGAAGGAATTGAAAAGAAAGAAGAAGATTTCGCAGCAGAAGTAGCAGCTCAGTTGAAATAATCAGTGATAAACCGAAAAGAGCATTCCATATGAAATTGGAGTGCTCTTTTTTGAAAATATTTAATATGTATATTGCTTGAAATGAAAGAATTTTCAGAATATTTCAAAAAAATGGCGAAAAAATAGTACATATTTTTTCGCATATTTTTAATACGTTTTAAGAAAAATGTGTTACAATATCTTGGGAGGGCAATACATGAAAGAAAAAGCAACTGGTGGATTACGAGAGCAGCGTTTGCGGCGTCAAAGGATTAATAAAATAAAAAGCACAATTGTAATGTCATTGGCATTATGGGTACTATTGTCAATGATATTGATAGTTATATTATTAGTAAAATTATTTTCATTAGAAAGTAAAGTGGACAAGATAGCAGAGTCAATGATTTCGGCAGAACAGATAGCGGAGAGCGGAGATACAAAAAGTGCATCGCTTCCGGAAAAAGAGCAGCCGTTGGAAAGTGCTTTACCACAAGAAGATACAACCGACAATAGTGGGGCAGAGAGTGCACAGGCGAATACAGATGCACAGATACCTACAAATACCAATAATGGAAATCGAAAAGTAGAAGGGCAGACCCAGAAAGTATATCTGACTTTTGATGATGGACCAAGTGAAAATACAGCGAAGATTTTGGATATTTTGAAAGAAAAGAATATCAAAGCAACTTTTTTTGTAATAGGAAAAGAAGATGAAGAATCCAAAGCACTGTATCAGCGGATAATTGCAGAAGGACATACATTGGGAATGCATTCATTTACACATAAGTATAGTGTTATATACGATTCTTTGGATTCTTTTGAGGAAGACGTGAATCATTTACAAAGTTATCTTGCAGAGATAACGGGTGTAGAGCCTAGCATTATGCGTTTTCCGGGTGGAAGTAGTAATCAGGTAAGTAATATTGATATGACGGAGTTTATTCGTTATTTAAATCAAGAAGAAATCACATATTATGATTGGAATGTATCAAGTGGAGATGCAACCAGTCAGGCATATACAGCAGATGAATTGGTTCAAAATGTCGTTAAGGATGTAGAAAAGTATGATACATCAATTGTTTTAATGCATGATGCTGCTACAAAAGGAACTACGGTTGATGCATTAGGACCGATGATAGAACAGTTACAGGCAATGGGCGTTGAATTACTGCCTATTGATGAAAATACAAAACTGATTCAGCATATACCGGCTGACAGTGTAAATTAAAATAAAATTATGGAGGTACATATATGAGTTTTTTTAAAGATTTTAAGGATGACCTTTCACAGGCAGTAAATGAATTGATGCCGGGGGAAGAAGTAAAAGAAGAAGCAGAAAAAGTAGAACAGGAACAGGCGGATACTGGTGTAAATAAATTGGAAGAAGAAGTAGATGTAAAGTCTGAACTTGAAAAGTTAGAAGGACTTTTTGAAAAAGTAGATGAAAAAGAAGACGAAAAAGAAGAAACATTAGAAAGTGTAATCGAAAAGAATCAGAAAGAAGAAAAAGCAGCAAAAACAAAAATGGAGGAAAAAACTGTGAATACAGAAGTAAAAGGCAATATGCCAGAAGAAGTATCAGATGAAGTAACAATTATTACAGAAGGAACATCTTTAACAGGTAACTTAGAATCGACGGGTTCTTTTGAATTACGCGGAAAAATTGATGGAAATGTTCGTTGTAATGGAAAAATGACAGTTACCGGAAGTATTAAGGGTAACTCTGATGCGGCTGAATTTTTTGCAGATGCAGCAAAAATCGAAGGAGAAATTACTACAACTGGAACTGTAAAAATCGGTCTTGGTTCTGTGGTAATTGGTAATATTTCTGCTTCTAGTGCAGTAATTGCCGGTGCAATCAAAGGTGATATTGATGTACAGGGACCTGTTGTGGTAGATACTTCTGCTGTAGTTATGGGAAATATCAAGTCTCGTTCTGTACAGATTAATAACGGAGCTGTTATTGAAGGATTCTGTTCTCAGTGCTATGCAGAGGTAGATGTAGACAGCCTTTTTAATGAAAAGAAGGATTTATAAGATGAAAAGAATATTATTAAAATTAAGTGGTGAAGCATTAGCAGGTGAAAAACATACTGGTTTTGATGAACCTACTGTTACGGAAGTGGCAAAGCAGGTAAAACAGCTTGTAGATGCAGGAACAGAAGTGGGAATCGTAATAGGCGGCGGCAATTTCTGGCGTGGAAGAACAAGCGAAACAATCGATAGAACGAAGGCTGACCAAATAGGTATGTTAGCCACGGTTATGAATTGTATTTATGTATCAGAAATCTTTCGCTCTGTAGGAATGATGACACAAGTACTCACACCTTTTGAATGTGGTTCTTTTACAAAATTATTCTCTAAAGATAGAGCAAATAAGTATTTTGGCAAGGGAATGGTATGCTTTTTCGCAGGAGGTACAGGTCATCCTTATTTTTCAACGGATACAGCAACTGTTCTGCGTGCGATTGAAATTGAAGCAGAAGGAATTTTACTGGCAAAAGCCATTGATGGTGTATATGACAGCGATCCGAAAGTAAATCCGAATGCAGTGAAATATGACGAAGTATCTATTCAGGAAGTAATAGATAAGAAACTTGCGGTAGTAGATTTAACTGCGTCTGTTATGTGCATGGAGAATAAAATGCCAATGTATGTATTTGGTTTGAATGAAGAAAATAGCATTGTAAAAGCAGTAAGTGGTCAATTTTCAGGAACGAAAGTGACTGTTTAAAAATAACAATATAATCTTTGGAGGATTTTTTTATGGATGAAAGATTACAGCAGTATGATAATAAGATGCAGAAATCATTACAGAATTTATTAGAAGAATATAGTTCTATTAGAGCAGGACGTGCAAATCCGCATGTTTTAGACAAACTTAAAGTTGATTATTACGGAACTCCAACAGGAATTCAGCAGGTTGCCAATGTTTCTGTTCCGGAACCAAGAATGATTCAGATTCAGCCATGGGAAGCAAGCATGGTACGAGAAATTGAGAAAGCAATTATGAGTTCTGATTTAGGAATCAATCCAACAAATGATGGAAAAGTGATTCGTTTAGTATTCCCAGAGCTGACAGAGGAACGTAGAAAAGAGTTGGCAAAGGATGTTAAGAAAAAAGGTGAAAATGCGAAAGTTGCAATCCGAAATATCCGAAGAGATGCAAATGATGCATGGAAAAAACTTGGAAAATCAAATGAAGTTTCTGAGGATGAAGTAAAGCAGTTAGAGGATGATGTACAGAAACTGACAGATAATTATATTGTCAAAGTAGATAAAGCGGTAGAAGAGAAAACAAAGGAAATTCTTACCGTATAAGATTTTGGGGACATGACGTTAGTTCGTGTCCTTTTTGAATCGTAAGAAATTACAGGAGGTGGAAATATGAATGTTCCACAGCATATAGCAATTATTCTGGACGGTAATGGACGTTGGGCAAAACAACATGGAATGCCGCGAAATTTTGGGCATACACAGGGTGCGAAAAATGTAGAAACCATATGTCGGGAAGCTTGGAATCTTGGTGTGAAATATTTAACCGTATATGCCTTTTCCACAGAAAATTGGAGTCGTCCAAAAGAAGAGGTAGAAGCATTGATGAAGCTGTTGCGCAATTACATGAAGAATTGTATTAAGACAGCAGAAAAGAATCATATGCGAGTTCGTGTTATTGGAGATAAATCAAAATTAGATGCAGATATTCAAGAAAGCATTGTGAAGTTAGAAGAAGCGTCAAAAAATCAAGATGGTTTAAACTTCCAAATAGCCATTAATTATGGAAGTCGAGATGAAATGCTTCGTGGTATGCGAAAAATGCTTGGAGAGTATCGTGAAAATCCATTTTCCATAGAAGAATTAGACGAAAAAAAGTTTGAAAGCTATTTAGATACAGCGGATATACCAGACCCGGATTTGATGATTCGCACCAGTGGTGAGCAGAGAATTTCCAATTATCTATTATGGCAGTTGGCATATACAGAATTATATTTTACAGATGTACCATGGCCTGATTTTACAAAAAAGGAATTAGTAAAAGCTATTGAAGACTATAATAATAGAGATAGACGCTATGGTGGGATAAAGGAGGAGTAAGATTGTTTAAAACACGCTTATTAAGTGGAATTGTATTAGTAGCAGTTGCACTTGCATTAATTATTACAGGTGGAAATGTATTACTGGCAGGTCTTACAATTGTTTCATTAATTGGAGTATTTGAACTATATCGGGTATTCCATATAGAAAAGACCTTGGTTGGAGTAGTAGGTTACATAGCTGTCATAGTATATTATGCTGATTTATTATGGAATTTTATACCAGATTCGATAATATTTGTTTTGGGAACTTTAATTGTAATTATGGCAGTATATGTATTTTCTTTTCCTAAATTTAAGGCAGATCAAATATTTGCAGGATTCTTAGGTGTTTTTTATGTTGCAGTAATGTTGTCTTGTGTTTATCAGACCAGAGAACTTTCAGCAGGAGCTTATATCGTTTGGTTGATTTTTCTGTGTTCTTGGGGATGTGATACTTGTGCATACTGTGTAGGGATGCTGATTGGAAAGCACAAAATGTCACCCAAATTAAGTCCGAAGAAGTCCGTAGAAGGTGCTGTTGGCGGAGTGCTTGGAGCAGCATTACTGACTGTAATTTATGGATTTATATTTAAAGAGCAGATGCAGATTTCTACAGAATATGTTTTTGTGCTTGCAGGAATCAGTGCGATAGGAGCTTTGATTTCTATGGTAGGAGATTTAGCAGCATCGGCAATTAAGCGTAATTATGATATTAAAGATTATGGAAAGTTGATACCGGGACATGGTGGAATTTTAGACCGTTTTGATAGTGTTATTTTTACAGCACCCATTATCTATTATCTTGCATTGTATTTAATTTAATATAGACGAGGTTTTGATATGAAAAAAATTGCAATATTAGGTTCAACCGGTTCCGTAGGAACACAGACGTTAGATGTGGTAAGAGAACAAGGGGACATTCAGGTGGTAGCTATGGCTGCCGGAAGAAATATTACACTATTAGAAAAGCAGGTACGAGAATTTCAACCCAAGCTTGTAGCAGTATGGGAAGAAAAAGATGCAAATACCTTGCGAAACAGTTTGCGAGATTTAGAAGTTAGTGTAGTATTTGGAATGGAAGGCTTGTTAGAAGTTTCTGTAATGCCGGAAGCAGAGATATTAGTGACTGCCATTGTAGGGATGTTAGGAATACGACCAACTATTGCTGCAATTGAAGCAGGAAAAAATATAGCTCTTGCCAATAAAGAAACATTAGTAACGGCAGGACACTTAATTATGCCTTTAGCAGCAAAAAAAGGAGTATCAATTCTTCCGGTAGATAGTGAGCATAGTGCGATATTTCAATGCTTGCAGGGAAAGGAAGATAACAAAATTCATAAGATTTTGCTAACGGCATCCGGTGGACCATTTCGTGGGAAAAAGCAGAAAGAACTTAGTAAAGTTCAAGTGGAAGACGCATTGAAACATCCAAATTGGTCTATGGGAAGAAAGATTACCATTGATTCAGCGACCCTTGTAAATAAAGGGTTAGAAGTGATGGAAGCAAAGTGGCTCTTTGGAGTAGAATTAGAACAGATTCAAGTGGTAGTACATCCACAAAGTGTAGTTCATTCTATGGTAGAGTATGAGGATGGCGCAGTAATGGCACAATTAGGAACTCCGGATATGCGATTACCGATTCAGTATGCACTTTACTATCCGAATCGTAGAACTTTATCAGGGGAAAAACTGGATTTTTATCAATTATCGAACTTGACGTTTGAAGCTCCGGATATTGAGACATTTACAGGACTTAAGCTGGCGATTCAGGCAATGAAACAGGGGGGGAATGTTCCAACCATATTTAATGCAGCGAATGAAAAAGCAGTATCGTTATTTTTAAATCGAAAGATTTCCTTTTTGGAAATACCAGAAATAATCGGCGAATCTATGGAAAATATTCAATATATAGAACAGCCAAGTGTAGATAAGATTCTTGCCACAGAGGTAGAGACATACGCATTTATAGAGAGCAGGTGGTAGTATGAAAATTATTATAGCAATTTTAATCTTTAGCATTATTATATTATTCCATGAGCTTGGACATTTTCTTTTGGCAAAAAAGAATGGAATCAGGGTAAATGAATTTTGCTTGGGATTAGGACCTACTTTGGTTGGGTTTACAAAGGGAGAAACGAAATATTCTATTAAGCTATTGCCCTTTGGCGGCGCTTGCATGATGGAGGGAGAAGATGGTGACAGTTCAGACGAAGGTGCATTTAACAATAAATCTGTTTGGGCACGTATCAGTGTTGTAGCGGCAGGTCCTGTGTTTAATTTTATTATGGCATGGGTATTTGCATTGATTATTATGATATGTGTAGGATATGACAGGCCGGTAGTTACAGATGTTATGGACGGATATCCTGCACAAGAAGCTGGAATTAAGGCAGGAGACGAAATCATATCCCTAAATGGACACAAGGTTCATTTTTACCGTGAAGTCAGTATGTATTCCTTTTTCTATCCGGGAAAAGAAGTAGAGGTAGTATATGAGCGTGATGGAGAAAAACATGAAGTAACACTTCAGCCCAAATTAAACGAAGAAAGTGGAAGCTATATGATGGGAATTACAGGCTCACTTGCAAGAGAACGTGGCAATGTTATAGAAACCTTTTCACATAGCTTTTATGAGGTGCGGTATTGGATTTGTTCTACCGTAGAAAGTTTACGTTTGCTGGTAACTGGCGGAGTGGGGGTAAATGATTTAAGTGGACCAGTTGGAATTGTAAAAAATATTGGAGATACCTACGATGCAAGTCAAAGTTCTGGTGGAGCTTATCTTGTATTTTTGAGTATGTTGAATATTTGTATTTTTCTTTCTGCCAATCTTGGAGTAATGAATTTGTTACCGATTCCGGCGTTAGATGGAGGACGTTTGGTATTTTTAATTATTGAAGCAATTCGTGGAAAGCGTGTGAATCCGGAAAAGGAAGGTATGGTTCATTTTATTGGACTTGTGGCATTGATGGCATTGATGGTATTTGTGATGTTTAATGACATTCGAAATATCTTATAGGAGAAGCAATCATATGGAAACAACAATAATAAGAAAGAAAACCAAAGAAGTAAAGATTGGAAATAAAAAAATAGGAGCAAACAATCCTGTTTTAATTCAGTCTATGACAAATACAAAAACAGAAGACATCAAAGGAACCGTAGAACAGATAAAAAGATTGACAGCGGCAGGATGCGATATTATTCGTTGTGCAGTACCAACGCTAGAAGCGGCACAGGCATTAGAAAAGATAAAAAACGAAATTACCATACCATTAGTTGCTGATATTCATTTTGACTATCGCTTAGCAATTGCAGCTATGGAACACGGTGCAGACAAGATTCGGATTAATCCGGGAAATATCGGTTCAAAGGAAAAAATAAAGGCTGTTATAGATGTTGCAAAGGAACGAAATATTCCAATCCGTGTAGGAGTAAACAGCGGTTCTCTTGAAAAAAACTTGGTAGAAAAGTATCACGGAGTTACAGCAGAGGGAATTGTAGAAAGTGCCTTAGACAAAGTACATATCATTGAAGATATGGGATATGACAATTTGGTAATTAGTATTAAGTCTTCCGATGTTTTGATGTGTGTAAAAGCACATGAATTAATCGCAGATAAAACGGAGTATCCATTGCATGTCGGCATTACAGAATCAGGAACAGTAACCAGTGGAAATATTAAGTCAGCTATGGGGCTGGGAATGATTTTAGGACAAGGAATCGGAGATACCATTCGTGTGTCCTTAACAGGTGATCCGTTAGAGGAAATCAAATCTGCAAAAATTATATTAAGAACCTTGGGACTTCGTAAGGGTGGAATAGAAGTAGTATCCTGTCCTACTTGCGGAAGAACCCAAATAGACTTAATCGGACTTGCAAATCAAGTGGAAAATATGGTAGCAGATATTCCGTTGGATATAAAAGTTGCAGTAATGGGATGTGTGGTAAATGGACCAGGAGAAGCAAAGGAAGCCGATATTGGAATTGCAGGAGGTATCGGAGAAGGTTTGATTATCAAACACGGAGAAGTATATAAAAAAGTAAAAGAAGAAGAGTTGTTAGAAGCTCTTCGTTATGAGTTATTGCATTGGAGTGAATAAAAATGAGTAAGCTGTTTTTTGATGTTTTTCCAGAACTTAAGGTAAATCACGATATGGAGAAGCTATTAGCTGATGTGGAGGTAACAAAAGTTTCTACTAATCGGCAAAGAGATAGACTTCGGGTATACCTTCTTAGTACAAGATTGATTTGGAAAAGCAATATTTTTCATTTGGAAAATAATATCAAAAAGCAGCTTTTTCCACATCATGATGTTTCTATAAAAATTATTGAAAAGTACCAGTTATCGGGGCAGTATAATCCCAAAAAACTGATGGATGTATACAAAGATAGTATTTTAGAGGAATTTCGCCAATATAGTCTCTTAGAATACAATGTACTTCGAATGGCAAAAATGGAATTTCCGGAGGAAAATAAATTGATTCTCACACTGGAAGACTCTGTAATTGCCAGACAGCGTACTGAAGACATCGTACAGATTTTAGAAAAAATTATCTGTGAACGTTGCGGTATGGATGTCAATATTCAGGTCGCTTATGTAGAACCGGGAGAAAAGAAATATAAGAAAAATAGTGATATTCAGATTGAAAACGAAGTAAAGAGCATTGTAAGTAAGTCCTCACTTGCTCAGGGGCATAATCAGGAAGAAGCAGAACATGTGGAAGTAATGCCAAGTGAGGAAATGGGCGAAGCAGCTCCATTTTCTCCGGATTCTGTTATATTAGAAGCAGCACCAGTGCAGGAGAAAAAAGAGGAAAAGAAAGAAGCACCAAAAGGAGAAAAACAAAAAGGTGGCTTCAAAAAGGGTGGATTTTCCGGCGGATATGGCGGTAGCTTCAAACGTTCAGATAATCCGGATGTGGTATATGGTAGAGACTTTGATGAAGAAACGATTGAAATCAAGGAAATCCTTGGAGAAATGGGAGAAGTTGTAATCCGAGGACAGATTTTAAGCCTAGAAACAAGAGAAATTCGAAACGAAAAAACAATTATTATGTTTGCCATTACAGATTTTACAGATACGATTATGGTGAAAATGTTTTCGAAAAATGAATTTGTACCAGACATTACCGCAGAGGTAAAAAAGGGAGTATTCCTAAAGATAAAAGGTGTTACTACAATTGATAAATTTGACGGAGAGCTTACCATTGGTTCAGTGGCAGGAATTAAGAAGATACCGGACTTTACCTCTACAAGAATGGACAACAGTCCTCAGAAACGTGTAGAGCTTCATTGTCATACCAAAATGAGTGATATGGATGGTGTGTCAGAAGTAAAAGACATTATTAAACGTGCCATGAAATGGGGACATAAGGCTATTGCAGTAACAGACCATGGTGATGTACAGGCGTTCCCGGATGCAAATCATGCAGTTTCTCCAGATGATGATTTTAAAGTTATTTATGGAGTAGAAGCATATTTAGTAGACGATTTAAAGAATATTATCGAAAATCCTAAAGGACAAAATCTGGATGATACATATGTGGTATTTGATTTAGAAACCACAGGATTTAGTCCATTAAATAACAGAATTATAGAAATTGGTGCAGTAAAAGTAGTAGGAGGAAAAATTACAGACCGTTTTTCAACCTTTGTAAATCCAGAGGTACCAATACCTTTTAAAATCGAAGAATTAACCAGTATTCGGGACGATATGGTGTTGGATGCTCCAAAAATTGAAGAAATTTTACCAGAATTTTTAAAGTTCTGTGAAGGTGCTATTATGGTAGCGCATAATGCAGGATTTGATATGAGTTTTATCAGTAAAAACTGTGAACGTCAGGGATTTGAATGTGAATATACTGTAATTGACACGGTGGCATTGGCGAGAGTATTACTGCCGCAGTTGAATCGTTTTAAGTTGGATACCGTTGCAAAAGCATTAAAAATCTCGTTAGACAATCACCATAGGGCAGTAGATGATGCTGCCTGTACTGCCGAAATTTTTGTAAAATTCATCGAAATGTTAAAAGAACGTGGTATTGAAACATTGGAACAAGTTAATGAAATGGGAAATACTTCGGTAGATAATATTAAAAAGCTTCCCTCACATCATGCAATTATTTTAGCATTGAATGATACAGGAAGAATTAATATGTACCGTTTGGTGTCCGAGGCTCACTTGACCTATTATCACAGACAGCCTCGAATTCCTAAGAGTGAGTTTTTGAAATATCGGGAAGGTTTAATGATAGGTTCGGCGTGTGAAGCGGGAGAACTATATCAGGCAATTTTACGAGGAAGTTCTGAAGAAGAAATTGCACGTTTGGTACGATTTTATGATTATCTGGAGATTCAGCCTCTTGGAAATAATGCATTTATGTTGCGAGGAGACAACCCTACGGTTGCATCTGAAGAAGAATTAAAGGATATTAACCGAAAAATTGTGAAATTGGGTGAACAGTTCAATAAGCTGGTAGTTGCTACTTGTGATGTGCATTTTCTTGATCCGGAGGATGAAGTATATCGCCGTATTATAATGGCAGGAAAAGGATTTAAAGATGCGGATGACCAAGCGCCTCTGTTTTTACGAACAACAGAAGAAATGTTAGCAGAATTTGCATATCTCGGGGATGAAAAGGCGGAAGAGGTAGTTATCACAAACCCGAATAAGATAGCTGATATGTGTGAACGAATAGCACCGGTGCGTCCAGATAAGTGTCCTCCGGTTATCGAAAATTCCGATCAGATGCTAAGAGATATTTGTTACAATAAGGCGCATGAGATATACGGAAAAGACCTTCCAAGCATTGTATATGAGCGTTTGGAACGAGAACTGAACTCTATTATTTCCAATGGATATGCCGTTATGTATATTATTGCGCAGAAATTAGTGTGGAAGTCTAATGAAGATGGATATCTGGTAGGTTCTCGTGGTTCCGTAGGTTCTTCTTTCGTAGCAACCATGTCCGGTATTACGGAAGTAAATCCATTATCGCCACATTATTACTGTCCAAAGTGTCATTTTAGTGATTTTGATTCACCGGAAGTAAAGGCATTTAGTGGAATGGCAGGATGTGATATGCCGGATAGAAAATGTCCGGAGTGTGGTGCAGCGTTGAAAAAAGACGGATTCGATATTCCTTTTGAAACTTTCTTGGGATTTAAGGGAAATAAAGAGCCTGATATTGACTTGAACTTTTCAGGAGAATACCAAAGTAAGGCACATGCTTACTGCGAAGTAATTTTCGGATATGGACAGACCTATCGTGCCGGAACGATAGGTACTCTTGCAGATAAGACAGCGTTCGGTTACATTAAAAATTATTATGAAGAGCGTGGTGTTCGAAAAAGAAACTGTGAAATTGACCGTATCGTACAAGGATGTGTGGGAGTACGAAGAACGACCGGACAGCATCCGGGAGGAATTGTTGTACTTCCGGTAGGAGAAGAAATCAATACCTTTACGCCTGTACAGCATCCGGCAAACGATATGACAACGCCAATTATTACAACTCACTTTGATTATCATTCCATTGACCACAACTTGTTAAAGCTGGATATTCTTGGACACGATGATCCTACCATGATTCGTATGTTAGAAGATTTAACAGGAATTGATGCACAAAAGATTCCATTGGATGATAAAAAAGTAATGTCTCTGTTCCAAAGTACAGAAGCGCTTGGGATTGCACCTGCAGATATTGGCGGCTGTCCTTTAGGGTCTTTGGGAATACCGGAGTTTGGTACAGATTTCGTTATTCAGATGTTAATTGACACAAAGCCGCAATCATTGTCAGACTTGATTCGTATTTCCGGTCTGTCTCATGGTACGGACGTGTGGTTAGGAAATGCTCAGACCTTGATTGAAGAGGGAAAGGCAACTATTTCTACCGCAATTTGTACCCGTGATGATATTATGATTTATCTGATTAACATGGGAATTGAAAGTGAGCTTTCTTTTACCATTATGGAAAGTGTTCGAAAAGGAAAAGGGTTAAAACCGGAGTGGGAAGAAGTTATGACAGAGCATGGAGTGCCGGATTGGTATATTTGGTCTTGTAAAAAGATTAAATATATGTTCCCAAAGGCACACGCTGCGGCATATGTAATGATGGCTTGGCGTATTGCTTATTGCAAAGTATATTACCCACTTGCTTATTATGCAGCGTTTTTCAGTATTCGTGCAACGTCATTTAATTATGAACTGATGTGTCAGGGCAAGGATAAGCTTAATTACTTTATGGCTGATTATGAGCGACGTAAGGATATTTTAAGTAAAAAAGAGCAGGATACTTACAAAGACATGAAAGTTGTACAAGAAATGTACGCAAGAGGATTTGAATTTGTGCCGGTTGATTTATTTACAGCAAAGGCACATACATTTCAGATTATGGACGGAAAGCTTATGCCATCCTTAGATTCTATCGAGGGACTGGGAGATAAAGCAGCAGATGCGGTGGTTGAAGCTGCAAAAGACGGAAAATTCTTGTCAAAGGATGATTTTAGACAGAGAACTAAGGTATCAAAAACAGTCATTGATTTGATGGATGATTTGGGGATTTTAGGAGATTTACCAGAGTCAAATCAGTTGTCGTTGTTTGATTTTTAAAAGTAAAATGAATGTAAAATCTGCCGGAAAACTTGTTTTTCCGTTATAGTTGTTATATGATAATAAAAAACACTTTAAGGATGTGACGTATTGAAAGATTTAATAAAAATTAGAGAAGAAATTGATGATATAGACAGTCAGATTATAGAATTATATGAAAAAAGAATGGAACTTACTACGGAAGTGGCAGAGTATAAGATTTCCACCGGAAAACAAGTATTAGATAAACAGCGTGAAAAAGAAAAGTTAGACAGAGCAGAAGCACAGGTAAAGGATGAAAAGAATCGTTACGGAGTGCGGGAATTATTTGAGCAGATTATGGCTATGAGCCGTAAACGTCAATATCAGCTTTTAGTCAGTCGTGGTTTGGGAGAAAAAATAGAATTTGAATTAGTAGATAAGCTTCCATTTGAAAATGCAAAAATTGTGTATCAGGGAGTAGAGGGAGCATATAGTCAGCTTGCAATGCAGGCTTACTTCGGAAAAAATGCAGATAATTTTCATGTAGATACATGGCGGGATGCCATGGAAGCGATTAAGAATGGGCAGGCAGATTATGCAGTGCTACCCATAGAGAATTCTTCCGCAGGAATTGTAAGCGAAAACTATGATTTATTAGTAGAATATGACAATTATATTGTGGCAGAACAGACAATCAAGATAGAACATGCCTTGCTGGGAGTGCCGGAAGCAGAGCTGTCCGACATTACCTGTGTATATTCGCACCCACAATCATTTTTACAAAGTGTAGACTTTTTAAATGAACACAGAGATTGGGAGCAGATTCGATTAGCAAATAATGCAGTATCAGCCAAAAAAGTAAGCATGGAGGGCAAGAAGAATCAGGCAGCCATTGCAAGTCCAATCAATGCAGAATTATATAATCTGAAAATTTTAAAAGAACACATTAATTACAGTGCAGATAATAGTACTAGATTTATCATAGTAACTGCGAAAAAGGTATATACTCAAGAAGCAAAAAAAATAAGTATTTGTTTTGAAATTCCACATGAAAGCGGCTCCTTATATCGGATGTTATCTCACTTTATTTTTAACAATATCAATATGGTTAAGATTGAGTCACGTCCAATTAAGGATAAGAGCTTTGAGTATCGTTTCTTTGTAGAATTTGAAGGAAAGCTTACGGATGGAGCGGTACAGAATGCATTAAAGGGATTAAGCGAAGAAGCAAGTGCCGTAAAAATATTAGGAAATTATTAAAGCAAAGAAGGTAATAAAATGAAAAGTACGAAGGATTTGATTTTATACAAAGAATTTAATCAGGAAGAAGTATTTTATGATGTTGCATGGGTAATAGAAAACTTCCAGAATGATTATTATAATAAAGAAGATGTAAGAGCTTTGTGGTATGAATGTTTCCATGAATTAATCGAATTAGCGGCAAGTCACGGATTTGAGGGAAATCTTTGGCATAATTATTTGACATATTTATTGGTAAATAATGAAAATGCTTATAGTAAGGCTTGTGAGATTAAGGGAAAAATAGAAGGAAGTA
This sequence comes from uncultured Eubacterium sp., assembly GCA_964436595.1. Classification (GTDB taxonomy): domain Bacteria; phylum Bacillota; class Clostridia; order Lachnospirales; family Lachnospiraceae; genus Petralouisia. The sequence continues at coordinate 38,615 of CAYTDI010000005.1, forward strand.
TTAATCAGCTTGCATTACATGACTTTGAGATTTTTCGGGAACTGTTTGAGTTTGATTTGAATCAGGTAGAGGCGGTTCTTGGAACAGAATGTATGCCAATATTAGAAAATTATACCAGAACAGAGGGAACAGGAAAGATTTTCAATCATCGAATCCGTGATCGTATTTGTAATTTGAGCAGACGTCTGGAAGAAACAGCCAGTACAGAAGAATTTAAGGATGCCGTAACAGATTTCTATAAAGATTTTGGAGTAGGAAAACTGGGATTACATAAAGCATTTCGAATTGAACATGGAGAGCAGGAGGCAAAGATTGTACCGATTACCAATATAGCTCATGTACATTTGGATGATTTGGTAGGCTATGAAATCGCAAAGCAGAAGTTAATTGATAATACAGAAGCATTTGTACAGGGGAAACAGGCAAATAACTGTTTAATGTTTGGTGATGCAGGAACAGGAAAGTCCACCAGCATCAAGGCAATTATCAATCAGTATTATGAACAGGGACTTCGTATGATAGAAGTTTACAAACATCAGTTTCAGGATTTAAATTCCGTTATTGCACAAATTAAGAATCGAAACTATAAGTTTATCATATATATGGATGATTTGTCCTTTGAAGAATTTGAAATCGAGTATAAATATTTGAAAGCAGTCATTGAAGGCGGATTAGAAAAGAAACCGGACAATGTATTGATTTATGCAACCTCCAACAGACGTCATTTGATTCGGGAAACATTTAAGGATAAAGAAGAACGGAATAATGATTTACATACCAACGATACAGTGCAGGAAAAGCTGTCCTTAGTGGCAAGATTTGGTGTTACAATTTACTTCGGAGCACCGGATAAGAAGCAATTCCAAAATATTGTAAAAACCTTGGCTGAAAAGTATCAGGTACAAATGCCGGAAGAAGAACTTTTGGCAGAAGCAAATAAATGGGAGTTAAGTCATGGAGGATTGTCAGGAAGAACCGCACAGCAATTTATCAATTATTTATTAGGGAAACAATAATTTTACAATATCAAGAGAAAGGAGAAGTATGAAAATTACAACATTTGCAGCAATTTACATTGGTTCTTATGAAGTGAGTTTAAAGATATTTGAAATTTCTGCCCGTAAAAAAATCCGTTCCATCGATTATGTGCGAAGCAGAGTGGAGCTAGGTAGGGATGCGTACACAAAGGGAATTATCGGTTATGAATTAGTAGAGGAACTTTGTGAGGTGTTAAAAGAATTCCATACAATTATGGAAGGATACAAAGTAGATGCCTATGCAGCCTATGCAGGAAATATGGTACATGATGTAAGTAATGAATTATTTATTTTAGACCAAATTCGTCTTCGTACTAAAATAAAAGTAACTGTACTTAGCAATTCAGAACATCGTTTCATGGGGTATAAGTCACTTGCTGCAATGCCTGAATTTGAAGAAATGATTCAAAAAGGAGCTGCAGTAGTAGATGTAGGCGGTGGAAGTATGCAGGCAACGCTGTTCTGGCAGGGAAATGCAATCACTACTCAGCATATTGTATTAGGAATCATGCGTATCCGAGAGAAACTTTCCGGAATTGAAAATTTAGTATCTCATTATGAAACTCAAATACAGGAATTAATTGATAAAGAGTTAGATATCTTTAAAAGGTTATATTTAACGAAAAAAGATATAAAATATGTTATCATGATAGGAGATTATATTGGTGAAATCGTAAAAGGAGTTTCTAAGCGAGAACCAGACGGAAGTATTGAAACAGAGCGATTTATAAAGTTGTTAAATAAACTAAGCAAAAAATCTCCAGAAGAAATTGCAAAAGAATTAAATCTTACCAATGAGCATGATCAGTTGATACTGCCGTCAGTAGTGTTGTATAAGCGATTGATAGAAGAAGTAGATGCACCATACATATGGGTGCCGGGGGTAAATATTAGTGACGGCATTGCATATGACTATGCTGAAAAGCATAAGATGATTCGTTTCGAACATAATTTTGATGAAGATATTCTTTCTGCTGCACGGAATTTGGCAGAACGTTATCGAGGATATTCCAAACATACAGAAGCTGTTATGAATATGTCATTGACTATTTTTGATGCTATGAAGAAAGTACATGGTATGAAAGAAAGAGAGCGGCTTTTGCTGCAAACAGCAGCTATGCTGCATGATTGTGGAAGATATATTAGTTTGGTTAATCAGTCAGAATGTTCCTATCAGATTATTATGGCTTCCGAGATTATAGGTATGACTCATTTAGAAAGGGAAATTGTGGCTAGTACGGTGAAGTATAATTCACATCCATTACCTCCGTATGAACAAATGATGGATAAGATGGATCAGGAAAGCTATATGATAGTGGCAAAACTAGCAGCTATTTTAAAAATTTCCAATGCAATGGATAGAAGCCATAAGCAGAAGTTTAAAAATGTAAAAGCCACATTGAGGGAAAAAGAATTGGTGATTACAGTGGAAGCAATGGAAAGTATTGTGTTAGAAAAAGGTTTATTTTCTACCTATGCAGATTCATTTGAAGAAATATTCAGTGTAAAACCAACGATAAAGGAAAAGAGAGTTTTTCGATAGGGAGGTGTCATTATGGAGAAGGACTACTTAAAATCAGAATATTATGAGAATCGAGAATTAAGTTGGCTGAAGTTTAATGGGCGTGTGTTAAATGAAGCAAGAGATAAGTCAATTCCATTATTAGAGCGTTTGAAATTTGTTAGTATTACATCTTCAAATTTGGATGAATTTTTTATGGTGCGTGTGGCATCACTAAAGGATATGGTGCATGCAGGATATAAGAAAAAAGATATTGCAGGAATGACAGCAATAGAGCAATTAGAGGCTATAAATAAAGACACAAGGGCATTAGTAGAGGCACAATATTCTACTTATAATCGTTCTTTGGTTCCATTGATGAAAACTAACGGAATTGAGATTATAGACCAATTTGAAAATTTAACTAAAAAACAGGAAGAATATGTAGACCGATATTTTGAAGAAAATGTATATCCGGTATTAACGCCAATGGCAGTGGATGCTTCAAGACCTTTTCCACTTATTCGTAATAAAACGTTAAATATAGCCGCATTACTTTCTAAGAAAGGGGATGTAAATGGAGAAGTAGAATTTGCTACGGTACAGGTACCTTCCGTCCTTTCCAGAATTATTCAGATTCCGGCAAGGAAAGATGGAATGCGCAGCTTTATTTTATTAGAGCAGATAATTGAGCGAAATATTAATCAACTGTTTTTAAACTATGATGTTTTGTGTGCTTATCCATATCGAATCATGCGAAATGCAGACTTGAGTATTGATGAAGACGAAGCAGAGGATTTATTACAGGAGATTCAAAAACAGCTTCGGAAACGTCAGTGGGGCGAAGTTATTCGTTTGGAAGTAGAAGATGGGATTGATAAGCGACTGCTTAATATTTTGAAGGAAGAACTGCATATTCAACAGGAGGCAATTTATAAAATCGGAGGACCGTTGGATTTAACATTTTTAATGAAAATGTATGGATTGGAAGACTGTGATGATTTGCGTTATGCTTCGTATAAACCACAGCGTGTACCTCAGATTGTACCGGGAGAAGATATTTTTGAGGAGATTCGTAAGGGAGATATTTTACTGCATCATCCATATCAGACTTTTGACCCGGTAGTAGATTTTATTCGACAGGCATCCGTAGACCCGAATGTACTTGCCATTAAGCAGACGTTATATCGTGTTAGTGGTAACTCACCAATTATTGCATCTTTAGCGCAGGCAGCGGAAAATGGAAAGCAGGTATCTGTATTAGTAGAGTTAAAAGCCAGATTTGATGAGGAAAATAATATTGTGTGGGCGAAGAAACTTGAAAAGGCAGGGTGTCATGTAATTTATGGATTAGTAGGACTTAAGACACATAGTAAAATTGCTTTGGTAGTACGGCGAGAAGAAGATGGTATTCGCAGATATGTGCATTTAGGAACTGGAAATTACAATGATTCTACTGCGAAACTGTATACAGACTTAGGAATGTTTACTTGTTCTGAAGCAATCGGTGAAGATGCAACTGCGGTATTTAATATGTTGTCCGGTTATTCGGAACCATTAAGTTGGAATAAGTTAGTGTTAGCTCCGATTTGGTTAAGAAAGAAATTTTTAAAACTGATAAAGCGTGAAACAAAATATGCGCAGGAAGGAAAAGAGGCATTTATCAAAGCAAAAATGAATTCTTTGTGCGATAGGGAGATTATTGCAGCATTATATGAAGCTTCAGCTGCCGGAGTTAAAATTGAACTGGTAGTGCGAGGAATTTGTTGTCTGAGAGTGGGAATACCGAGAATTAGTGAAAATATTTCCGTAAAATCCATTGTGGGAAATTTCTTAGAACATAGTAGAATTTTTTATTTTCACAATAATGGACAGGAAGAAATCTATATGGGAAGTGCAGACTGGATGCCGCGTAACTTAGATCGAAGAGTAGAAATACTTTTCCCGGTAGAAAATGAGCGTTTGATGGAAGAAATAAAACATATTTTAAATACTCAGCTGGAAGACAATACCAAAGCCCATGTCTTACAAAGCAATGGTGAATATGCTAAAATAGATAAAAGAGGCAAGCGATTGGTAAATTCTCAAGAGCAGTTTTGTAAAGAAGCCAAAAAGGCAATTCCAAAACAGAAAAACATTTATCAGGAAAGAGTGTTTATACCAGCAGAGCCGATAGAATAAAAACAAAAGAAAAATGAGACGAGAGGGGTAAAAGCATGAGAAGTAAAATTTTATTTTCTGATGTAGACGATACATTAGTCAATCCGGATAAAACCATTTCTAAGGAGAATCGAGAGGCAATTATAAAAATGCTAGAAGCGGGGCACTATTTTGTGGCAGTGACCGGAAAGCCAATTGCAATTGGAAGAAATGTGATAAAAGATTTAGGTTTAACCATGTCAGGGTGTTATATGGCGGCATTTAACGGTGCGGTTATCTATGATTGTGCGGCAGACCGTATTTTAATAGAACGTACACTTCCCTTAGAAGTAGTAAGAGAGATTTTAGACGAAGCAGATAGAGAAGGTATTTATGTTCAGACTTATCAGAATAACCACATTTTGACAAAAGAGCATACCGAGGAACTGGAATTTTATTTACAGTGGACACAAATGGAGTATAAGCTGGTACCGGATGTTTTTTATTGTTTGGAAAAAGAGCCGAATAAAGTAGTAGCCATTAGTCTTGATGGTATGAATACTTTGCAAGAGTTTAGAAAAAAGCTGCAAAGCAAGCATCCGCATATGGAAAAATACTGTAACTGTTTTATTTCTAATGATGAATATTTGGAATTTTGTCCCAAAGATGTGAACAAAGGAATGGGAGTACAGTACCTATCAGAATTTTTGAATATACCAATAGAAAATACAGTGTCAGTAGGAGATGCAAGAAACGATATTTCCATGATTCAAAAAGCACAGATTGGTGTTGCTGTGAAAAATGGAATGGATGAATTAAAAAAAGTGGCTGATTACATTACGGAGCATGATTATCAGCATGGAGCAGTAGCAGAAGTAATTAAAAAATTTATCTTGAATTGAATTGAGAACAAAAGTGTGCTTCGTACACTTTCGTGACCTAGTTTCTGATATAGCACATCTTTTGTTCTGCGCACGAGCAGTGTCCCTTAAGTCTGGTTAAGACTTTTGGGACACTCTTGCTTTTTCTGCCTTAATATCAGTTAATATGCTATCGGGGATTTTTAAGTTTCCTTTTCCTGTTCCAAGGTGAATGTAGGGTTTATTTTCACCGTGAAAATCAGAACCACCACTGATAAGTAAATGAAATTCTTGGGCAAGTTTTTTCATATTTCGTTCATCACCCGGAGAGTTCATAGAATAAACAGCCTCCATTCCGGTAAGACCGGCAGCCTTTAAATCCCGTACGAAAAAACGCAGTCTGTCGTGATTCATATGACAGAGTACAGGATGTGCGAAAAATGCAAGACCACCGCCAAGATGGATTAAGTCAATTGCTTCAAAGGGAGAGATTTTTTCTCTTGGAACATAGCAACGACAGTTGTCACCAAGGTATTTTCGAAAAACGGTATCTCGGTCTTTCACAAAGTTGTGTTCTACTAAGTAACGTGCAAAGTGTGCACGGGTAATGACACTATCCGGATATTCCTGATATAAATCTTCTAAGGTAACAGAGAAGCCTTCCTTTTGAAGTAAAAATGCCATTTTTTCATTACGAAGATTACGGCTGTCAATAAACTCCTGCAGCTTTTTGAGAAAGGCAGGGTTGGTATCATCAATATAGAATCCAAGCATATGAACTTCCGTACCATTGTAATCAGTAGAAAGTTCAATGCCGGGTACTAGTTCAATTCCTAATTTTTCCGCAATGGGCTTTGCCTTGGAAAGACCGCCTACGGTATCGTGGTCTGTCAGTGCAATCGCAGAAAGACCGCTATCGCTGGCTAATTGCATTAACTCTTGCGGAGTGAGTGTACCATCCGATTCTGTGGAGTGAGTATGTAAGTCAATCATAAGAACTGTGCAATCTCCTCAACGTTTTTTCTTTTTGGCATATCAGGAGTAGCATCACTGTAACCTACACTGATAACACTGACAACAGATTCATTTTCAGGGATGTCAAGAATTTCTTTTATTTTTTCTGCATCACGAATTCCCATAACAAGGGTAGAAAGACCAAGTTCGGTTGCTTTTAATAACATAGCCATGTTGTGCATGCCACAGTCATAATATCCCCAACCATTTCCAAGTTCATTTGTTGGCGAACTATCTCTTTCAAAGCCGGAACGATTTAATACAATCGTAGGAATGATTAAGACAGGCGCATTGATAATATTTTTTTGATTAAATTCTGGGAGGGTTGCAGTTACCTCGGAGAGCTTTTTTGAATCTTGTACTACATAATAGCGGGTTACCTGTGAATTTTTCCAAGACGGGGCAAGCGTTGCAGCTTGAATTATCTCGTGAATTTTTTCATTTTCTACAGGTTGAGCCGTATATTGGCGAACACTTCTTCTTTGTTCTAATACATTTTGAAATTCCATGTTAGTTCCTCCTTGCATTGTACAAATTTTAGTATTAAAATATACAAGACAATTGTACGTCAACTTGGGTTTATACGTCAATTCTATTTCAACATTCCTTTGTATATAAGTTGAGTTTTTTTATCGTTTCGTTAAGAATAGAAAAAAACACTTGACGATAGCAAAAAGGTGTGGTAAAGTAATGGAGTTGTAAGAGAAAACAAAGTAGAGTATCCACTCTCACCTTAGCACAATTGCGTGACTAATGGTTTATATTCGATGAAAGATACGAAAGTATTTGAATATTAGTGGATAGTCTGCCTATCCACTTTATTTATATTAATTTTTGGAGGTGCAAAACCATTAGCGAGTTAATGATTAATGAACAAATCAGAGATAAGGAAGTTCGTTTGATTGGCGAGAACGGAGATCAGCTTGGCATTATGTCTGCAAGAGAGGCATTAAAGCTTGCGCAAGAGGCAGAGCTTGACTTAGTAAAAATCGCCCCGACTGCAAAGCCACCGGTATGTAAGATTATCGATTATGGCAAGTACAAATACGAGCTTGTTAGAAAAGAAAAGGAAGCCAAGAAGAAGCAAAAAACTGTTGAGGTAAAGGAAATCCGTTTATCACCAAACATTGAAACCAATGATTTGAATACAAAAATTAATGCAACAAGAAAGTTTATTGCTAAAGGTAATAAGGTAAAGATAACATTGCGTTTCCGCGGAAGAGAAATGGCTCATATGCAGAGCAGTAAGCACATTCTGGATGAGTTCGCAGAAACTTTATCGGATGTTGCAGTAGTGGAAAAGGCACCTAAATTAGAAGGCCGCAGTATCAGTTTGGTGCTTGCGGAAAAGAAATAAACAGGATTTAAGGAGGAAACAAAAATGCCAAAAATTAAAACAAGCAGAGCAGCAGCAAAACGTTTCAAAGTGACAGGTACAGGAAAGTTAAAGAGAAATAAAGCTTATAAGAGACATATCTTAACAAAGAAGTCTACTAAGACTAAGAGAAACTTAAGAAAAGCAGCAATGACAGATGCAACTAATGTTAAGAATATGAAGAAGATTTTACCATATTTGTAAGAATAAGTTAAGGAGGAATAGAAGTCATGGCAAGAATTAAAGGCGGATTAAATGCTAAAAAGAGACATAATAGAACATTAAAATTAGCAAAAGGATATAGAGGAGCACGCTCCAAACAGTATAGAGTAGCTAAACAGTCTGTTATGAGAGCATTAACAAGTTCTTATGCAGGTAGAAAGCAGAGAAAGAGACAGTTCAGACAGTTATGGATTGCTCGTATCAACGCAGCAGCAAGAATTAACGGAATTTCTTACAGCCAGTTTATGTATGGATTAAAATTAGCTGGTGTAGAAGTAAACCGTAAGATGTTAGCTGAAATGGCTGTAAATGATGCAGAAGGATTTGCAACATTAGCAGAATTAGCAAAATCTAAAGTAGCTTAATTTCAAAGTTGTTTCAATTTTTTGGAAAATTTGAAAAATAGTACTTGACTTTTTGAAACTCAGCATATATAATCTTTATTGTTGAGTTTCAACATGGCTCGTTGGTCAAGCGGTTAAGACGCCGCCCTCTCACGGCGGAATCAGGGGTTCGATTCCCCTACGAGCTGCTAGCTATTTAGAATAGCCCAACCCGTAGAAAATGCTGAAAGTATTGAGTATATCATACTTTGAGCATTTTTTATTTACAAGAGTAGCGAGGAAAATCCAGTACTTGCATAAAAATTTAAAGTATTGACTTTCCTAGAGAATAAACGTACTTTGTGCGGGGATGTGCATTATATCATGGAAAATTTCTGTAAAACCCTTGCAATTCCTTGATTTAAGTGATAAGATATTTAAGATAACAACGATAATCTTAGACTTGAGAGTGGGCATTGGTCCACTCTCAATTTTATGTGAGGCAAAGAAAACTGAATATGGAAAGAGGTGTAGAATATGTCAAGAAAAGAGACGTATGAACAACGTACGGAAGAATTGTTGCAGCCAATCATGGAAGAAAATAATTTTGAATTGGTAGATGTAGAATATGTAAAAGAAGGTGGCAATTGGTATCTTCGTGCGTACATCGATAAGGAAGGTGGAATCACGGTAGATGATTGCGAAGTAGTAAGCAGAAGAATGAGTGATTTACTGGACGAAACAGATTTTATCGAAGAATCCTATATTTTTGAAGTAAGTTCTCCAGGATTGGGAAGACCATTGAAAAAAGAAAAGGATTATGTAAGAAGCATGGGAAAGGAATTAGAAATCAGAACTTACCGTGCAATCAATAAACAAAAAGAATTTTATGGTATTTTAACAGCGTATGATGAAAATACTGTTACCATTCAAACAGAAGATGAGGAAGAAATGATATTTAATAAGTCAGATATAGCGCTAATTCGTTTAGCTTTTGATTTTTAGAATACGTCATAAATGCGTCGATAACAAGAAAATATTCAGGAGGATAAAAAAATGAACAATGAGTTATTAGAAGCGTTAAACATACTGGAAAAGGAAAAAGACATCAGCAAAGATACTTTATTAGAAGCAATTGAGAATTCTTTGATTACAGCATGTAAGAACCATTTTGGAAAATCAGATAACATTAAGGTAAATATTAATCCGGATACTTGTGAATTTCATGTATATGCAGAAAAGACCGTAGTAGAAGAAGTGCAGGATGATGCATTGGAAATCAGCTTAGGAAATGCAAAAATGATAGATTCTAAGTATGATTTGGGGGATGTTGTAAACGTAGAAGTAAAGTCTAAAGAATTTGGCCGTATTGCTACTATGAATGCAAAGAACGTGATTTTACAGAAAATCCGTGAAGAAGAAAGAAAAGTACTATTTAATCAATATTATGGAAAAGAAAAAGATGTTGTTACCGGTGTGGTGCAGCGTTATGTAGGTAAAAATATCAGCATTAACCTTGGAAAAGCAGATGCAATTTTAAGCGAAAATGAACAGGTAAAGGGAGAAGTATTCCAACCAACAGAGAGAATCAAGGTATATATTTTAGAAGTAAAATCTACTTCCAAAGGACCAAAGATTTTAGTTTCCAGAACACATCCGGAGCTGGTAAAACGTTTATTTGAATCCGAAGTAACAGAAGTAAAAGACGGTATCGTAGAAATTAAAAGCATTGCAAGAGAAGCAGGAAGCAGAACAAAGATGGCTGTATGGAGCAATGAACCAAATGTAGATCCGGTAGGTGCATGTGTAGGATTAAATGGTGCCAGAGTAAATGCTATTGTAAATGAACTTCGTGGAGAGAAAATTGATATTATTAATTGGAGTGATAATGCAGCAATGCTTATTGAAAATGCATTGAGTCCAGCGAAAGTTATTTCTGTTATTGCAGATGCAGAGGAAAAGACTGCGAAAGTAGTTGTACCGGATTATCAGTTATCATTGGCAATAGGAAAAGAAGGACAAAATGCAAGACTTGCAGCAAGATTAACCGGATTCAAGATTGATATCAAGAGTGAAACACAGGCAAGAGAAGCAGGTGACTTCATGGACTATGAAAATGACTATGAAGATGATTTTGAAGAGGAGCAGGAGAATGAGTAAAAAGATTCCCATGCGTCAATGTGTTGGCTGTGGTGAAATGAAGAACAAAAAGGAAATGCTTCGTGTGATAAAAACAGCGGAGGAAGAAATCCTTTTAGATACAACTGGAAAGAAAAATGGCAGAGGTGCATATATATGTCCTAATGGAGAATGTCTCAAAAAGGCAATAAAGAGTAAGGGATTAGAACGCTCCTTAAAGACTGCCATACCACAGGAAGTAATCGAGAATCTGACAAAGGAGATGGAAAACATTGCAGCAAGATAGAATATTGTCAATGCTTGGATTAGCAGCAAAGGCAGGAAAAGTGACAAGCGGCGAGTTTTCGACGGAAAAGGCAGTAAAAAGCGGTACAGCATTTTTGGTATTAGTTTCAGAAGAAGCATCAGACAATACAAAAAAAATGTTTCGCAATATGTGTTCTTTTTATCAGGTTCCAATGTATATATATGCTCCAAAAGAAGCATTAGGGCATGCGATAGGCAAACAATTCAGAGCTTCAGTTGCAGTATTGGATGAAGGTTTTGCTAAGAGCCTGGAGAAAAAATTAAAATTATTGGAAAAAACTAAATAGCGGAGGTAACAAGAGTATGGCAAAAGTCAGAGTACATGAACTTGCAAAAGAATTAGATATACAGTCAAAAGATATTATAAAATTTCTCGAAGAGAAGAATATTACCGGAAAAGTGGCAAATAGTTCCATAGAGGATGATGTGATTTCTATGGTAAAGGAAAAGTTTTCAGGTAAGTCTGAAAAGACAGCATATACATCAGAAGCACAAGAGACAAATAAAGAAGAAAATAAGCAGGATAAAAAAGCAGCAGAACGTCCAAAGAAAAAATCAAGTATTACAGCTGTTTTTAATCCACAAAATAGTAAAACAGCACCAAAACGTCCACAGCAGGGCGGAAGACAGGACGGAAATCGTCAGCAGCGTCCACAGGGACAGAATACAGACGGAAATCGTCAGCAACGCCCACAAGGCCAGAATGCAGAAGAAAATCGTCAGCAACGTCCGCAGAATGACCAGAGACAGAGACAGGACGGAAACCGTCAGCAGCGTCCGCAGAATGACCAGAGACAAAGACAGGACGGAAACCGTCAGCAGCGTCCGCAGAATGACCAGAGACAAAGACAGG